>CALRKH020000010.1:0-53714 GCA_943367855.1 Asaia bogorensis | reverse complement strand
CCTTAAGGGAAAATACACGGAGACTGTAGCTCAGTAGGTTAGAGCATCAGATTGTGGTTCTGAGGGTCGAGGGTTCGAAACCCTTCAGTCTCCCCAAAATTTTATTGTATTAAAAAAAAGAAAAAGTGCTTTTTTAAGCGCTTTTTTTTATTATTTTGAGGCAAGAAATTATTTTAAGTATATTAGATAGTAGTACCTTTTTTAAATTTTATTGAAAATGAACTTAGAAGTAACAGGCCGATTGCTGGTAAAGTATGACACACAACAGGTGAGCGACAAATTCAAGAAGCGTGAGTTTGTATTAGAATTGGAAGAAGAGATAAATGGTAATCAATATAAGAACTATGCTAAGCTGCAATTGGTTCAGACAAAGTGTGACATAATAGATAGATATAACAATGGTGATTTGGTAAAAGTGAGCTTTAATATAAAAGGTAATACCTATGTAGATAAGCGCGATGGCCAAACTAAGTACATAACAAACCTGGACGCATGGCGTGTGGAGCCTGCTACTAGTGCACCTGCTACTAGCGCACCGCAGCAAGCACCAGCATATAATGCACCATCTCAAAGCCAGCCAGCTGGCAACTACGGTAGTCAACCATTCAAGCCATCTACAGAGGCGATGGACGATTTGCCATTTTAACCAATAAAAAAGTTGCCTATGCGGCATCCGATAATGCAAGCCATGATAGCGCTTGCGGCCATTATTGCGATTGCAAGTTGCCACTCGGTGCCAGACAATGCCCGCTACATCCCTGCGAATGCAGTGGCTGCAGCGGGCATTAACTTAGGTTCCCTTAGCCGCAAGGTGGCTTGGGAGGTGATAACAGGTAGTCGCCTGTTTAAAGAGATACAAAGAAGAATGCCTGGCAAGACCGAGGCTGATGCCATGGGTGGCATAGAGAATGCAGGTTTTGAGGTAGATAATACATTTTACGTTTATACACTAGCCGATAACCGTTTTGCGGGTAGTTCTGTATTTGTGGGAATTATACCGCTTGACGATGAGCGATTATTGGAGGCTTACCTGAGTCATGCTTTTCCGGGCACTAAGCCGCAGAACAGGGCTAACAGAAGAGAGCTGTATGTAGGTAACGACCTGCGACTAGCATGGAATAACCGTATATTGATGGTGATAAGTGCCCGGCAATATGATGCTGATGCAGACACCGACCCTGTGGCAGACTCAATAGCACATGACGCCGCTATACGCCAACATGTGGATGATGCCTTTGTAGTGCCAGAGTCGAACAGTATTACACAAAATAAGCGATTCAATAAGTTTGCAGCACAAGATCATGATGTGTCTATCTGGCTTAATTACGGTAACTTTCTGAATGATATAACACAGGGAATAATAGAGATGAAAGGCGTATCAATATCTAGTGCCAACTGGAAGGATGCTGTGCTGACCTGTGGTGTAAACTTTAAAAAAGGATTGATAAGTGCGGATGTAGATTACTATCTGCCAGCACATATACTAGCGGGTACCAAAAACTTTAAGACGGCAGATGTGCCGGTCGAGATGTTGCATAGATTGCCCAAGAAAAATGTTGGAATGTTGCTTTCTATGCATCTGTCGCCCGGCGGGGTGAAGACCTTGCTAGAGCAAGCAGGATTGTTTGGGCCTGCCAATGTGGGACTAACAACTCAGGGGTTGGACGTGGATTATGTGCTAGAGGCATTTGATGGAGATATGGCAGTGTTGCTAAATGACCTGGAGCTAAAAGCGGTACTCGAGCAAGATGAATTTATGGGTGAGCTAGTGGAGCATAAGCGCCAAACAGCTGATATGAATATGATGTGGTGTGTGGGCATCAAAAACAAGGAGCATTTTGACAAGTTGCTAGAGAAGGCAGTGATAAATGGAATGCGCAAGACCGAAAATGGCTATATAATGCCGATAGCTTATAGGGACTCTGTGCACCTGCTGGTGGTAGATAACTATGCAGTGATATCGACCAGCAAAGGATATGTGAGGGGTTTTTTGGAGGGCAAGTATAAAAAAGATGAGCTGAATGATGCAATGGCAGAAAAAAGTTATGCCTCGCCATTTTGTTTGTTTTTGGATGTGAAAGAGTTGTTTAGTAAGGTGGAACCCTCAGTAGCTACCTCTCCCAAAGATTCGGCATTAATAGCTGAGAGTAAAAAATTGTTGAATTATATATCGTTTTCGGGTGGAAAGCTGAAGGACGATGCCTTCCACTTTGAGCTAGAGGTTAACTTTAAGGATAAGACAGAAAATAGTATACTGGAACTAGTAGATTTTGCGATGAGAATGAATGACATAAGTAATGCTGCCTACCACAAAACAGCATCGCCGTAAAATGTCGGTATAATACTTATCTTTGTTTCAATTGATAATTTTAATAAAAGACCCCATGCGTAAAACGCTTTTGTCTTATTTGCCAGCAGTGCTGGCGGCATTGTTGTTGGTAAATAGTGGTTGTAAAAGAACAACTGCAATAGATAACAACAATGTGATTATGACACCCTACAGCCTATTTATAGGCGATACTGCTGGAGCATTGTTTAATACTAATGACGGTAGGAATATAAAGAGTGTATTGTTTAGGGCAGATGGTAAGCCAAGTAGGGCTATCACCACAGCGGGTCCCAACATAATATGGGCAAAGGATAATCTATATTATAGCAGCAATAATGGCGTTAACTTTAACCTGACGCTAGATACGCTCACCCGCATTCCTCGCACCAATTGTTACGGGCAGCAGATAGACCTTAACCAATCTATGCTCTATACTGTATCCAGCTGGGGCGATAGGGTTTATGCCATGTGCTCTTCGCCAGCAGGTAACAACTGGTTGGGGTTAGCATTTTCTGATGGTATGGGTACTCCTTCATCATGGTCGTATGAAGGGTCTTATGATACAGTAAAGGTGGGTATATTGCCAGTGCGTATGAAGTCGCTGACTATGCTGGCTAATGGTGTTTTGTGTGGGCTCGCATACTCTATACCTTATACTACAGATACGATACACCATCGCAATTTTGTGAAATGCGGGAAGGATGAAAGTTTGACTGTGGCTAATAGGTGGAGCGAGTTGACTGCAAATCCTACAGCATTGCCATACATTTATTTGGGCAACACAGGAGGAACTCCATTGCCGCCATATGGTACATTTACGGCTACTGGCAACTTCTCTCTGGGGCACATCAATAACAGATTGATAGCTATAGATGCGTCTTGCAACTATGGGGCTTGGTATAGTGATGATTCAGGGTCTAATTGGCGTCAGTTTAGCAGTATGCCAACAGGTGTGCCACTTTTATGTATCAATACTCCGTTTGAAGAGGTGTGCCTGATAGGAACTGCGGGTAATGGAGTGTATATGTATGATGTGTCAACAGCCTCCTGGAGACTGAGCAATACCGGACTGGCTAGTAATGTAACAGTGCGCAGCATAGTAGGTAAGCGCAACGTATATAAAAACGGCACAGAGCGTAGATATATATACCTGGCTACAGATAAGGGTATATATGAAAGTTCTAACGGAGGCTTCAACTGGGTGTTGACCGTGCCAGGCAACTTTGTGTCTGTGTACTAGTCTGATTCGGGTAGGTCGTCGTTATCGCTCAAGAAATTTTCCAGGTCTCTCCGCTGTTTTTTAGTGGGGTGACCTGTTTTACTTAGGCGCTTACCAGTGTAGAAGCTAGGTGCCTGAGCCTGGTTGATAGCTCTGTCTTCATCTGGAGTGAGGTCTAGATAGTTTTTTATGGCTTCGGGGTAAGCTACCCTTGTATGAATGAGTCCGGTAACCTCTATAGTTAGTTTGCCCGCAGCAGTTTTGAGCGTGTATTGCTCGCCAATGCTTACAGGTCGAGATGGCTTTACGGATTGACCGTTGAGTTTCACCTTTCCACTATCAATGGCATCTGTAGCCTGTGTTCTTGTTTTGAACAGCCTAATAGACCACATGTATTTGTCAAGTCTGGGTTTTTCCATGTTGTAAAGTTATCGTATTAGGATATTCGGTTAGTTTTTGTATTTTTGTAATAGTCAAGATACGTGCAGCATGCTTTCAATCCTATGCTTGCGTATCTCTCCGGTACCTTCCGGTAACAAACAATATTGACTAATTTTTTAAGACTTTTCATAATTTAATGGAGTACAATACATCGCGCAGCAGGATGCTGATGCCGGAATACGGTCGTAATGTGCAATCGATGGTGGAATATTTGCTTACTGTGGAAGACAGAGCAAAACGACTGCAACAAGCCGAGATTATTATAGAGCTGATGGGTACACTAAACCCACACTTGAAGCAGATAGAAGACTATAAGCACAAATTGTGGGATCATCTGTATCAGATGACCAACTTTAACTTGGATGTAGATAGCCCATATCCATGTCCGCTACCAGAGGTTGTTTTTGCAAAGCCAGTAGTGATACCTTATCCGCAAAAGCCAGTGAAGTATAAGCACCTCGGGGCTTGTGTGGAGCAGTTAATAACAAGAGCCATCAATGAGACAGACGATGAGAAGAAGCACGGTCTGACACAAGCAATAGGTTACTACATGAAGTTGGCATATGCCAACTGGCACAAAGAGCCTGTGCATGATGACATGATAAAAAACGAGCTGTTAGAGTTGACTGGAGGAAAACTGCGTTATGAACCAGGAGGCTTTAAGGTATATGTAGACACCAGCCAAAATAATAATAGGAATAACAACTTCAGACAGCGGAACAACAATAATAACAATAACCGCAACTTTAAGGGTGGTAATAACCCAAGAAATGGCAATAGCAACAACTATCGTGATAATGGCAGTGGTGGTGGATATGGGAATAACAACAATAATAACTACAATAAGAACCGCAAGTTCAAGAACAAAAACAAACCGCAGCTTTAGTGCCTGCGGTTTGTTCTTTTATAGTCCGAATGATGATTGTAGCATCTTAATAACGTCGCCAATTGGTAGGCCCATCACATTGTAATAGTCGCCGTTTATCTTTTCTATTCCGGTTACACCAATCCACTCTTGAATAGCATAAGCTCCAGCTTTGTCGTACGGTTTGTATTGCTTCACATAGTGCGTGATTTGCTGAGTGGATAAAGGTCTGAAGTAAACCTCAGTGGTGACAGCGAGTACTTCTTCATGCCCGTTGTGGCGAATGCATACCCCTGTGATAACCCTGTGCATTTTGCCCGACAGTTTAGTGAGTATATCGATAGCATCGGTTTCGTCTGTGGGCTTGCCCAGTACTTCGCCATCCAACAATACTATAGTGTCGGCGGCAATGACGATGCTGGTAGGGGCCAGGTGCGATACGGCGTCTGCCTTTTTACGTGCCAGAAAAACTGGTACGTCTTCGCCAGGCATGCCAGTTGGTATGGTTTCGTCGGTGTCTGTTACAATAACTTCAAATTGCAGTTCGGCCATTTCCATGAGTTGGCGACGGCGAGGTGATTGGGAAGCGAGAATTATCTTTTGCACGATTATTGGATTTTGTAAATAAGGAGCGAAAGTATGCCAAGTACCATAATAATTTTGAGGAAACGGCTACAAATAGCGTAATGCTGTGTGGTGGCACGCTTCCATAAAAAAATGCACCATAGCAGAAGTGGTATGGATAGTAGTGCTAGTATATAAATGCCAAGTAGCCAATATCCCTTAATAAGCAGCACAGCCGCCGAAATGGATAGGGGTATGATGGCTGCCAAAGCTAATATGGTAGCAAAGTAGGTGGCATACCTGAGTCCACGCACTATAGGTAGCGTAACGCAACCGTCGGCCTCATCGCCCTGAAGATCTTGCATATCTTTCACTATTTCGCGTATCCAGGTGAGCATAAATGCGAAATAGGAATAGTAGCCTAGCATCCAGAACGGTAGTGATGAGGGTGTGCCAGGCTGGCTAGCGGAGCTTAACGGGCGGCTAGCTGCCAGCAATAGGGTGGGCTCGTAAACTATAATGGTGATGATAGTGAGTGCAGTGAGTAGCGACACAATGACATTGCCAGAAATATAACGCCGCTTGAAAGTGGTGGAATAGAACCAGAGTAGGGCTATGCATGCGGACTGTAGTGCTGGCCAAAGTAGATGATGTGCAGATATGGCCACATAAGTGGCAAGCGCCAATGCCAAAACATTGAGCCCTATGTGTGCTTTGATAGCGTGTTTTCGGTCTATTATTTTACCCAAAACTACTTTGCTAGGATTGTTGACCTGATCGATTTTGATATCGAAGTAATCGTTGATGATGTAGCCGGCTGCTGCTATAAGCACTGTTGATAGCGAGAGCAGCAGCATGTTGAAGCTGTGCAGCACCTGTGGCTGTTGTGGCTGCACTATGCACCACCATGCTAGCAGCTGTGTGAGTGCTATAATGAGCAGGTTTTGCCACCGTATGAGTTGGAGCCAGGCTTGCAAGAGGTTTGTGTTGTATAATGTTAAAAAGCGAAGCAATATACTGCTTTAGTGCAGTGTGCGGGCTATATAGTTATAGCAGACTAGCGCAAACAAGATAACTTTGTGCATTATGCTAAAGATATTTCTTTGGGTGATAGTGATAGGTTTTGTGCTAAGAGTGATTTTGGTGTATATATTGCCCATTTTCAGGATAGGTTCGGTGGCTGCTAAGCAAATGCGCCATATGCAGCAACAAATGCAAGACATGGAAAACCAGATGTCATCGGGCGGTGGTGGTAGGCAGCAATCGCAGCCCGGCGCCAAACCAGTGCGCCCAGCCGATGATGACTATATAGAGTATGAAGAACTGCGCTAATGGTAAAACAATGGCTATTGATACTGATGTGGGTGTGTGTGGCTATACCCGCATATGCGCAAGAGTGCCATGCAAGAGTGCCCATAGTGACCTCAGTGGACAAGCTGAGGGCTGCTGGGAAGGCTGATAGTAATGCCAGATTTGTGAGGTTGCAGCCTATGCTGCCCGACCTAGTGCAGGATATAAGATATGCAAGCAGTAATAACTTCGCACACAGACAGCTGTATGTGCAGCATGAGGCTTGGCTGCGCCTAGCACCTGCCAGGGCATTGCAAAAGGTGCAGGCAGAACTAAAGCAGTATGGATATGCCCTGAAGCTTTATGATGCCTACAGACCCTATAGTGTGAGCTGCACTATGTGGCACCTGACGCCTAACAAGCGATATGTGGCTAACCCAGTGAGGGGTAGCCATCATAACAGAGGATTGGCTGTTGACATAACGCTGATAGATATGATAACCGGAGCTGAGCTGGATATGGGCACTGGCTATGATAACTTTACAGATAGTGCACATCATGCTTTTAAGCATTTGCCAGCAGTAGTACTAAAAAGACGTAGTGTGCTGAAACAAATTATGTGGAAGCACGGATTTAACTATGTGCCCAATGAATGGTGGCACTATCACTGGCGTAATAAGAACTTTGATGTGGTTGATATAGCTTTCGATGATTTGAAGACTTTGTAGTTTTGGTAAGTAAAAAATGAATTGGTGATATGAAAGGATGGGCAATACTGGTAGTAGTATGGTGGATAGGTATTGTTGGGGCTAAGGCACAAGATTCGGTAGGTGTAAAACAGCAGATAAGGAGCCATATAGATGTGTTGGCTGCGCCAGCTATGAAGGGTAGGGGATATGTGGAAGATGGACAAGGGAAAGCCGCACAATATATAGCTGCACAAATGAAGGAGATGGGCTTGCAGCCACTAAGTGGTATGGCAGACTACAGGCAATATTACAGTTTTGAGGTAAATACCTTTCCTGGTAAGGTGCAGCTGAATATAAATGGTAAACAACTACGTGCTGGGGTAGACTATTTAGTAGATGCCAACAGCGCATCGGCCAAGATGAAGGAAAACATAACTGTGCTAGACCTACAGACTGTGACAGACACCACCAAATGGAATACTGTGCGTGCAGGACTAACAAATGATAAGATATGGATGCTAAAGAATGTGGATAGCTTTTGTAAGGTGATGAAGCTACGCAAGCGAGACTTGGCAGAAGCTTTGCCAGCAGGTGTATATATAGTGCCAGAACGGGGTAAACAGTTTTGGACTGTGGGCAGGCGTAGCCTGAAGGCGACTGTGCTGTATGTGCAAGATAGTGTGCTGCCAGCAACGCCACTAACAGCTAAGGTGCATGTGGAAGCGCACTATAAAGAGCTAAAGAGCAGTAATGTAATAGGGTATGTGAAAGGAACAGCAGTGCCAGATAGCTATCTGGTGTTTTCGGCACATTACGACCATTTGGGAATGATGGGTAAGGAAGCAATATTTGCTGGGGCTAGCGACAATGCAAGCGGCACAGCAATGGTACTATATATGGCGAAGTACTTTGCAGCCAATCCGCTGCGCTATTCTTGTGTTTTTATAGCATTTAGTGGAGAGGAGGCTGGCTTGCTAGGTTCTGACTATTTTACTAAGCATAGTCCAATTCCTTTGTCGAACATCAGGTTTGTGACAAATGTGGACATAATGGGAGATGCTAGCAATGGCGTGACCGTGGTAAATGCAACAGAGCTGCCCAATGAATATAACAAACTAGTGGAGCTGAATAGTAAAAGATATAGTTTGCCAGAGGTGAAGAGCCGTGGTAAAACGTCTAATAGCGACCATTATCATTTTTATGAGCGAGGAGTGCCTGCGTTTTTTATATATTCTAATGGGGGGAAGGGATATTATCATGATGTGTTTGATGTGCCAGCAGCCATAACATTGCATAAAATACCGGATGTGGCGAGCTTGCTGATAGATTTTGCAACTGGTTTGTCTGAGAAACAGGATTAAATGTAGGAGGCAAGAGGCTGGTAGGCTTTTTTTGTTGGGTGATTGACTATTGAGGTCTATTTACTATTTTTGAGATTCTAATGTAAAAAAAGGCTCTATGCGCAAATACTCATTGCTCAATGTTGTTGCTTCTGTGGTGCTAGGCTCGTTGTTGGCTGTGGCTTGTAAAAAGCCCTACCATCCGTCGGCTCCGTCGCCCAACAATGTTAGAATGCTGGGTTATCAGAAAATAACCACCTACAAACCATCTCTATCGTCGGCACCGATACCTAATCCTGTGTATGAAACGTTTCGTTTCTACTATGATGTGAAGAACCGCTTATCTAAAATTCAGTATTCTGTAGATGGACTATCTCCGAAGCATTACGATTATGATTTTACCTATTACGGAGGTAATAATGATACTATAGTGAAGAAGACTACTGATATCATAGCTAATCTGATATTGCAGAGTGATACTTTTTACACAAGTAATGGTTTGCTGACTGAGGCGCACACCCCTTTCCTCATCAATAAATATGAGTACTACGGAAGGCTAATGGCTCGTAACATCAGAACGGCAATAACCTACCGAAACATTGAGTTTAGAACAGAAAGTATTTATACATCAATAGATGGCGACTTGCTGGAGAATCAATTTAACAATAAGGCTGAGTTGAGCATCTTCAATATGACTAGCCCTTATGATATTCATTTCTTTCAGTGGAGTGCCCCTGGAGTGCCAGATACTACTAACCTGAGAAACAATGCATCATCTACATATACCAAGGCTTATAACATGAAGCCGATATTTGTACATGTAACTGACGCCGCCTCTAAAAAGGACAGTGTAGACTTTGCAGGTGCAGATTGGGTAAATGAGCGTTATCATTTTTATACAGACAATTACAATCGTCCTGGAGATTGGTTGTGGTTGCAGTCATATACTATGTATGGTATGAATATTTATAACAATGCCCACATGGTAGAGTCTATAACACAAAGGGATAAGAGCGTGTATGTGAAATATGATATTGACGCATTTAATTTGGTGACAAGAACAACTGTGGATATGAAGGATAGTGTGCTCAATAAAACTAATTATACTTATAATATAGAATGGGAGCGCTTTTAGCGAGCAGCTAACTGAGGCTCTTTTTTATTAATTTTACTGCCGCAAAGCGGCCTGCGGGCAATGTAGCAAACATTGCCCGTATTGGTTTAATAATAGTTACTACAACTGAAATAGATATGTCACATCAACTGTTGAAAGGAAAAAAAGGTATCATATTTGGGGCGCTGGATGAGCGCTCAATAGCATGGAAGACTGCACAGATAGCAGTAGCTGAAGGTGCAGAAATAGTGTTGACAAATGCGCCAATAGCGCTGCGTATGGGCAAAATAAACGAACTGGCAACTGCCTGCAATGCACAAGTGATAGCTGCTGATGCTACATCTGATGCTGACCTGGATAGCCTGATGGAAAAGAGTATGGAGCTGTTTGGTGGTAAGTTCGACTTTATACTGCACTCTATAGGCATGTCGCCAAATGTGCGCAAGAATATAGCGTATACTCAATCTAATCATGAGAATTTCTTGAAGACACTGGATATATCTGGGCTATCGCTACATAGAGTGCTACAAGCGGCTATGAAAGCTGATGCGCTCAATGAGTGGGGCTCTGTGGTGGCACTAAGTTATATAGCTGCTCAACGCACTTTTCCCGGATATAATGATATGGCTGATGCAAAAGCTGTATTAGAAAGTATAGCTCGTAGTTTTGGATATCATTATGGTTTTGCAAAAAAGGTACGTGTAAACACAGTGTCTCAGTCGCCAACAGTAACTACAGCAGGCTCAGGGGTGTCTGGTTTTGATGTGTTTTATACCTATGCAGAAAAAATGTCTCCACTGGGTAATGCAAGTGCTGAAGATTGTGCGAAGTTTTGTGCGATGTTATTTAGCGATTATACCAGAATGATAACTATGCAAAACTTGTTTCATGATGGTGGGTTCTCTAATACTGGCGTAAGTGCACAGATAATAGAAGATGTGCTGAAGAGCAACACACAAGCATAAAATACTAGCACACCCGCAAATAGTAACAATATTTGCGGGTGTGTTGCGTTTATTCAAATTATAATATTCGGCATGAACATTCGATTGGCTATTGGAAAGAAGCTGGGAGTGGGGGCTCTTTTGCTAAGTGGTATTATGTGTGCCGCAGTAGCAAAAGCACAGGTGAATGGAGGTCAATTTTCTTTCGAATTTCTACGTTTGGCCAATTCGCCTCATGTGACAGCTATGGGTGGCATAGCAATAGCCAACCCTGAGGACGATATTACCTTTGCATTGCAAAATCCATCGCTGATGCGCAGGGGGCTGCACAACCAGCTAGCGCTTGGTTATAATGGTATGTATGCAGGTATAAGCGCCACTAATCTTGCTTATGGCTATCATGCTCAGAAAGTCAATACTTCGTTTCTGTTTGGGGTGCAATATTTAAATTATGGGGAGTTTACCAGCACCACGGCCTCAGGAGCGGTAAATGGGACATTCAGAGCAAATGACTATGCGCTTTCATTAGGCGCATCGCGCAGCTATGGTCAGCATTGGCGCTATGGTGCAACTATGAAATTTGCGCAATCGGCACTGGCCGAACAGCGAGCGTCGGCAGCTATGGTAGATGTAGGTATCAACTACTATGATACAGCCTCGCTGTGGGACATAGCAGCTACAGCCAAAAATATGGGTGTGATGCTAGACAGATATACGGCAGATAAGCCAGCAGAGCCAATACCATTCGACCTGCAGATAGGTATATCTAAGCGCTTTAAGCACGTGCCGTTGCGGCTCTTCACCACCATACATCACTTGTATGAGTGGGATATTCGCTACGATAACCCTGATGACGCTGTAACAACCATACTGAGTACTATAGACAGTAATGCGAAGCAAAAATCAAACTTCTCAGACAAGTTATTTCGTCACTTCATATTTGGCGCAGAGATAAAACTAGGCAATAGAATTACGGTAACTGGGTCTTACAACTACCTGCGACGTAAGGAAATGGTAGTGCAAACTGCGCCTGGTATAGCGGGGTTTGCTTTTGGGGCTGGTATAGCACTAAAGAAGTTTGACATACACTATGGTCGCTCCTACTATCATGTGGCTGGTGCATATAATGAGATTGGTATCAATTTCCGGTTGAATAGAATAATGGGACTAGGGGAGCTAGGAGAGAAAATAAACTGGAATGACGACCAGCCAGACTGGCAGTAATAACTAATTGGAAAGAGTATAAATAGCAGCGGCATCACGAAAGGTTGCCGCTGTTTCTTTGGTATAATAGGCTTAATTTCACCTTGGAATGAGGGCAATACTACACCGATATAGATGCCGACTGATGGCAATGCTAGCATTGCTGATAGGTGTATGTCCAACTGTGTGGGCCCAACGCTCTCATTTTCATAACCTAAATATTGATGCTGGTTTGGTGCAGTCTCAGGCTACAAGTATGGCACAAGATGCCTATGGTAACTTGTGGGTGGGGACATATGGAGGGGTGTCGAGGTTTGATGGTCAGACGTTTACCAACTATACTAT
The DNA here is from genome assembly GCA_943367855.1 of Asaia bogorensis. Classification (GTDB taxonomy): domain Bacteria; phylum Bacteroidota; class Bacteroidia; order Chitinophagales; family Chitinophagaceae; genus Nemorincola. The sequence goes on along the minus strand of CALRKH020000010.1, from coordinate 41,371 downwards.
ACGCAACGGACTACTGACAAACGTGGTGCGAGCCATAGGTGTAGATAGCAGAAACCATGTGTGGATAGGTACGCCAGAGGGACTATCGGTATATGATGGTAAAACCTTTAAGCATTACCAATTGCCAGAGATAATAGAACGGGGCCTTACTGTGACTCAGCAGATACAGGTAGTGGGGGATACTGTGTGGTGGCGCAAACAAGGTGATGTGTTTTACATAGCCAATGGTAAGAAACACTATCTGCATACACCTGCAGGGCCTGGTGGCATATCGGCTATAATGGCTGTGAAAGGGCAGCTATATGTGGCAGCGCCAGGCGTGTTGATGCGACTAAGGCAGGCTGCCACATGGGATACCGTGGCAATGGTGGCGGCGGTGGCAGAAGATGGAAGTCTACCCAGATTTAATCATGTGTTTTGTAGCCACAATGGCACATTGTGGCTCACAGGTGCCACTGGGCTCTACAAAGTGGAGAACGGTTTGCTAGAGCAGGTGATAAGTAATGATGGTAGCTATCTAGCAGGCATCACCTCTATAGCCGAGGATAAGGATGAGGCCCTGTGGCTAGGCACTAATAATGGTGTAGTGAAATGGCATGCAGGTGGCTGGCAACATTATAACAAAAAGAATGGGCTTACTGACAATGAAATACTGAACCTAGTGTGTGATAACGAGGGTAACATATGGATGGCTACAGATGGGCAGGGCTTATACAGGTATTCGGGTACCCAATTTTCTGGTTTGGATGAGGTGAGTGGTTTGGCAAGTGCGCAGGTGATGGCTATAGCTCGAAGCCGAACAGACTCATTGTTTGTGGGAACGTACGATGCGGGTTTATATGTGTTGGCACAAGGTAAGGTGTCTCCACTTTCTTTTCCTTCCAATCCTGTGCCAGCCATCACATCGCTATGTTATACCCAAGAAGGAATACTATGGATAGGTACCAGAGGGAGAGGTTTATGGTCTTATGATAATGGTATCTTTAGACAATATGCGGCTCCTGAACGCGACTTTCCATCCAACTCTGTACATAGCTTGTATATAGATACCTTTTCGAGATTATGGGTTGGTTTTGCCAATGGTATTATGGTGCTGGAAGATAACATGTTTAAACCCGTGGCTACTAATACCAGACCAGTTTACTCTTTTGTAAGTATAGGGTATGATAGTACTTTGATATCTACCGAGGGTAGCTTGATGATGTTTCATGCAGGTGAGCTAAAAGAATTTAGAACCAATAGTATTATAGATAGCTATGCTATACAGTGCTTCCTGATGCGGGATGGTAAGTTGTGGATGGGCAGTAATGATAACGGACTGATGGGGTATGATATGAGGACGGGAGCGGTAGTAGTTATCAATAAATCAAACGGCTTACAGTCGGACTTTATCTATAACATAACGACCGATGTGGCTGGTAATATATGGGTGGGCACTGGCTTTGGTATACATAAGATAGTGCTGAAGGAAGGAGAAGAGCCTAAAGTGACGTTTTATGGCAAAGAGCAAGGCATAACGGGAATGGAGAGCAACATCAATGCTGTGATGCGCATGAGCGATGGCAGTATATGGTTTGGCACCAATAATGGTGCTGTGCGCTATGACCCTAACACAAGTGTAGTGAATCCTACGCCCAGCCGCATAGTGCTACAGGCGGTGCGTGTGGCAGGTGAGCCACAGCTAGACAAACAGTGGTATGATGCAACAGATACATGGTATGGCGTGCCGCAAAACTTAAGGTTGCCTTATAAAAAGAATAGTCTATCCTTTACGTTTCAGGCGATAACGATGGCCGGAGCTAAACAAATCATGTATCGCTATAGGATGGATGGGCTAGATGCACCATGGAGTGATTGGTCGGCGGCTAATACTATTACCTATTCAGCATTGCCCCCTGGTAAGTATGTGCTGCATGTGCAGTGTAAGGGCAATATGGGGGTGGCACCTACAGAGTTGATTTATGAGTTTGAGATAATAACACCTTTTTTCAAGACTACTTGGTTCAGGTTCGTCATTTTTGTGTTCTGCATATTGATAGGGGTAGTGTTTCAGTATTCTATAACCAAGCGCAAGCAAAGAAGGGAGGCGCTGCTAGCTAAATTGAGAGCGGAGGAGCTAGGAAAGATAAGAGCACGTACTGCAGAGGATTTTCATGATGAAATAGGCAATAAGCTAACCAGAATAAATGTGCTAACCAATGTGCTGCGCAACAAAATAGAATTGACACCTGAGACTACCCGTATACTAGGACAAATTGAAGATAATACTGCTCAACTGTATGGTGGTACGAAAGATATACTGTGGTCGTTAAAACCATCAAATGATGTGCTGTCAGAAATACTTTACCGTATTCGGGATTTTGGTATGGAGTTGTTTCAGGATACAGAAATCAACTTTGTTTTTACGGGGGTGGATGATAAGTGGCGAGCCTACAGACTGGACATGAACATGAGCCGCAACTTGATCATGATATTTAAGGAGGCACTGAATAACACCCTAAAATATGCTAAGGCAAAGAATGTGACGCTAGAAGTGGTGCTAAAAAACAAGGATGTGCTGCATATGGTGCTAAAAGATGATGGAGTGGGTTTTGATATGCAAAAGGCGCACAAAGGCAATGGTATGGCCAATATGCAGACACGTGCGGGTAGGCTGAATGGCAAGCTTTATATAGACTCCAGAGCAGGTAAGGGCACGATAATAACTTTGTCTTTCAAAATACCGCCAAAAAGGTGATAAAAGAGAGTGGGCATGTTGCCGAACTTTACATAAAAGCAGCGCTATGAAAAGAGATTTGGATATACATGTGGCCATAATAGAGGACGATGAAACCATAAGAGAGGGTTATGCCTTTTTGATAGGGAGCACAAATGGTTATAAAATCACTGGGGCTTATCCATCATACGAAGAAGCTGCAAAAAAAATAGAACGAGACAATCCGGATGTGATATTGCTAGATGTGCAACTGCCAGGTATAACTGGGATAGAGGCACTACCTAAAATAAAGAAGGCTTTGCCCGATACGCACATACTGATACTGACTGTATATGAGCAAGAGGCTACCATCTTCAAGGCACTTAGTAACGGTGCGTCTGGGTATCTTACTAAGAACACACCACCAGAAAAGATTGTTGCCGCAATAGCAGAGGTGATGGAAGGTGGTGGGCCAATGAGTGCTAATATAGCGAGGATGGTGATCACCTCGTTTAAGCGAAATGAACAAAGCCCGCTGACTAGGAGGGAAACAGAGATACTAGAGCACATAGCCACAGGCAAAAGCAGAAAGCGTATAGCCGATGACCTGTACATAGATCTGGAAACAGTGAAATCGCACATCAAGAATATATATCACAAGCTAGATGTACACTCTAAGGCTGATGCTATAAAAACAGCCAGAGACAATAAGTTTATATAGTGCTGGCTTAGTGAATAGTTAGTTTAGCAGTGGCTACCTGGCCATTTTGAAACTGAACACGGACCAGATACATGCCCGGCTGTAACAACCTTGTGTCTATGATGTTGTTGGGTTTGGCTGTTTCTGCAATCATTGTTTTGCCTGCAATGTCTGATATCACAATGCTATGAGGATTGCTGCTGGTATTGCTGATGCTTATGTGAACTTTGTTGGAAGCAGGATTGGGATACATATTGATAGTAGGCTGTGATGCAGCATCAACCTGATGTGTATATGTGGTGCAACCAGCGATAGCAAGTGCTTTTTCCAATACATAATCTCTATGGTTGCGTATACCCTCTCTAGTAGGATAGGCCATAGAGTCTGGCACTATGCCAATGCGTTGTGTGCTATCTCCGTTGGGGTAATAAACGCCAAGAGAGGTCCAGCCAAATCTGAAATCACTTGAAGGAGCTATCCAGGTGATGTTGCCATCTGCACCAGCGGTGTTGCTACCTACCACTATTACATCGCTATGCTGTCGCAGCATCATAGTAGTATATTCGGCAGCACTTTGTGTGTTTTCATCTACTATTACCACTATACGGCCATAATAGGGGGTAGGGTTGCCAGAGAAGCCCATTGACACATTTTGCCAGTAGTAAGTGCCGGGATAATTAACATCGGGTTTGGTAAGTTTGGTGACTGGTTTGCGTACGTCAAATATTTTGTTTGTGAGTGCCCATGCATTGCCGCTAGCAGGATAGTTGCGAATATCAATAACAATTGCTGGTAACTCCACCATGGCATCGTATGCCGAGTCGGTGCCACCATCTGTAAGGTTGCCAAAATTCATGTATCCAACATTGCAGTCGAAAATAGTCCAGTCTATATCATTAAGAGAGTCGGCAGGGTAATAGTCTTTGTAGAGGAAATCATTGTAGAAACTGGTGTAAGAGTTGACGGTATTGATAGTTTTGGCATAGGGAGTGCCCGTGCTGTCTTCTAACACAATATTGATAGTTGCACCAATAGTAGGTCTGTGCAAAAGATCATTTGCAGCAATTCGTCTTTTTATCCATGGGCTACCAGCTGAGTAATATTGTAGTAAGCTGTCTTCCCAGTAGGGTATTGTATGTCCCTCGATAGATATAATTGCATCGCCGGGTATAATACCTGTTTCTAGCGAACGAACTACTACATACTTACCTTCTACATGTTTCAGCTTGATGCGTGGAGCGTAATAGCCTGGCGGTGTGTATGAGTAGAAGGGATATGACAGGCCATAAACATGTGCATCGTCTAGAGATGCTACAAGCTTTAAGTAGAGGTTCTTGAACTCGGTGTAATTGGCAGCATTGGCAAAAGGTACTACACTATGCATGAGTGCGGTGTCCCAGTTGCGATCTAGTACATAATTGTATGGGTTAAAATATCGGGTGATGTTCCACATGGTGAATAGCAACATGAGCCGCTGATCTTGAGATGGGTAAGTGGAATTTATGTTGAGATTGAGGATGACTGTATCTGTAGGGAAATATAAGAATCCACCACAGGCAGCATTAAAGTCGTAGGAAGTACCTGTAGTAACGTGACAGCCAGGATGTGGTCTGAAATTGTTTTTTATGGTGTCGAGTATGGTGCGAACATCTGAACGCAACATTGGGCTGCTTATCCAGCTCCAGTCTCTGTTGCGTTTTAGCTCGGCAGGCAGTGTGTCTGGCAGGGCAGTAGTGGCAATATCCATAGGCCCTGCCGCTAGTAGCATATGCATCAGCGCATCGTTGAACATAGTATCGTTGCTGGCACTGCGCACATCTGGTAATACATCCATCAACACACTATCCCAATTGACCTGACAAGTACTGACCTCTGAGTGATAATACTTAACAAAGCCCCATACCTTGGCAGTGTAGTATAGTTTCTCCTCCATGGTTGGTGTTTGAGCTTTGGTGCTTGTGACTATGATTAAAGCAAGGATGAATAGAAGTAACTTTTTCATTTAGAATAGTTTAGGAAGTGGATTGGTGTTAGCTCAGGTATACTAAGCTGTATAACAAATATAGCGATATATATTACAGATAGCGTAGTTGTTTATGTGTATGTTGAGCAGGAAGTAGTAATAATGTAGCATATTGAGTGTAGTATTAGGTGTAATAGCAAAAGAGCGAAGCATTTTAGGTGCTTCGCTCTTTTGCTATTTTAAAAGAAATCTTGTTAGTTGTTTGGGGTAGGTGTAACGTAGCTGGCAGTAATAACACCATTAACGAAACGAACACCAGCTAGAGACTCAATAGTGTTGATGTCAACTTTGTGGTTAGCCAAGTTGTCTTTAGCATTGTATGGCTCAATATTGTGGAACTGATAGCACAAGTACTCGTCTGTGCTAGGTATGTATATCACTTTCCAGCACCATTCTGGTACTATTACATTGTTGTTGTGACCTATAACCCAGTTGCGACCAACTGTGCCAGCAAATACCTTTACTTTTTTGTATTTTTTAGCTTTCAGTATTTCTTTCTGATGCAATTTTTCCCACAGAGATTTGTGCAGATTTTTAGGCATCGGCATAATGTTTGTGAAATAGAAACTTTCGTTATAAGCATCTTTATCACAGTTGTTTTGCTCTGGCGCCATTAGATGCGCTTCTTCGAACAAAGCACTTTTGTAGTCGTCCTTGAGGTTGGTAGCATCAGTAAATTGAGGGTCTGCACTGAGTTTGAAGTTGTGGTCACCCTTCAATCTAGAGCAGTTGAACATGTCGGGGGTGAGTGAATACACTACCAAAACTGGTATGTGCTGAGTTTTTGAGAAATAAGAAGTGTAGTTAAGGTTTCTTACTTTCACTATGTCTTGTGCACCAGCGTTTAGTGTGCAAATCATCACCAATGCTGCTACAAGTGCCGAGGTACGTTTCAGTATTCCTTTTTGCATAAATGCTTATTGTTCAGGTTAGCAAATTTAGAAGATAGCCTGTTTAGCCGATAAAAATAGGACTTTCACTGAACTTTTTATAATAAAATCAGGTTTTTTGTAGCAAGCTTATTTTATGGTAGGTTTTTAGGCGGTTTCTACATCGTTTTCGGGTGTTGTTTCACTAGTGTTTTCGTTGTTATATAGTGAACTGGCATATATAGGTAAGCTGATAAAAAACGTAGTGCCCACATCCTCGGTAGAGGTAAACCAGATGCGCCCTTTCCAGAATTCTATGATTTTTTTGGTCATAGCAAGCCCTAAGCCTGTGCCAGATGTCTTGGTAGTGAAGTAGGGCTGGAAGAGTCTTTGTGCTGTTTCCTCGCTAATGCCAGTGCCGTTGTCTGCAATACTAATTGTGGCTTCACCGCTGTGAGTGGTCAGGGATACTGTTATTAGACCAAGTCTTTCTGCTGGTATGGCTTGTTTAGCGTTTTCGAGCAGGTTGGTGAGCATACGCAACATTTGGCTATGGTCGGAGTAAACCAGCACGTCATGAGTAGGTAGAGACAAATTGAGGGTTAAATCCTGTTCGTTACGGTATAGGCCAGTGGCTAATTGTAGCATTTCTGCCATGTTTAACACCTCGGGTCTGGCTTCGGGCATTTTGGCAAAGTTGGAGAATTCGGAGGCTATGTAGGTTAGATTATCAATCTGTTCAATCACTGATTCTGATACTCTTCTGGTTAGTTCTTTTATGTTTGGATTGTCGTTTTTGATGGCTTGTTGCAGGTATTGAATGTTGAGTTTCATAGGTGTAAGCGGGTTCTTTATTTCATGAGCCACTTGGCGAGCCATTTCTCTCCAAGCCGATTCGCGCTCGCTTTGTGCAAGTTTGGCTGCGTTCTCTTCTACTTTATGCACCATTTGGTTATAGGCTTCTACCACTAGCCCTATTTCGTCGTTGTGCGGCCAAGAAATACGTTCGTTTTTTTGAAGGTTCAGCTTGTCGAGCTGTCTTATGATGAGGTTGAACGAGCTAGTGACCCAACCCGTAATAGATACTGTTATAAGGCTAGAGATGAGGAATATAAAAGCATACACATTGATTAGGGTGATAACGATATTGGATATCTCGTATTTAAGGTCGCGTTCGGAGGAGAAGAAAGGTACATTGAGGTAGCCTAGCGCTACACCTCGCTCATCGCGTAGTGGCTCGTAAGCCGATAGATATTGTAGCCCTGCAATTTGCTCATTTTGAATCAAAATAGATTTGCCTGTAAAGCTGAGTTGATAATAAGCATCTTGCCGCATGATGCGAGATAGTAGGCTACGCTGATATATCTCGTCTTGAGAGGCCGCAAAGAGATTGCCATTGTTATCGAAAAGGTTGATGTCAATCTTTTGGTTGGAAGCAAGTGAGGTAAGGAAGGTGTTGAAAGCAGTAGACTGAGTGACACTATCGAAACGGAAATCTGTTTCGTAAGCATGAGCTGTATTGAGATAGTCTTGTACCGACTTGCGAGCCACCTGCATGGCACTGCGCAACTTGGCTGAGTTGTTGGCTCTGTAGCGAGAGGTGAAGAACCAAATAGTAACAATGCCTATTAGTACAAAGGATACAAATACTATAGATAGCATAGCATATTGCATACGCTTGCGCAAGGTGAGCACCACAAAGCGACGGCGAATGCCATGTGGGCGCGTGAAATAAGATAGATATAACTGGTACAATAGAATAAGCACTGCTAAACCAACCTGAATAGTAAAGATGTAGGAGAATGTGGTAATGACTTCGAGCAATAGGCTCCTATCGTGCACTACTACTATTGTTCGTTTGTCTGATATTTTATAATGTAGTTCGGAGGTGTTGTTGGTGTTGTAGAATTTAAAGTCCTGGTCGCGAAGTGTGTCTAGCTCCAGGAATGTGCTGAAAGGGTATTCGTTGGTTTGGCTGGCAAGTGTGCCGTTTACGTATACTGCATATGAATACTCATCTTCTCTGGGGTTGGCCTTGCTTGTAACAGGTAGTAGCAACTCGGGGTATACTGTTTCAGCAGCCTGCTTCTTGAGGCTGAGGCCAATAATGACGTATCCAATTTTTGTATTGATAGTGTCGGCATAAACAGGTATATAGGATAGATATGCACTTTTGTCGGGCATTGATTCTTTGTAGAACAAATAAGGAGAACTAGTAGGAATAGCTTCACTTTTCTCGAAGACTAGCCTGTAGTAATCGCCTGAGTCTTTGTTGAATAATGGGCGGCCATCTGCATCGAATAGGTAAACAGTTGCTTCATATCGAGCAGCAGCACCTTTTAGATATAGGGTGTCGAATAGTTTATCTACCAGTCTGCGAGTGTTGCCCGAGGAGTTACAGAAGAAGGAACGTATGGTTTCGTCTTGCTCTATATTGATAGCTGTTTTGTCGAAGGTATATTCGAGTACATTATCTCTATGCGGTGCTAGCCGTTGTTCCACAAATGCTTTGCGCGCTTCTTTTTCTTTTATGTTGTTGAAGTATTGGAGCAGGCCAGTGCAGAATATGCCAATGTAAAGTGCCCAAAAGAGCATCTGTGGTTCAAAAAGGTCTGATACAAGAGTAAGTTTAGGTATATCTAGTAATAGAATGAATAGCACCAACCAGCCGAGTAGTGCCCAAAAGAATGGGTCGGATTGGTAGCCAAAAATGTACATCAACACTAAGCCACAGAACAGTAGTGTGCCATATTTTTTGTAATTATTGGGCATGAGCTGGCGCAACTGATAGTTAATGATATAGACTATCATACAAGATAGACCAGTGATGGTGCAAATCTCTAATAGGCCAAGAATGCTATAGGTGTCGATAGAGTAAAACCTGCTTACATCGAATGATATACTAGAGTCGAGTACTAGGCTTTTTACTATGCCAGTAAAGAGCTTTACCCATAAAAGCATAGCTGTAATGAGTATAATAGGTATGGCCCTGCGTAGCTGTGGATGAGTAATGTGGCTAAAAAAAGTTTTGTAGGGGGTGTGACGTGTAATGAAGACAACTAGCCATAATAGTAAGAGCGTATTGATAAATAAATCGCCGAAGGAGGAAAGGGCCGCACTAGACGCATATAGCTGTGGTGAAAAGAAAAGAAGTGTATCGAGATTGAAAGGTATATCTGATCGATAGAGGTAAAGTTCTACCAAGATAATGACCAGTAACATGGCTATGAATCCGAGCAGTGGGGATCGGTTGCGGGTGAGGTAAAGTACAATGAGGTGAATCCAGGAGATGGTGGCCAGAATAGCTGCCAGTAGCAGTGCTATAAAGATGGGACCCGGCGTCCATTTTTGTATATCCTGAAGATTAAACAATAAGTAAAATGCAGTTTGCCCATCTGTCATAGCTATGCGGTAGGCGCCAGTGGCTGGGTCTTCGGGGGCTATAATGCTGGTGTTGATTGGTATGCGGTCGGAAGCAGCAAAACGCGACTGGAGGTAATCATTCTCAACCGGATATCGACTCATGACCGGGTAGAATATAGTGAACCTGGTTTTGTCGTCGTTTTGTATGCGTTTTATAACAAAGACCCCACGGTCGGTGCGAAGTAGATTGCCTGGTGTAATGTTGCCCTCTGGAATAATGACATTGGTATTCCAATAGCGTAGGTAGTTGCCTTTGTATGCGTATATATAAAATGGTAGTTGCTCCATTTTCTTCACCTCATCGAGCGTGAGTGAGTCGGAGAGCATGCGCCGCATACGGTCGGTATCGGCTAATAGGTTTTTGAGAACAGCTTCCCTGTTGTGAAGGTCGGCAGCTACTGTTGCTGCCATTTGAGTAGGCTGAGTGGCGCTGCTCTGCATTTTGTAGTAATACAGATTGGCTGCCCATAGCCCCAGGCATAGCAGCAGCCAGCCCCAATATGGATACTTCCTAAACATTAGCTTCGGCGTTCCTCAGCTTTTACTTCGTTCCACAATTCGTCCATCTCTGTTAGCGACATATCGTGCAGGTGACGACCACGAGCGGCAGCAAGGGCTTCTATAGCTTGAAACCTACGCATAAACTTATTGTTGGTGCGCTCTAGAGCGTTTTCGGGGTCTACTTTTATAAAACGAGCATAATTGACCAAAGCAAAAAGTACATCGCCAAATTCGTCCTCTATCTTATCAGGGTCGTTGGTAGCTACGGCCTCATATAGTTCGTCAATTTCTTCGTTTACTTTGTCACGTACCTGCTCGGTAGTGTCCCATTCAAAACCAACTTGTTTGGTTTTTTCTTGCAAGCGCAGTGCTTTTATCATGGCGGGCATACCATTGGGTATGCCTTCTAATACAGATTTTTTGCCTTCTTTCAGTTTTAGTTTTTCCCAGTTTTGTTTCACTTGCTGCTCATCTTCCAGCTGCAGTGTGCTGTAGATTTGTGGGTGTCTGCTCACTAATTTGTTGCACACGCCTTCTATAACATCATCAAGCGAAAACTGTTGTTGTTCTGCTCCTATCTTGGCATAGAAAACTATATGCAGCAACATATCGCCCAGTTCTTCTTTTATACCCTTCCAGTCTTCGTTAGTGATGGCTCCTGCTAGCTCATATACTTCCTCCAGGGTTTGCTGGCGCAGGGTGTGGATGGTCTGTTTTTTATCCCATGGGCATTTAGAGCGCAGTTCGTCCATGATATGGCGTAGTCGCTCTATAGATTGTGCGTAGTGCATGTGCTGAAATTTAGGGTTTACGTGTCCCTACGGCTAAGTTAGCCATAGTTTTCGTCATTTGCGGGTTAGCTCTATTGATTATGCATCGCTACCTTCTCCCCACCTATATCCGCCTACATCTATACCTGCCAGATGCAGGGCGCGGTTGGCTACGGTGAGGGCTACCTCTTCTATAGTTTGCGGCCTGCTATAAAACGAAGGCGTAGCTGGGCAAATAATGCCGCCAGCCTCTGTAACAGTAGTCATATTGCGTAGATGTATAAGGTTGTAGGGAGTTTCTCTTACAACACATACCAATTTGCGGCGCTCTTTGAGCATAACATCGGCAGCACGGGTGATGAGATCGTTGCTGATGCCAGCAGCTATGCGGCCTAGTGTGCCCATGCTGCACGGACATATGATAAGCGCACTGTATGACGAACTGCCCGATGCTATTGGTGCCATAAAATCCATCTTGCCCCATTTGGTAAAGGGTAAGTCTTCATATTGGCGGTTGCCCAGCTCATATTCCCATACTGTGCCTGCATTGTCGCTCATCACTATGGCTGTCTCTACTTTGCTGCTCATAGCAGCCAATTGGCGCAGAAGCATCTGCGCATATACCGAACCACTTGCCCCCGTAATCCCTACCGCTATCTTTATCATAAAATTCGATCAGTGCTGGCAAAACTACTGGGATTCTATGTAAATTTGTTAGCAACAATTATCGATATTTATGAAACGTGTATTGCTGTTAGCCATATCACTACTTACCATACACCCGTTGGTGCATGCCCGCAAAGAACCACCTGCTGGCAAGACTGTAGCTCAGCCAGCGGAGGAAATACACTGGATAACCAGTATAGATGAGTTGCAAGCCAAAATGGCCGAACAGCCCCGCAAGGTGCTGGTAGATATGTATACTGGCTGGTGTGGTTGGTGCAAGAAGATGGATGCCGAAACATATACCAACCCGTCTTTGGTGAAGTATGTGAATAATAATTTTTATGCAGTGAAGCTGGATGCAGAGAGAAAAGACACTATCAATTTTCAGGGCAAGCAATTCTTTTTTGCACCAGAGTATCGCACCAATGGTTTTGCGCTGGAGTTGTTAAAAGATATGTTGTCTAAAGGTGGACAGTTATCTTATCCTCAAACAGTTTTTTTGATGGAGAATTTTCAGAATCCGGTGCCAATACCTGGTTATCGTACAGTGGCCGAAATGGAGACTTTTCTCACTTACTTTGGGGATAATGTTTTCCGCCGTCAGGCATTTGATCAGTACTCAAAGACATTTGTGTCGAGGTGGAGCAAGGGCCAACCGCAAGGAGGTGAGCCTGCCCCAGGTCACTAATAGTCATTCAATAGCTGATGCGTTAGCTATCTTTCTTTTTGCCTGTAACTTTGGTTGCAGGCTTTTTTGTGTTTATCTCTGGCTCAAAGAGATACTTCATGTCGCTAGCATAATATTTGCAGGCAGGTTTAAGCCCGCAATCGGCACACTTAGGTTTGCGCGCCACACAGGTATAGCGCCCATGTAGTATGAGCCAGTGATGAGCTACGGGCAGTAAGTCTGCTGGTATATTGGCCACTAACTGTTGCTCTGCCTGCAAGGGTGTTTTGGCCCGCACAGTGAGCCCAATGCGCGCCGATACTCTGAACACGTGTGTATCTACTGCCATGCCTGGCTTGGCAAAGACTACCGATATAATGACGTTGGCAGTTTTGCGGCCAACGCCTGGTAGTAGCACCAGCTCTTCTATAGTGTCGGGCACTTGCCCGCCAAACTGCTCTGTGAGCATGCGTGCCATGCCTAGCAGATGGTGTGTCTTATTGTTGGCAAAGGTGACGCTGCGAATATAGGGTTCTACATCATCGAAGGTAGCTTTGGCAAGTAAATAGGGGTTGGGGTAGGCAGCAAACAAAGCGGGTGTAACCATGTTCACCCGCTTGTCTGTGCACTGTGCCGATAATATAACAGCCACCAACAACTCATAGGGGTTGCTGTAGCGAAGCTCGGTTTCGGCATTAGGCATATGCTGCTGAAACCAACTAATGATGTATTGATATCTTTCCTTCTTGGTCATGCTGCACTAAAAGGTGTACACTACAAGGCCATCGCGAAGCTTAGGCTCGAACCAGGTGCTCTTGGGGGGCATTACATTGCCACTGTCAGCAATATCGAATAGCTGTTGTATGCTGACAGGGTATAGAGAGAAAGCAACTGCACAGTCGCCACTATCTACTCGCTGCTGCAAAGCCGCCAAACCACGAATGCCACCTACAAAGTCTACTCTTTTGTCGGTGCGAGGGTCTTTGATATTGAGTAGTTTGTCCAGCACATTGTTTTGCAGAATGGTAACATCTAGTATGCCGATAGGGTCGGTAGTGTAGGTGCCTTCTTTAGCAGTGAGTCTATACCATTTGCCACCCAGATACATGCCAAACTCATGTATTACGGCTGGTTTCACTGGCTCGGTGCCAGCTATAGTAACATCAAACGAGCTTGACAATGCTTGTAAGAAATCTGCCTCCGACAGGCTGTTCAGGTCTTTAGCTACACGGTTATAATCCAATATCTTGCACTGGCTGGCAGGAAAGATGCAGGTAATGAAATAATTGAACGGCTCGCTGCCCGATGCATTGGGATGCTCGGTAAGAAGCTGGCGGCACACACGTGCTGCCGATGCTGCACGATGGTGACCATCGGCTATGTAGGTGCAAGACACATCTGTAGCAAAATTGTTGGTAATACCTGCTACTACAGTAGCATCGTTTACTACCCAAACGGTGTGGCTTATGCCGTCTTCGGCAGTAAAGTTGTAGTTGGCTGGGTGGTTGCTCATCCAGTTGTTGATGAGTGTTTGCACACTGTCGCAATCGTTGTAGGCAAGGAATACCACACCAGTTTGCGCACGGGTGGTGGCTATATGGTCTACACGGTCTTGCTCCTTTTCTGGGCGGGTAAACTCGTGTTTTTTGATGATGCCCTCATTATAGTCGTCTATAGAGCTACCGCATACTAGTCCGGTTTGCTCGCGGCCATCCATCACCAACTTATAGATGTAGTAGCAGGGTTGCTCATCCTGCATTAATATGCCTGTAGCCAGCATGTGCTGTAGGTTCTCTTTGGCTTTTTGGTATACTGGTGCACTATGCACATCTATATCCTCAGGCAGGTCTATCTCCGAGCGGGTAACGTGATAAAAATTGTACGGATTGGCTGCAAAGGTGCGTGCCTCAGCTACATTTACTACGTCGTAGGGTAGGGTTGCCACTTTTTCGGCATAGCCTGCTGCGGGTCTCAAACCTTTGAATGGTGCTATTTTAGCCATGATTTATATGTTGTCGTCTAATGAATAATAAATATTACTGGGTGGCAAAATTACCATTATTGGCCAACTAGCCAATGGTAAGTGCTATTATATAACCTTATAGCCACTTGCGCCGCCTAAACCAGATGTAAATGACTATGACCACCACGGCCATGCTGGCTAGTGATAGTGGGTAGCCATATCGCCACTCCAGCTCGGGCATATGCCTGAAATTCATGCCATAAACACCTACTATAAAGGTGAGTGGCATAAAAAATACTGAGAATACTGTAAGTACCTTTACTATCTCGTTGGTGCGCTGTGCCGATATATTGAAATAGATACTGAGTATATGATTGGTATTCTCAGACAGACTATCGTATAAGCTCTTTTGCTTGATGTATAGGTCGCGCACATCTCGGGTGTAGGCGTTGCTTTCGCCAGCAGGGTCTATTTTGTCCACTATATCGTAGGTGAGTAGTAGTAGTCTGCGAATCACATCTAGTTTGCGTTTCACAAAGTAAAGCCCCTTGAGCATTGAGGTTTTGCGCTGGGTAAGAAATACCTTGGTTTCGTAGTACTCTATAGACTGGGTGAGGGAGTTGCCAGGCTCGTCGTATGAGTGTAGTGCAGCCTTTACTATCTCGGTGAGCACGTGCTGGGGTATCTTACAGGTGTTTTCGTTCAGTATCTCATCGGCTATGGTATCTATGAGTGCTATGGGCTGGCGGTGAATGGTGATGATATAGTGGGTGTTGATGAAGATGGATATCTTGTTGGTAATCTCTTGCACCGTATCGGCCTCCAGACTCGACTCGAAATATACCCGAACAATGATGAAGGTGTATTGTTTTAGTTGCTCATACTTGGGTAGGTGACCCGGCTGCAAGCAGTCGTTTACCGATGCCTCGTGCAGATTATAGTCTTGAGCCAGCACCGCCATTTCTTCTGGCTGTGGGGCGCACACATCTATCCACTTATAGTTGCAGTTTTTACCTTCGGTCAGGTTGCGAATCATAGTACTAAAGTAGGGATATAATGTGGTAAGAGGGTAAATATGAACAGTATATCTATCTAGTGATTCCTCTGTAACAAATGTTCCCAAGCAGCACTGACCGGCAAGCTACCTTTGTATCGTTAGTGATTAGGGTGATATAGTTTATTGGTTTTGATGGTGGATGATAGAGTCCGCTCGTGGGTTGGGAGGCCTGGGGCGGGCTCACTTTTTTGGGGTAGGGTATAGGTATATAACTAGCGAAGCCGCCGTTGTTGACACAACTGGCGGCTTGCTTCATCCACACACAGAGCATTTATGGCATCAGTACCTCATCTATCACATGTATCACTCCATTGCTCTGCAACACATCTTTAATGCTCACGTAGGTTTTGTTGCCTTTAGCATCCATCACCCATAGTTTTTTACCTTTCTCCATTATGGTCAGCTCGCTTCCTTGCACTGTTTTCAGCACTGCTTTGCCATTGCCTTCTTTCACCTTAGCCATTAGTGTAGCAGCATCTAGGCGGCCAGCCACTACGTGATAGGTGAGCACACCTGTGAGGCGAGCTTTGTTTTCTGGTTTTAGCAGCATATCTACAGTGCCTTTTGGTAGTTTGTCAAAAGCCTTGTTGGTAGGTGCAAAAACCGTGAAGGGGCCTTGTCCTTGCAGTGTTTCTACTAGTCCGGCAGCTTTTACGGCGGCTACCAGTGTAGTGTGGTCTTTAGAGTTTACTGCGTTTTCGATGATGTTTTTGTTGGGATACATAGGGGCTCCGCCTACCATTACAGTTGCCTGTGCATAAGTGTTGGTGTTGCTGGCTACAGCTGCTAGTGCCATGAGGCAAAAAATTAGTTTTTTCATCTTTCTGAAAGTTTTAGTGAAACAATGTTGTTTGCAATTATCTACGGAGTATTTCTCATTTCGGTTTGCCTGGGGTTAAATATTTTTTTCGCCCAAAAATTTTATTGCTTGTTATCGTCAACTACTTACTTTTGGCGTGTACTAATGTGCGCTTCTATTATTTATACCATTGGGTACCATCACGATACATAGCGAAGAGCAACTGGTGCAACTGCTGAAGCAGGGCACTCGCGAGGCGTTTGACTATCTGTATCAGCAGTATTCTGGTGCATTGTATGGTGTGATACTGAAGGTGATAATAGATGAAGAGATAAGCAGGGATGTGCTGCAAGAGGCATTTGTGAAAATATGGAATGCAATGGGCAGCTACGATGCCAACAAGGGCAGACTATATACATGGATGCTGAACATAGCCCGAAATGCTGCTATAGACAAGCTACGCTCTAAAGGTGAAATTATGAGGGATAAAATCCATTCTACCGAAGATAACGTAGATTATATGGAGCGCAGCAGTGTGGCACAGCCCCAAACCGACACCATAGGTGTGGCGAAAATGGTGGCTACACTAAAGCCAGAGCAAGAGGTAGTGATAAGAATGGCTTATTACGAAGGGTATACAACTGATGAAATAGCCAAGGAATTGGCTATACCACAGGGTACAGTAAAAACAAGAATGCGTGCAGCTATCAAACAATTAAGAAGTTATTTTTGAGTAAAGGGTGAATATAAAAGAGTACATATCGAGCGGACTACTGGAAGCCTATGCAATGGGCGCCCTGCCTGAGCATGAACGTGCTGAGGTGGCGGCAGCAGTGGCTGCGCATGCCGAGCTGGCTGCCGAACTGGAGGCTATAGAAGCCGCCCTGATAAGGCATGCTGCCAGTGTGGCACCGGCACTGCCGGCAGATATGGCCGATAAAATATGGGCTGCTACACAGCAGCAAGCGCTACCAGCCACGCGCACCATACCCCTGCCGCCGCCAGCCAAAAGCAATAAGTGGCTCTACGCAGCAGGGCTGGCACTACTGCTGGCTAGTGCTGCTGGCAATGTGTGGATGTATAGCCAAAAACAAGAGCAGCAACTGGCTAATGCGCAGCTAGCAGCAAGGGTGACAGATATGGAGGCTAAAGGCAAACAGCTGGAAGGGCAACTGAGTAAGTATGCTAAGGCTACAGACCTGATGGCAGACACAGCAGTGAAGATGGTAATGATGCAAACCGTGCAGCCTAGTAAACCCATGACAGCAGCTGTGTATTGGAACAAGCGAGACGGAATGGCCTATGTGGCACTACCCAAAATGCCGCCTCCACCTGCTGGCAAGCAATATCAGATGTGGGTGATACAAGGAGGTAAACCTGTGAGTATGGGTCTGCTACCTACTGCTATGGAGCCTGCGGATATGTATGAGATGGAGGCTAAGCTAGTATCTATAGATGCATTTGCTATATCGCTAGAGCCTATGGGTGGCAACCCTCAACCAACTGAGGTGTATGTGGTAGGCAAGATATAACGACTAATAAAACTACTAACTGATATAACACAACAGGCGACCCTTTAGAGAGTCGCCTGTTACTTTTAAAGAAGTTTTGAGCCTATTTGGACATTGCTCCGTAGCTTTTTAGTACTTCTTTGAGCACCACAATACGTTCATCACCCCATTTTTTTATAGGTTCTGCAGTTGGCTTTTCAAAGTTCATAGAGAAGAAATAGGGGTACATGCGGAAGTCTGCTTTGTTCATAGAACCTTTGGGCTCTTTTACTTTCTGTATGCGCTCTATAAAGCCAGTAACCCAAAAGGTGTACTTGCCATTTTTTTCTCCAGTGCCTGTTTTATAATATAGTTTGTAGGCTGGGGTTTCTTCTCTTAGCATAATGTTCTTGACAATACGCTGACTACGCTCTGAAAATGGCAACTCGGCAAAGTACATGCGCTTTACAAATCCGGCTTCTTCGTCGGCTGAGATTTGTAGGGAATCGTTGAGCCAGAATTTATCTATACCTCCACCCATGTTCATGTTGCCATACTTCACAGTGTCCAGATAGTGCTGCATGCGTGCTGCACCTATGCGTCTAGCTATTTCCTGATAGTACCAAAGGCAGCTATTGGCCATAGCGGTCTTCATATCCATATCACCCACGCACTCTTCCCGGCTCTGTGCCGATGAGTCCCATTTTATTACCAATCGCTCATCTGGCGCAACTGCGGTCTCCAACGCTACTAGCGAGTTGAAGATTTTGAAGGTAGATGCTGGCATTTTACGTTCTATACACCTGTCTTTGTTTACGTAGTGTATAGCCTCATGGTTGTTGTCGCGCAGTATGAAGGCTGCGTCTTTAATGCCATGAGCTTCAAAAATAGCATTCCATTCTTTGTGCTCCTTTATGCGTGTTTCGGTGCAGGAGCCTAATAATAATACAGACGAAACATAAATCAACAAACGCTTTACCATACTGCTACAAATTTTTATGCTGTATTTAATTGTTACATTGCCGGGCTTTCAAAAGGTAGTTTTGTGGTGCGGTTGCGCAGGTCTTGAGCTTCCTTGGCAGCCTTCACAAAAGCTACAAATAGAGGGTGTGGGTTCTCAACTGTACTTTTATACTCGGGGTGATACTGAACACCTACATAAAATGGATGGTCTTTTATTTCCACCACTTCTACCAGATTTGTTTTAGGGTTGCGGCCTACAGGTATAAGGCCTGCTGCTGCATACTGTTCCAGATACTCATTGTTGAACTCGTAGCGATGGCGGTGGCGCTCAGATATCTGAGTGCTGCCATATACAGTTGCAGTTCTAGAGTCTGGGGATATTTCGCAGTCATATGCACCCAAGCGCATGGTGCCACCCTTTTGTGTGATGCTTTTTTGTTCTTCCATCATACATATCACACCTTGGTCAGTGTCGGGGTCCATCTCTGTAGAGTGAGCTTTTGGCATGTTCAGCACGTTGCGAGCAAACTCTACACAAGCCATCTGCATACCTAGGCATATGCCAAAGAAAGGTATTTTACCCTCACGTGCATAACGTATAGCTTCTACCTTACCTTCTATGCCTCTACTACCAAAACCTGGTGCTACTAGTACTGCATCCAGATTGTGAAGTTTTTCGCTTACCGTATCTTTTGTCAGGTATTCGGAGTGAATGTTGCGCACTTCTACTTTGCACTCGTTCATGGCACCTGCATGTATCAGTGCTTCCAGTATAGATTTGTAGGCATCTTGTAGCTCCACATACTTGCCTATCAATCCTATAGTGACCTTGCTTTTTGGGTAGCGTAGCTTGTTCAAGAATTCTTTCCACTTAGACAAGTCTGGGTCTATGCCCAGAGGCATTTTTAGTTTTTCCAGGCAAATCACATCCAGTCTTTCGCGCATCATCTCTAGCGGCACGCTGTATATACTGTCGGCATCAAGTGCTTCAATAACTGCATCTTGAGTAACGTTACAGAAAAGAGCAATTTTTCTTTTCAGGTCTTTATAAAGAGGTTCTTCTGTGCGGCATACCAGCACATCGGGCGTGAGGCCATGCTCGCTCATCATCTTTACAGAGTGCTGAGTGGGTTTGGTTTTTAGTTCTTTGGCTGCTCTTAGGTAGGGTATTAATGTAAGGTGCACCACCAGGCAGTTTTCGTCGCCCATTTCCCATTTTAGCTGGCGCACAGCCTCTATGTATGGCAGCGATTCAATATCGCCAACAGTGCCTCCTAGTTCAGTAATTACTATGTCAAACTTGCCATTTTCTCCCAGCAAAAGCACGCGTCTTTTTATCTCGTCTGTTATGTGTGGTATTACTTGCACGGTTTTGCCCAGGTAGGCACCTTCGCGCTCCTTGTTGATGACGTGCTGATAAATGCGGCCAGTAGTTACATTGTTGGCCTGAGAGGTAAAAGTATTGAGATAGCGCTCGTAGTGCCCTAAGTCCAGATCGGTTTCTGCACCATCTTCTGTTACATAGCATTCGCCATGCTCGTATGGGTTTAGTGTGCCTGGGTCTACGTTGATGTAAGGGTCGAATTTCTGAATGGTTGTTTTGAAACCACGAGCCTGTAAAAGTTTGGCCAGAGATGCGGCAATGATGCCCTTACCTAACGATGATGTAACACCACCGGTTACAAAAATGTATTTTGTCATAACGCTCCTGTTTTTCAGACCGGTGCGCAGCTTGATATTATAATAAAATGTGGGGAGTAGCTGTAGCGGTCGGGCAAAGGTACGTTGGCAAATCCGAAAATTCAAAAAGGCTTACCGCATATTGAAGGCTGATATGTATCAGTGTTTTTGAGCTTTGCTTATCATGGAGCGAAGCTGTTTTTCTGTCACCTGCCCTTCTACAAACTGCTTATAACCAGTGCCTGTAGCTACTACTACTGTAGCAGGTATGGAGCCTTCCCAGTGTTCATCTACCTTAGGCACAAAAACATTAGGGTTGGTGTCTGATAGCCAAATGACATCGGGTAGGGTATGGCTGCGCTGTATAAATGTCGGCAACTTTATGTTTCTGTCTTCTTTAAAGTCCAGACTCACGAGCAGGACTTTTACGGCCTGGTTTTTATATTGCTCGTGTATATTGTTGAAAACAGGTAACTCGGCAACGCATGGTGCACACCACGTGGCCCAAAAGTTGATAACATAAACGGTATCCTTACCAGAGGTGCGTTGTATTACCTCATTCATGCTCATGGCTGGTATGTTTTTTTGTGCCAATCCGGCAATGCTGCCTATTAGGCACGCCCATATGAGTGCTATTTTTCTGTAAGTATTCACTTAATAAAGTTAAGTAGTTGAACTTATCAATAATTGGTTAGGCTTAGTTTTGTGGAACAATTATCATAAAAATGGCAGGATTGCAACTCAAAGGCTTACGTACCATAGTTTACACCACAACCGACCTGACTGCCGCACGCAACTGGTATGCTGAAATTTTGGGTGTTGAACCCTACTTTGACGAGCTGTTTTATGTAGGCTTCAATGTGGCTGGTTACGAGTTGGGGTTACACCCTGCCGATGCTGAAATGCCTCTGGGTACGGTAACTAGTACCACCTATTGGGGTGTAGATAATATAGAGGAAGCATGGGGCAAACTAATAGCAGCAGGCGCTACACCAATAGAAGAACCAAACGATGTGGGTGGAGACATCAAGGTAGCATCAGTACGCGATCCGTGGGGCAATATTTTTGGAGTGATATTCAACCCGCATTTTCAGCTGTAGGCTCCATTATCTGGGGCGACCTATCCATTGTTCGGGATTCAGCTTGGCATTCCCAGCTTTACCGCTCGATTTCCATATCTGGAAGTTGATGACAGGTATGCCTTCTTCGTTGGTAGCTACCTTGCCTATTACTTGCTTGGCACTTACGTGGTCGTTCACCTTCACAGATACAGATTCCAAGCCACTATAAACGGTGAAGTAGTTACCGTGCATTACCATTACTACCCAATCGCTACCTGCTACTGTGAATACTTTTGATACTGTGCCATCGAATACGGCTCTTACATTGGCACGTTCATCCGTCTGTATGCCAACGCCTGGGCAGTCTACCATTACTTGTGGTGCCAGTGGGTGTGGGTGAGTGCCAAAGTGCTCAATAATATAGCCTTTTTCTACAGGCCAAAGCATACGACCTTTATTGCCTTCAAAGTTTCCGGCAAGTTCCACATCCTCAGGTGTTAGCATCAGCGAAACTTCAGCCTTTGGTTTGCTACCTGTGCGAGGGATATCATTTACCGCCACACCTGGTTCGGTAGTGCCAGTTTTAGCTCCTGCTTTGGGTGCTGATGTTTTACTAGGTTCTGCGGCAACAGTGGTGCCTGCAGCTTTTTTGGCAGCCTCAGCAGCTTTAGCCATTTCTCTTTCTATAAGGTCGTTAATAGCTTTATTAATACGGGCTGTAGTCTTTTTGTTTTTTTCTATATCTGCTATTAGCTTGCTTTCCTTACTCTTAAGGTCTTGCACCACCATATTGGTTTGCTCCGTTTCTTGCTGCAGCACATGTTTTTGTTGCACCTGTACATTGAGCAAAATATCTTTTTGTTGTTTTTCGCTATTTAGCTCGCTAATCTTCTTTTTTAAGTGTGTTTGAGTACTAGTTATTTCTTCCGACTGTTGCTTGCGGTAATCTCTGAATTTCTTTAAGAATTTCATTCTGCGCATCGCATCATTGAAATCGCGAGAGGAGAATAAATAAGCCAGCATGTTATAAGAGCTGCGAGAGGAGTAAGAGTAACGAATAGTTTGGGCATAGCGAGTTTGTAGATTCTCTAGCTTTTGTTTCAGCGTCAGTACCTCATTATTTGATTTGCGTATATCCTGGTCTATTCCATTTAGTTCGTCGTTGATATTGCCAATGAGTCGTTGGCGATCGGCAAGTTTATTTTGCAGGGCTCTAAGCTGACCCATGGTTGCTTTTTTGTCATTTTTTATAGCCTCTAGCTGTCTTTCAGTTTCTTTAATAGCTTCCATTATGGCTTTTCTACGCTCTATAAGCGTGTCTTTGGGCATAGAGTATTGCACTTCTCTTGTTTGCGAGAATGCAGGTGAAGCCAAGAATAACAGGAAAAACAGTAGCCAAATACGCATGAACAATGCCGATTGCGAACAAAAATAACCAAATAAAGACCTGTTACACTGCTTTTTATGCGGAATGCCCATATTTTGTAAAACTTTAGCGTGCGGGCACTTGGAATACCTTATTTGGATGGCTGACCCTTTGTGCCGACATTTGTTGCAACGTACAAGCAAAAAGACATACATGTTATATTCTATGACTGGCTTCGGCCGAGCCGAAGAGCGCATCAATAACCGACAAGTTACTGTAGAGATGAAAGCCCTCAATGGTAAGCAGTTCGATATTAGCACCAAGCTGCCACCAATTTTACGTTCTTGGGAGCTCGATATCCGCACCCTACTGTCAGGTATGTTGCTCCGCGGCACGCTCGATCTTACTATAAATGTAAAACAAGAGGGAGCCAGCAAGCCAATGGTGGTAAACACTGACCTTGCTACCTTTTATTATCAGGGTATGCAACAGATAGCCCGCCAGATAGGAATACAAGAAGACAATGTGCTATCTACCCTCATGCGCATGCCAGAGGTAGTGGCGCCCGACCAAGATGTGCTACCTGAGGCCGAATGGGAGGAAATGAAGAAGGTAATTGTAAAAGCTGCCGAAGATTTGATGGCGCATAGAGCAGTAGAAGGTAAAGCCTTGCTCAAAGATATATCTCAGCGCATAGCAAATATAGAGCGTATGCATGAGCAGATTTTGCCGCTAGAGGGTGAGCGTATAGTGCGTGTAAAAGCACGCATCAATCAGTGGTTGGATGAATTAACTAATAAAGAGAAGATTGACGCTAACAGGTTTGAGCAAGAAATGATTTATTATTTGGAACGCATGGATTTCTCTGAAGAGAAGATTCGTTTGCGCCAGCATTGTGAGTATTTTCATAAGACAGTTACCGAAAACGATACTGCAATAGGTCGTAAACTCAACTTCATACTGCAAGAGATAGGTAGAGAAATCAATACGCTTGGCTCAAAAGCCAATCATGCCGAGATTCAACAGATAGTTATCAATATGAAGGATGAGCTGGAGAAAGCAAAAGAGCAAGTGCTTAATATTCTGTAAGGATTATACCGAATCGTATATAAATAGAAACACCCCCTGTGCTACTAGGCAGGGGGTGTTTCGTTATAGTGGTGCATATGCACTACATATTTCTTCTATACTGTCCACCTACTTCGAAAAGTGCTTTGGTGATTTGTCCCAGCGAGCAATATTTTACAGCTTCCATTAATGCTTCAAAGATATTACCATTGGTAACAGCCACATGCTGCAATTGCTTCAGCATTTCATCGCTCTTAGAGCCACTACGCTTCCATAGGTTATGTACTGTGCTTATTTGAAACTCTTTTTCTTCGGTTGTAGATCTTATAACCTCTGCTGGTATTACCGTAGGCGAACCTTTTGAGCTAAGGAAGGTGTTAACGCCTATGATAGGGAATTCACCTGTATGTTTCAGCATTTCATAATACAGGCTTTCTTCTTGTATTTTGCCACGTTGATACATAGTTTCCATAGCACCTAGCACGCCACCTCGTTCAGATATGCGATCAAACTCAGCCAGCACTGCCTCCTCTACCAAGTCTGTTAGCTCTTCTATTATGAAAGAACCCTGTAATGGATTCTCATTTTTAGCTAGGCCAAGTTCTTTGTTGATAATCAGCTGTATAGCCATAGCCCTACGTACACTTTCTTCCGTAGGTGTAGTTATTGCTTCGTCATAAGCATTGGTGTGTAGGGAGTTGCAGTTATCGTATATAGCATATAGAGCCTGCAGTGTGGTGCGTATGTCGTTAAAGTCTATCTCCTGAGCGTGAAGCGAGCGGCCAGAGGTTTGGATGTGATACTTCAACATTTGTGAGCGCTCATTACCACCATATTTCAATTTCATTGCTTTAGCCCAAATGCGACGTGCTACACGACCTATTACACTATATTCGGGGTCTATGCCATTGCTAAAGAAGAAAGAAAGGTTGGGCGCAAAATCGTCTATATGCATGCCCCGGCTCAGGTAATACTCTACAAAAGTGAAACCATTAGACAGCGTAAAAGCTAATTGAGAAATCGGATTGGCCCCCGCCTCGGCTATATGATAGCCACTTATAGAAACTGAGTAAAAATTACGAACCTTTTTGTCTATAAAGTATTGCTGCACATCGCCCATCACTCTAAGTGAGAACTCAGTGGAGAAGATGCAGGTATTTTGCGCTTGGTCTTCTTTCAATATGTCTGCTTGCACCGTGCCGCGAACAGAGCTTAGTGTTTGCGCTTTTATTTTTGCATACACATCTGCAGGTAGCACCTCATCGCCAGTTACGCCTAGCAGCATGAGCCCCAGCCCATCGTTACCTTCGGGCAGGTTTTCGTTGCCGTAATTGTTGTAATAAGGGCGAGGAAGTCCTTTAGCCTTGTATATTTCATCAATTTTACGGTTTACCTCTTCTGTAAGTCCGTGCTCCTTGATGTAAAGTTCGCATTGCTGGTCTATGGCTGCATTCATAAAGAAGGCAGTAATAGTTGGTGCTGGCCCATTGATAGTCATAGATACAGAGGTCATAGCATCGGCCAGGTTGAACCCTGAGTAGAGTTTTTTGGCATCATCCAGGCAGCATACACTTACGCCAGAGTTGCCCACCTTGCCATAAATGTCTGGTCTGTGATCTGGGTCTTGTCCATAAAGGGTCACACTGTCAAAAGCTGTGCTGAGTCGTTTAGCAGGTAATCCTTTCGATACATAGTGGAAGCGTTTGTTAGTGCGTTCTGGGCCACCTTCGCCAGCAAACATACGAGTAGGGTCTTCGCCCACACGTTTGAAAGGATAGATGCCAGCCGCATAAGGAAACTCGCCTGGGAAGTTTTCGGTAAGTACCCACTTTAGTATCTCTCCCCAAGCCTCGAAGCGAGGAACAGATACTTTGGGTATCTGTAGATGAGATAGAGATTCGGTATGCGTTTGGATTTTTATTTCTTTGTCTCGTACTTTGAAAGTGTAAAACTCTTCGGTGTAGTTTTTCTTTTTGTCCTCCCAGCGATCTAGTTGTAGTTTGTTCTTAGGGTCTAAGTCTAGTGCTACACGCTCATAGGTTTCTTGCAATAGCTTGATGATGCGGTCTTTATCATCGGCATTGGTGTCTTGAAGCGTTTCTATAGTTTTACTAATGCCGAAAAGTTTTTGAGCAATTGCCGCCTGATTGTTAGCCCATTTATCGTAGCCTCTGTTGTTTTCCGATATCTCGCTAAGGTAGCGTGTGCGATGTGGAGGAATGATAAATATTTTCTCGCTCATCTCTTCAGATACTGCAAAGGTAGACTGAAGTGGTGCGCCAGTACGCTCTGCTATCATATCCATCAGAGAGCGATACATAGTATTGGTGCCCGGGTCATTAAACTGAGATGCTATTGACCCAAATACCGGCATGTCATCAGCATTTTTGTCGAACAACTTATGGTTTCGCTGGTATTGCTTTTTCACATCTCTCAATGCATCCATTGCTCCGCGTTTGTCAAACTTGTTCACCACTACTATGTCAGCAAAGTCGAGCATGTCAATCTTTTCGAGCTGTGTAGCCGCACCATATTCTGGTGTCATCACATACATGCTCACGTCGCAATGGTCGGTAATTTGGGTGTCACTTTGACCAATGCCGGAGGTCTCAAGAATGATTAGATCGTAGTTAGCAGCTTTTAGTATAGCCACTGCATCGTGTATATGTTTAGAAACAGCGAGATTACTTTGGCGTGTAGCCATAGAGCGCATGTAAACCCTGTTATTTCTAATAGCGTTCATTCTTATACGGTCTCCCAGCAGTGCTCCTCCGGTTTTACGCTTAGATGGGTCTACAGATATTATACCTATATTTTTATCTTTGAAGTCGAGCAAGAAGCGACGAACCACTTCATCAACTAATGAGCTTTTACCAGCTCCACCTGTACCAGTAATACCCAGCACTGGCGATTTGGAATTGGCTGCTGCTGCTCTGATGTTTTTTAGTGCAGCTTGTGTTTCAGGTAGGTCAATGTGGTTTTCTGCTGCCGAAATCAATCGGGCTATGGCACGAACGTCTTTTTCTAGCAGATGTCCTACTTCTCCATTTAGTTGATTACCCGTTGGGAAATCACATTGCTTGAGCAGGTCATCTATCATGCCTTGCAGGCCCATTGCACGGCCATCATCTGGCGAGTATATTTTGGTAATGCCATATGCATGAAGCTCAGCAATTTCTTCAGGCAATATCACGCCGCCGCCGCCACCAAATAATTTTATGTGGCCACAACCTGCCTCTTTTAGCAAGTCGTACATATACTTGAAGTACTCTACGTGCCCCCCTTGATAGGAAGTTATAGCTATGCCGTTGGCATCCTCTTGTATAGCGCAGTCTACTACTTCTTTCACACTACGGTCGTGTCCTAGGTGTATCACCTCAGCTCCACTAGATTGCATAATGCGCCTCATGATATTGATAGATGCATCGTGTCCATCAAAAAGCGAAGCTGCTGTTACTATTCTAACCTTATTTTGTAAAGTATATGCCATAGCAATATATTAGTATATTGGGCTGCAAAGGTACGAATTGAGGTAGTTACACCTGTAACAATCTTTAAGCTAACTCACAATCTTATTATTGGGCAAACTAATGCCGCTTACAATACTATATGCTGAGAAACTACACTATTGCCAGAAAAAATAGTTGCATGCTCGTTAAAGTCTGTGGCATCATCAGTAGTGTAGTAGCTTACTTTTCCAGCCTTTGTTAGGCGTAAGTCCATTTCCGGATGCCGTTGTAGATAGTCGGCCAGGCTTTTAGCTACAATATCGCCTTGCGACACCACTTGTATATCTTTAGGTAAGTATTGGCGAATTTTATCTATAAGTACTGGATAGTGGGTGCATGCCAGCAATAGTGTATCAATATTGGGTGCAGTTTTAAGCAATTCGTCCAGATATTTTTGTACAAAGTAGTCTGCACCTGGTGATTGATGTTCTCCATTCTCAATGAGTGGTACCCACATAGGACATGCCTTTTGATGTACAACTATATCTGGAGCAAAGTGCCCGATTTCTATTTTATATGAGTTGGATGTCACAGTACCTTTGGTACCTAACACCCCTATGTGTCTGCTGGTTGAATATGCCCCAATTACTTCCGCAGTTGGTCTTATAACGCCTAATACTCGGTTGTCTGCTCCAATGCGTTGTAGGTCTTGCTGCTGAATTGTTCTTAGTGCTTTGGCAGATGCAGTGTTGCAAGCTAATATTACTAACGGACATCCTTGTTTGAAAAACCATTCTACACTTTGAAGGGTATATTCATGCACTGTGTCAAAAGATCTGTTTCCGTATGGCGCTCTGGCATTATCTCCTAAATAGATATAATCATATTGTGGTAGCAAGGCTGCTATAGAGCGGAATACAGTAAGACCACCGTAACCAGAATCGAATATGCCTATGGGATGTGACAAATTAAAAAATCTTTTGTAAAGGTATAAAAGGCTATCTAAACCAAGTTGCGTTAAATAATAAAGCCTCGCTTTGCGAGGCTTTATTATTTATTCTTCAATATAGCTTAATTAGTGAGCTACAACGATTTGTTTTACTATTTGACCTTCTGCACCATTGATTACTACAGTATACATACCATTTGCAAGATTGTTTACAGGCACAGCTACTTGATGCTTAGCTGTAGTAGGCAATGCAACAGTTGTTATTGCACGACCAGTCATGTCGTTGATAGTAAGTGTAGCAGACTGAGCCTTGTTCCAGTTAAGCTCTACGTTAAGTACACTTTGAGCAGGCACAGGGTAAAAATTAGCATCACCACCAGCATTGCTCACGTTCTTTACAGTTACGAAAGTGCCGTAGTAGTAATTATTTCTTGTGTCACCCATTGCATAAGTCCAGCCAATGCTGATATCCATAGACTGACGAACTGAAGAAGTCAATTGGTTGCTAGAATTATAGCTATGTGTAAACTTGTTCATGTCTACCCAAGAGCCAGTACCAGCAGTATCCCAAGTTTGCAAGATTTCAGTTTGTGCAGAACCTGCAGGGGTAAAGTCGCTGTAAAGACGAATCATGTCATTTACAAATGCAGTACCATTCCAGTTTTGATGCAAAGAAGATGTTTTACGATTTGCAGTATCATAAGTGTGAGCCTGCATATCGATATTGTCCCAACTTGCACCGTCCCAAGTAGCGTTGGTGGCAGTCAATAGTTTATTAGCTGCGTTGTATGTATAATCAACTTTAGTGTTGAATACTGGTGAAGACGATACAAAGTTTACACTTGTTTCATTGATTTTGTTGCCAGATGCATCGTAGTAATATGTTACTTGAGATGCACTTACATATGCAGCACCATCCCAAGCCTGAAACAAATCAGTGCTCAATTGGTTTGCAGCATTATATGAGTATACATTTTTAGAATCAGTAACCCAAGCAGATGTGCCATCCCAATGCTGGGTAACCATTGAGGTTACTTTGTTTGCACTGTTGTATGTGTAAATATATTTAAATCGATTGTCCCAAGTGCCTGCAACTGAATTCCAAGTTTGAGTAATCTTGGTAGTAAGGTTGTTAGATGCATCAAACTCTTGCAGCTCACGTGCATTGTTATTTAAAGAGTCGCCAGCTACAAAAGACCAGTTGAGTGACTCATCAAATTTCAAAAGGCTATTCAAATCACCGCCTCTAGATGTAGAGAGGTATGAATATGCTGTAGAATCATTACGCTTGAACTCTGCGCCGTTATGCATCCAGGTAGCCTGGGCTGTAAGTCTTGTAGATTGTGCATGCAGCTCCTGACCGATAAAAACAGGTAATGCAAGTGTTAAGAGTAACTTCATTTTGTTCATAAAAGGCAATTTAGATTGAATTGTTTTAGGTCTTTGCTAAAAAAACCATACAATGATAGTGATATTTTCCGGGATTATGCAAATCTCATTGAAAAATACCTGTCATTTTGGTTTTTCCACAGGTATATTGCCTTATTTGACCAGTTTTTATGTGCACTATTAGCCTGAAATGTTAATTTTTTCTACACCTACTAAGTGTCACAACGACCTTTATTTTATTGGTACTCAAAGATGCCAGTAGAGATGATGAAGGTGTTTTTTAACATTAATCATTGCAAGGCAACTTGCTTCGGCAAGGTTATTGACAGCGTTTATTACTTTTGTCCTTTTTTCCAAAATTTATACTGAAGCCCATGTGGCATAAGATAGCTGCTTTTATTATTAAGTTTCGTGTAGCGTTGCTGGTCATTTTGTTGGCCATAACAGGTGTGATGGGGTATTATGCAGCACAAGTAAAACTCAGCTATGAGTTTACAAGTGCGGTGCCTACAGACAATCCAAAATACGTTGAGTATCAAAACTTTAGGAAACAATTTGGCGAAGATGGCAACCTAATGGTTATAGGTGTACAAACTAAAAACTTCTTTGAAAAAGATTTTTTTAATGACTACGCTGTATTAGTGAAAAATGTTGCAAAGGTTAAAGCTGTCGAAAATGTACTTAGTATACCTGGCTCTATAGTTTTGGTAAAAGACACAGTAACGTCCAAACTTAATGCTCAACCTATTGCACCAGGCAACCCACCCTATGCTGATGTAGCATCAATAAAAAATACTTTTCTCAATCTGCCTATATATAAGGGTCTTCTTTATAATCCAGACTCTAACGCCTATATGATGGCTGTGCGTATTGATAAAAACGTACTCAATTCGAAAGATAGGAGTGAAGTAATTAATAACATAGTGGCGCTTGGCGATGCATTTGCAGCCAAGCACAATATCACCTTACATTATTCTGGCCTACCCCTCATACGCACACAAATGGCATTGAAAGTGCAGTCTGAGATGAAGCTTTTCCTTATTGCTTCTTTTGTGCTTACTGCGGTTATTCTGGTTTTATTCTTTAGGTCATTTACTGCTGTGGTAGCTAGTATGATGGTAGTAGCCATTGGTGTAATATGGTCTGTAGGTACTATTACACTATTGGGCTATAAAATTACTTTGCTCACAGCACTCATACCTCCACTAGTAGTAGTAATAGGTATACCCAATTGTGTATATCTGCTCAATAGGTATCATCATGAGTATAATCAGAACCCCAACAAGATGCGCTCCTTATTGCGCATGGTAGATAGAATGGGGATTGTAACCTTTTTTACAAATCTTACTGCTGCTATTGGTTTCGGAGTGTTCTTTTTTACAAAAAGTGTGTTGTTGAAGGAGTTTGGCCTAGTAGCTGGTATTAATATTATAGGATTGTTTGTTATTTCGCTCGTATTTATACCTGCGTTCTTTAGTTTTTTGCCTCCTCCCAATGTGAAACATACCAAGTATTTGGAAAGCAAGTGGATAAATAATCTGCTCACGCGCATCACTAACTGGGTATTTAGTCATCGAGCATGGATATATGGTTTCACAATACTCATTTGTGTGTTAAGCACATGGGGGGTGTTGCGTTTAAAGAATGATGCCCACATAGTAGATGACTTGCCGAGTTCGGACAAGATATCTATAGACCTCAAGTTCTTTGAGCGCAATTTTAAAGGTGTGATGCCGCTAGAGATAGTGATAGATACTAGAAAAAAACGTGGAGTGGTTTCTGGTTTGAATGTCATTCGTAAGATGGATGAATTGAGTACCCTTCTAGAATCTTATCCAGAGATAGGCAAACCATTATCCATAGCCAACGGTATCAAGTTTGCCTCTCAGCAATATTTTGGGGGGGATACCAGTTATTTTGCTGTACCTGGCGATTTTGGTGCTGCATTTTTACAGCCTTATTTGTCTGGTAAAGGCGATGGGGGTAAGTATACCATCTTCAGCAGACTGTTATTGTCATTTATAGATAGCACAAAGCAAAAAGCACGTATATCAGTTAGTATGGCCGATGTTGGTTCGCAAAGATTACCCGTTTTGCTAGACTCTATAAAGCCCAAAGTGATTCAAATTTTCGATACTACTAAGTACGATGTTACTTTTACTGGTACTAGTATCACCTTTTTAGAGGGAAGTAAATTCATAGTAGCATCTTTGAGAGACAGTTTGATTCTTGCTTTCCTTATCATATTCGGATGTATGGTAGCCTTATTCCGCTCTTGGCGCATCTTGCTCATTTCTATTATTGTCAATATAGTTCCATTACTTATCACGGCGGGTCTTATGGGTTGGGTTGGTATACGCATCAAACCATCTACTGTCTTAGTATTTAGTGTTGCGCTTGGTATAACTATTGATGTTACTATAAGATTCTTAGTCAACTTCAAACAAGAACTTGCCCGACATGACGATAGCATTGCAGATACAGTGCATCGTACCATTCACGATACAGGATTAAGCATTATATATACTTCACTGATACTCATAGCAGGGTTTGGGGTATTTGTACTGTCTCAGTTCGATGGTACTAAGTCTTTAGGGTATTTAACTTCTATCACATTGTTTCTAGCTATGGTTACTAATCTTATTCTGTTGCCTGCGTTATTGCTTTGGATGGACAAGGTGATAGAAAAGAAGAATAAATCTGCAGATTTCTTGATGGGCGAAGACGATGATGATGTGATAAAGTTGACTGATTAAGTATCATATAAGAGCACTTACATCCCAAATCCAAAAGACTAGCCAAATTGGGCTAGTTTACAACATGGTTTGCAAAGTCACTTTAATGGTAGTGTGTAAGCTTATTGCTCCTTTATTGAGGTACATCTCTAAAGTCTCTACGCCTTACGAGTTTCAGGTCTTGTAACACTGCCGATTTTACATTGATTGTAAAGTTGAAGCTTTTGCGAGGGCCAAATGGTATCGTTTGAAAGTGCATTTGCCAACAGTGTAGATCTCTGTATACGTTAATGTTGGTAACAGCTACAGACTTGTCGGTAAAATTGTAACCTGAATTTACTGTAAGTTTCCAGCGCTCAGTAAGTTGTAGCTCTGAAGCAAATGTAAGGGAGTGGGTGGTAACTGCTGTGTCTTTGAAACGACCTTCTACATAATACTTGTTGGCACTCATAGTGTAGTTTATGTTTAGGCTCCATGGTATGTTGAAGTCCACATAATCGTTATATCCTGCATTGCGCATGATGCGTTGATACTCTTGAGATGTAGTTGGTCCACCTTTGCTGTCTTTAGTCTTGCTACGAAAGTTGGTGCCTAAGGACATATTGGCGCTTTGGAACCTGGCTATACCAGTGCCGTGCTCCAGATTGGTGATTGGCAACACTCTGCCTGTGCCATAGTCGAAGGCATAGGGATTGTAGGCTGCATTGGCGCTAATATTTAGTTTCTCCAGCACATTGGTTCTGAACCCTACATTTATGTTACTCCATTTAAAGGTGTCTGCCAGCATATTGTAGTTCGTTCCAAAGTCGAAACCATCAAAAATGGTTACATTCTTGAGACCGGATACTGTGTCTTTTTTAGAGCGGACTTTAATTTGTAGATTATTTCCTAATGAGAAATCCACGCTACCAACTCTACCAGAAGAGGGGGCGCCTATTATTGAATTGGGGTAAGGAGATAATGTTCTCAGCGTTGCAGATGTGTCTGTTCTTGCCTGGTAGTAGTAATTAAAAGGGTCTTTAGCAAAATCTGGTCTGAAAGAAAGGCCTATAGATGGTTTTATTACATGTCTTATACCTCTTACACTACCACGTTTGAACATCTTCATCCCATAAACAAGTGTGGCAAAGGAAACGTTAGTGCCAAAATCTCTGTTGGCAAAGAATCCATCGTTGATGGTGCTATCTAGCCTTTGTGTAGCGTCATTATATCTCTGGTATATCTGTTTGGTTTGCCAATATTCATTGTAATTGACGCCAAACGTCATGTTGATATATCTGAACACTTTGTAAGTAGCACTAACAGGTATAGTATGTTTGATACCATTCTGCATATCGCGTAAGCCAAGCGTGGCAAGATTCAAAGAGGTGTCAACAAAACTGATTCTGTTTTGCATATCAACCGTATAGCTAGCTGTTATTTTGTCGTACCAATGCTCTCCAACGGCGTTTTTATTTTGGAAAGGATTGAACTGGTTGACAAAAAAGTTTACAGAAGGTAGCGTCACATTCACAGTACGTTCAGTAGTGTTTTGGTTGTGTAGTGCACTTACTGTTAGTCCATAAGGCTTGTTTTGCCAGTTTTTAGAGAAGGTAATGTTTGATTGGTACTGATTTCTCAAAATTTGGTTCGCATCATAGCTGTTTTGAGAGTAGAAGTTGGATGACCCTGCCTCTACACTAGCTCTAAAAGACATGCCAGGAATGGCACGTGTGTCGGAATTATGGTTCCAGCGCACCATGAAATCTTTACGTATGCTAGAATTAGGTTCAAATTCTTCACCTGTTTTATTGTAGGCATAACTTACGTTGAATGCACCTTGATAGTGATATAAGTTGTTATAATTACTCATGCCACTCACCATATAGCTACCCTTTGTGAAAATATTGGTTTGTACCAAAAAGTCCATCTTTTCACTAAAATTGAAGTAGTAGCCACCATTTGTTAAACCAAGACCACGTTGTGTTTCCAAAGTGTAGGTAGGCAAAACAAATCCAGATTTTTGTTTTTGAGAGACTGGAAAGATGCCAAATGGCAAGTAGAGTGGGGTAGGTACACCCTCTATTTGTAAGTTAGCCGGGCCCGATACTATGGTTCTGCCGGGGATAACCTTAATCTTCTTGGCTAGAATGCCAAAGTGAGGTGTGTCTAGCGCACAAGTAGTGTAAACGCTGTGATATCCATATATGCTTTGGTCAGGGTTGCGTTTCACTTGCTCACTATGCACATAGCCTTCTCCATACTGACTATTCACGTTTCGTACTATAGCGCGTTTACTCCTGAAATTGTATTGCATGGAGTCGTAAGTGAACTTTTCGCTGCCTTGTTTGAAAGATGGTTTTTCTTTGGCGGTATCTTTTTCGGCATAGTAGGGTGCTGCGGTAACTATATTAGAAGATTGGTTGAATGTGACTTGGCCAGCATTTAGCTGCATATCGTCGAAGTTGACTTGAGCTTTACCATATAGATAAAACTCATTGCTATCCAGATTCATCACAGCACTATCTTTTGCCGTTGCCTTTACCACTGACTTTAGTGCATCTTTAGAAATTTTAATGCCCAGCTTTCGTTCTAGTTCCGAGGTTTTGGAGGTGTCGGCATTATTGCTGGTGGTGTCTTTGCCTGCTATGTCTTTTAGTCTGACGGTGTCAGACTGAGATTGTGATGTAGTAGATTGTTGTGCGGTTGCCGTATATGTTATAAAGAATATAAAAATGGCAAGCACATAGCGGGTAAACCGATGCAATGATGAAAAATTTAGAATAAATTTACCGCTAACGCTCATGCGAGCCGCAAAAATAGCTATTTGAGTAAGAGGTTATGTGATTCGCTATATTTAATCTTTTGTGAAACAACTTATGCGCGTAATAGCACTGATCATTTTATTAGTATCTTTTGGCACATCCGAAGTATGGGCCAAAGGTAAGAAGATATCCAACATTGTTATAGATGCTGGTCATGGAGGTAAAGATTATGGTGCTCAAGGTGCTATATCTAATGAAAAGGATATAACCCTTGCTGTATCGCTGAAGCTGGGAAAGCTGCTGAAGGATAGTATGAAGACGGTAAATGTAACCTATACACGAACCGAAGATACCTACCCGTCTTTGGTAGAGCGGCACGAGATTGCTAACAAGTCTAACGGCGATATCTTCATATCCATCCACGTCAATTCTACTCCATTTACCTACACAAAAACTGTAGTAGGGCATAAAACGGTGAAGCGTAAGGGTAAAAACGTAAAGGTGCCTATATATAAGACAGAGCGCCATCATGTAACCAAGCGTAGTGGAGTGGAGACGTATGTAATGGGATTACATAGGAGTGGGCAGCAGAAGGATGCAATAGGTGAATATGGTGAGAATGTAAGTGAAGAGCCCGGCTTGCTTAATGAGAACGACCCTCAAACTGCTATTATTGTGGCTCAATATGCTCAGGCTTTTTTGGGCAAGAGTGTGAACCTGGCATCTAAGATACAAGAGCAGTTTGTGGCATTTGGCAGGCCAGACCTTGGCGTGAAACAAAAAGGATTGGAAGTGCTGGCGGGTAGTGCAATGCCAGGTGTGCTTGTTGAAATTGGATTTATAACCAACATTGAAGAAGAGGCTTACCTCAACTCTGAAAAAGGACAATATGAGGTAGCTGCGGCTATATATAGGGCCATAAAGCTCTATAAAGCAGAGATAGAAAAGTAAATACCATAAAAAATGTGCTAACATAGGTCCTGTAATTTTTCTTTTTTGCTTATTTTATTATTTTTGAGATTGCTAAAACCGAACAATACTGATGAGATTCCCTTTTAAGAGCGTATTCGTTGCAGGCCTTGCTACATTTGGCGCATTCGCAGCTGTTGTATATTCGTCTTGCAACAGAGACAAGTGCAAAACCATAGTATGTGCCAACGGAGGTGTGTGCAATGACGGTGCGTGTACCTGTCCTTCGGGCTATGAGGGTACCAACTGTGAAAAGGCAAGCCGTGACAAGTTTGTAGGTAACTGGAACGTCTTTGAAAAGGGCTCTATTACACTACCTGCTCAGTATCCGGTGAGCGTGGAGCCAGCACTGCTAACCAGCGATGTGGTAATAAAGAATCTGTACAACTATTTCAGAACACCGATAAGAGCCACTGTACAGGGAGATAGAATCATTATACCTAATCAGCAATACGAGGGAAAAATCGTATTTGGTAGAGGTCAGATATTCTCTTCTGTAACATACGGACAGTATGGCCGCATAGAAATGCGCTACTCTGTGATAGATACTGCAACTCAAAAGGTAAATGACTTCGGTTATAATGAGCCAGTTAACCTAAGTTCACCATCAGAGTGGAGTAAATAGTATCAACAATATATTGCAATTTAGCCCGGTGTAGCCGGGCTTTTTTATGGGTGATTGTGGTTACAGAGTAGGCTATTTAAGGTTAACTTTGTAACATGTCGGCCCACAAAATAATTATTGCAATAGACGGTTTCTCGTCTTGCGGCAAAAGCACACTAGCTAAAGAACTGGCTGTGAAGCTTGGCTATAACTACATAGACAGTGGCGCTATGTATCGAGCCATTACACTTTACTTTTTGAGGAATGGAGTAGACCTCAGCAACCATGCAGCCATACAAGAGGCTATAGGTAGCATTAACCTCACATTTGTATTCAATGAGCGTAGACAGGCCTCGGATATATACCTAAACGATGAAAATGCAGAGCCATATATACGTGATATGCTGGTGTCGGAAAAGGTGAGTGAGGTAGCAGCACTGAAAGAAGTGCGCCACTTTGCTGTGGCACAGCAGCAGCTAATGGGCAACCAAAAGGGTATAGTGATGGATGGTAGAGACATAGGTACGGCTGTTTTTCCGGGGGCTGAACTGAAGATATTTATGACTGCTGACCCTGAGGTGCGTGTGATGCGTCGCTACAAAGAAATGTATGTAACTAACCCACAAGTGACCATAGAAGATGTGCGTCATAACCTGGAGCTACGCGACTATATTGATAGCACAAGGGAAGAGAGCCCACTGAAGCGTGCTGCCTATGCCGTGCTGCTGGATAATAGCAACATGACAAGAACCGAGCAGCTGGAATATGTGCTGGAGCTGGTGAAAGACAGAGCCACCAACAGAACCAACTAAACATAGGGTGATGAGAAGAATAGCTGCCATAAGCCTGCTGATGCTGATAACTATTACAATTAATAGCTATGCTGGTGAGATAAACTACAATAATAAGAGCTGGAAGGAAGTAATAGCAGAGGCTGGGAGAACACATAAATACATATTTGTAGACTGCTACACTGA
Organism: Asaia bogorensis; assembly: GCA_943367855.1. Lineage (GTDB taxonomy): Bacteria > Bacteroidota > Bacteroidia > Chitinophagales > Chitinophagaceae > Nemorincola. The sequence goes on along the minus strand of CALRKH020000010.1, from coordinate 3,794 downwards.
ATGGTGTGGTTGGTGCAAGACCATGGATAAACAAACCATGACAGATGAGCGCGTGGTGAAGGAGCTGGAGACAAAGTACGTGAGCGTGAAGCTGGATATGGAACATGGCGAAGGCGTGCTGATGGCTATGAAATATGGCATATCTGGGTATCCGGCATTTTTGTTTTTTGATGAGCGGGGGCAGTTGATATATAAGGGCTTTGGGTATATGCGGGCAGACGAGTTTCTGAAGCTACTGAGCAAGGTAGCCGACACTGCCCAGCAACAAAGAGCACCGGGCATGAGTACTGGGCTTATAATGAACTATCCTGCGTTTTATAAGAAAGCTTTTGCGGAGAATGGTAAACGCGAGTTTCCGAAGCAGGAGGAAGTGATAGCTTATCTGGATAGCCAAACTAACCTTTATAGTGAAGTATGCTGGGCAGTAATATCCAGATTTGATGTGGGAGAAAAGTATACCCGCCACTTGATAGCTAATACCGATAAGTACCTGAGCCTATATGGGCATGGTATGGTGGATGGCAAACTACTGGAAGTGCTGCAGCAAGGACTAGACTATGCTACACAGCAACGCAACGATACTATATATGGCAAGGTGATGGAACTAGCTGCAAAGCTAGCCCCAGAAACTGCTGAAAATGTGCACTTGTATGGGAGTATTGCCTACTATAAGGGTACACAAAAGTGGGATCAACTGCATGAGGTGCTGAAGAACTATCTGGCGAAAAAGGGTTATAAAAATACCAACTTCATCAATGAGCAGTGCTGGGCTATATACGAAACATGCACAGACAAAACGCTACTGAATGCTGCTACTAGCTGGATGAAACAGGTGGTGGCTACAGAACCAGAATACAAATATTTGGATACGTATGCTTGGCTGCTATACAAGACGGGCAACGCTAAAGATGCCAAAGTGTGGGCAAACAAGGCGATAGCTGCAGGACAGGCAAAGGGTGTAGATGTGAAGCAGACTGAGGAGCTGATGGCTAAGCTGCAAACCAATAAATAAAGAGCGATAGGGAGGGTGACTGCTGGACTATGTAGGGAAAAAAAAGAGGTTGTTATGAAAACAACCTCTTTTTTTAAGATCGCTAAAAGAATTATTTCTTTTTAGCGGCTGCCTTTACAGGGCCAGCGTTCTTAGTGGCAGGAGCTGCTGCTTTTTTAGCAGGAGCTGCCTTCTTTGCAGGAGCCGCTGCTTTTTTAGCAGGAGCTGCCTTTTTTGCAGGAGCTGCTGCTTTTTTAGCAGGAGCTGCCTTTTTTGCTGGCGCTGCTGCTTTTTTAGCAGGAGCCGCTTTTTTAGCTGGCGCAGGAGCTGCTTTTTTTGCTGGTGCTGCAGCTTTTTTAGCAGGAGCCGGAGCAGCTGCTTTTTTTGCTGGAGCAGCTGCTTTCTTAGCAGGAGCTGCTTTTTTTGCAGGAGCCGCCGCCTTCTTTGCTGGCGCTGCTGCTTTCTTTGTTGTTGCCATAACTGTGAATTTAAGGGTTAAACAAAAGTCTTTATATGGCAAAATCGCCGTAGGGGGTTAGTCCTCGGCGATTTGTTGATTAGTTAGCTGTGTTTACTGAAACCAAAGTTTTGGTTCTAGTCTTGCGGAATTCAACTATACCGTCGGTAAGAGCGAATATAGTGAAATCTTTACCAAGACCAACGTTTTCGCCTGGGTGATATACTGTACCACGTTGACGAAGGATGATGTTACCTGATATTGCGGGTTGGCCGCCAAATATCTTAACACCGTGTCTTTTACTATGCGAGTCGCGGCCGTTTCTTACACTGCCTTCCCCTTTTTTGTGTGCCATTTCTACCTGGTTAAAAAACTATTACGAGTTAAAATTAAGCAATTTGATTGATTTTTATCTTAGTCAAGGCTTGACGATGACCATTTTTCTTTTGGTAGCCTTTTCTGCGATTTTTCTTGAAAACGATAACTTTATCGCCTTTCAGATGATCAACTATTTCGGCTTGTACTTTTTTGGCTGTGTTGCCAACAGTAATGCCACCATCGCTGCTCACCATGAGCACGTCTGAAAATTCTACTTTATCTCCGGCATTGCCGCTCAGGCGGTGCACAAACAATTCGTCATTTTCTCTAACCTTGAACTGCTGACCTGCTATACTAACTATTGCAAACATGATATACCTAAAAATATTTCGGCAAAGGTAATGCCTTTTTTAATTTTAAACAACAAAAATTTATCATCCCACCGCCGTTTCCTTTTTTGAAGAATGGGGTGCAACGGAGCGATTGATAATATAACGGAGCAAAAGTAAGGTATTTGCGCAAGGAAGCAACCAAACTATGCGATATTGGAACCTATAAATAACGGTGGAACCCATAGAAGTGACAAAAGCATTGGTGATGAAAAACAATGCCAGCAGTATATAAATAGTGGTAGTGAGCGGGTGTAGCTGCCGCCTTAGCAATATAACCAATAAGGTGCTAAGTAGAAGATAGATAGTATAAAAATAGGATGCTGCTGTGCCCGACATGCCACCATTGAATTGAGCAGATAGGCGATACTCGCCAAACTCATCTTCGTAAAAAGTGCGTACCCGCTGCCAGGGTGATGAGCCCTCGCCTTGAAAGAATACGAGTGCCGGAGGCTGTATCTGTGTGAGTTGGCGTAGTGTGCCAGTGACACACTTGCGGGCATACATGCCTAGGTAGCGAGGGGTGGTAAAGACATCGTGAATGATGATGTCGAAATCGTGACGGGTGCTGTCCCAGCCGCCAGACTTGTAGAGTGCGCTTTGCTCCGACCACATAAAATCCCAGGAATAATCGGGTATATCGTTTTGGTATTGGCAGATGCGTAGCTGTTTGCGTTCGCAGTTTTCGGCCAAATATTGGCTAAGTATGCCTGTTTCGGCTAGTTTGGTAACCATGAATACATGGCTGCCACGAGAAAAGGTGAAGCCATAGCCATTGGCAGCATTGGACCAGCACACTAAAGCCCAGGATGCAACTGAAAGCAGTAACATGATGGTGGCACGCAGCAGCAATGCTCTATATGTGCGCAGCAGCCCCAATGAAAGGATACATGCAGAGAATAGAAACAGCTGGGGTGCATGTGCATTGTGAATGACGGTGGCAAGCAGTATGATGACTGCATAGGATATAGTGTAGCCCCTGCCACTGTGGTTGTCTGTAAGAAAGAGCAGACATGCCATAAGCAGTATGCCAGCAAAAATATCGGGCATGAGGTAGGCGGTGACCCAGGGTAAACAGGTGAAAGCGGTGGTGAGTATAACCGCTATATAGGCCCAGCGAAGCGGCAACCTGCCAGCAAGTAGTTGTAGTAAACGCAACAAAAGGTAGGCTGTGAGCATGCACTGGGCTAGAATAGTGTACCACAATGAGCTCCACATGCTGGTGTAGCGAATGAACCAACCATAGAAAGGAGAGCGGTCTTTGGGTATTTGATTGAGAATGCCGGCCTCGATGTATGCGCCAGTGTCGCTCTCTACCAGCGGGAAGCCATTGAAGAGGGCAACCACCATGAGCAGTGCCGATGCGGCTAGCCAGAGGCCTATTTGCTGTTTAAGACTCATGTGTGTGGTTTTGAGGTGTATGAAAAGTAGTGCGTGCTGCCGCTAGGTAGCTGCGATAGTGACGTGCCAGCAGCAGTAGGTTGACAACTGGCACCAGCCATGCCAACCGATATTGAAAGCGGGGAGTGGTGGTAGCGAAAGCTGAAACAACCAGCGCATTGGCCAGCATAAATAAGATAACCAGCGCGTAAACAGACCTATATGGTGCCGGCACTGCCGACTGCCCCAATGTAATGAC
>CALRKH020000009.1:0-57595 GCA_943367855.1 Asaia bogorensis | reverse complement strand
AACGTAAGTTTCGAGGCTTTTTCTTTTCTTGATACACAAAAAAGCGGAGCCATGTGGCTCCGCTTTTTTATCTTACTTATCACTCGCTTAGTCTGCCGACTGTGTAGCACGCTTGTAGCGTGTTAGTTCCTGAATGATTTTGTTATTGTTGTTTTGGTACTCCATTTCGTTTGGCGTGCCTTTAGCCAGCTCTATCGATTTGCGGGCTGCCGTTAGTGCCTCTTCATTGTTGCCCAGGCGTTTTTCTATTTTGGCCTTCAGGTGCCACATATAGTATGCCTTAGGGTTTTGCGCTAGTGCTTTGTCTACATAAGAGTTGGCCAACTCAGTTTTTTGGTTAGTTTCGTAGTAGTAAGATGCTGCCTGAAAGTAAGGAACACTTGGGTTGTTTACCGCTTTGTCTATATTTTCAGCCACTTGTTGTTTGTTGTCGGCCACTATAGGTATTACCACTTTAGTGCGCTCCCAGGTCATCTCCAGCTTGCAGCTGTTAAATGTCAGGTCGGTTATCATAAATGTGAATGATTGGCATTCTTCATTCATCATTTGTGGCTTCACCTTAAAGCGGGCTACATCATACTCTGGCGGAAAACCATTGGCTGTCCAGTTGCCATTAGCCGAGCTGATAATGATTTCCCATTTGTCTTTGCCCGGTATGGTGTACAGTGCATATTCGCCAGCTTTCACGCGCATGCCTGCCATTTCCACATCTTCGCCCAGCTTCAGTTTGGTAGGTGCATTGGCACCAGTACGCCACACACGGCCATATGGCACCACATCTCCAAAAATCTTACGTCCGCGCATAGAAGGTCTGCTGTAGCTTATTTCGATAGACGATAACGAGAAGTCTTGCGAAATCTTGATGTTGGGGCTTAGCGATGGTGTTTTAAGACCCTGTGCATCTGCACCCAATACTGCTGCTGCTAGCAATACCGATAATAATACTTTCTTCATGTCTGTGATGTTTGATATCTCTCGCAAAATACACAATTTACCTCCAACTGTAAGCTATGCCCCAATATATATCTACTTTTTGTCATCGCTCATTGGTTTGCAAGCTCAGGTTTTAGCTACTTCTCCCCAATATGGTACTTTATCTTACCGATGTCTTACTTTTGTCGTCTCAAAATAAGTGTATATGGTGTTTTTGGACTTCGAAAAGCCGCTAGAAGATTTATATAATCAGTCGCTAAAACTGCAGGAAATATCAGTGAAGAACAAGGTAGACGTAAGCAATAGCATACGCGAGCTTGAGGTGGCTATGGAAACCACCAAAAAGCGCATCTACGACAATCTTACTCCCTGGCAGCGTGTGCAGCTTAGTCGCCATCCTGAGCGTCCTTATACTTTATATTATATCGATAAGATATTCTCCAACTTCACTGAGCTTTTTGGCGACCGTCAGGTAAAAGACGATAAAGCTATGGTTGGTGGCATGGCCGAGCTAGATGGTATGCCTGTAATGGTGATGGGGCAACAAAAAGGTACCAACACCAAGATGCGTCAGCTACGCAACTTTGGCATGGCCAATCCCGAAGGGTATCGCAAAGCACTCCGCCTGATGAAGATGGCGGAGAAGTTCAACAGACCTATAGTAACCTTTATAGACACTCCAGGCGCTTTCCCCGGTTTAGAAGCCGAGGAGCGTGGGCAGGCCGAGGCTATAGCTCGTAATCTGTTTGAGATGGTGAACCTCACTGTGCCTGTAATATGCATCATCATAGGCGAGGGAGCCAGCGGTGGTGCTCTAGGTATAGGTATGGGCGATAAGGTAGTGATGCTAGAAAACACTTGGTACACCGTTATATCTCCTGAGTCTTGCTCATCTATACTATGGCGCAGCTGGAACTACAAAGAGCGTGCAGCAGAGCAGCTTCGCCTCACCTCTACTGATATGAGTGGCTTTGGCTTGGTAGACGATGTGATACCCGAACCTCTAGGTGGTGCTCATGCCGACCCAGACCAAATGGCAACCACCATCAAGCAGTATCTACTCACTACCATACCGGCATTACAACAACTTTCTGCCGATGAGCGCATCAATCAAAGAATTGAGAAATTCTCCAAGATGGGCTTCTACGAAGAAGTGAATCAATAAGTTGTATAGTTTTTGTATTTTCATTTGTTAACGAGTAGCTATGCAGTATACTTTTTAACGTATATTTGGCATTGATGTTTGTTGCGGATATCTGTTTTACATGTGATTAGATTTTACTTTTGCAGTAACTCTATCTGCTTTATCCATCTGTTTGGGGACGTTATGTTCTATTCCTCCATCAAAACAGTAGCTCAATTGTAGGATTAGTAGAAGATTTACCAGATAAAGTAAAATGATTAATATGGCTTATCAACAATTTAAAGGTACCGGTGTTGCTCTTGTCACGCCGTTCACAGCAGAGGGTGCTGTAGATTATCCTGCACTAGAAAGTGTATTGAAGCATGTGCTGAAGGGTGGGGTAGACTTTTTGGTAGCATTGGGTACCACTGCCGAAACTCCAACCCTATCTCTCGACGAGAAAAAGGCTGTGCTTACAGCTATTATAGAGTATAACAACGAACAGTTGCCTATAGTAGCAGGTGTGGGTGGCAACAATACTGCCGAGGTGCTGCTACACATGCGCGAGCTTGATGTGAAGGGCGTATCTGCTATTCTCAGCGTATCGCCTTACTACAACAAGCCTACTCAAGAGGGTATTTACAGACATTTTAGCGAGGTAGCCCGTGCCACATCCAAGCCTATTATCCTTTATAATGTGCCAGCACGCACTGGTGGCAACATATTGCCAGCTACAGTGTTGCGTTTGGCAAACGAGTTTAGCAACATTATAGCTATTAAAGAGGCCAGTGGCAATCTCACTCAGTGCATGGAAATCATTCAAAACAAATCTGAAGAGTTTACTGTACTGTCTGGCGACGATAATCTGGCATTGGCTCATATGGCTATAGGCATGGAGGGCATCATCTCTGTTGCAGCCAACTGTTTTACTAAAGATATGACAGATATAATAAATTTGTCGATAGTTGGTAAGTTTGATAAGGCTAGAAAGATATTCTACAAAATGCTGCCTGGCATCGATTTGTTGTTTGCCGACGGCAACCCTGCTGGGGCTAAAGAGGTGCTTGCGCAAATGGGGCATTGCAAAAATGCACTACGTTTACCACTAGTGCCAGTTAGCGCAGATACTGCTAGCAAAATCTCAGTATTCTTAAAAGACAGAGGATACACAAACTAAATCAAGATAGTACAGCCTATAAAAACCGTAAATCCCGCACAGCCGTGCGGGATAATTTTTTTTCGGCACTCTTGTCTCCGTTATTTTTACCGCAGACCAAAGTTTCTATTATGGTTGGGCATTGTAGAGAAGAGAGGGATCTATAAGGGCTGTCTCTATTTTCTTTTACTGCAAAGTTTGTGCCAAAAAAATTAGGCTTTAGTTATGTTAATGTGCTCATGCCGTTCCTCAAAGAAGCAATTGTTTATAATTGTGAATTTAATGCGTCGTTTTAATAACTTTAGATTAATAATTATTAATGCTCACAATTTGCTCTATCTACAAAAAAATATGGCCGGCTAAGTGCCGACCATATTCATCCCATTTACTCTACCTGTTTATTTAGTTTATTTGTTCATTGCGCATCACCACATATCCATCAAATACATCTATTAGCACTGGCTTAGCTTTGTCTATTTCGCCTCCTATTATCTTTTTAGAGAGTAGGTTGATAATATCCTTTTGAATCACCCTTTTTAGCGGCCTAGCTCCATACTGTGGGTCAAAACCTCTTTGTACCAGATAGTCGAGTGCATAATCCGTAAACTGTAGATTGATATTTTGCTCACTAAGCTGTTTCTTCAGTCCTTCCAGCTGAATCTTGATGATGCCTTTTATTTCTTTTTTCATCAGCGGTTGGAACATAATGATATCATCAATACGGTTCAGAAACTCAGGTCTTAGTGTTTGCCTCAAAAGTTCTATTACCTGTTCGCGCGTATTTTCTATCACCATTTCCACATTCTTACCATCTATATCTGCAAAGTTCTCTTGTATCAGATGGCTTCCCATGTTGCTGGTCATGATGATGATAGTGTTTTTGAAATTCACCGTTCTGCCTTTGTTATCTGTCAGTCGGCCATCATCCAGCACTTGCAGCAGCACATTATATACGTCTGGGTGCGCTTTTTCTATTTCGTCTAGCAGCACTACACTATATGGCTTGCGGCGCACGGCTTCTGTCAGTTGTCCACCTTCATCGTAGCCTACATATCCTGGAGGCGCACCCACTAGTCTGCTTACACTATGCTTTTCCTGATATTCACTCATATCTATGCGTGTTATCATGCTATCATCGTCAAACAGCACCTCTGCCAATGCCTTTGCTAACTCTGTTTTTCCCACACCAGTTGTTCCCAGAAATATAAAAGAGCCTATTGGTTTGCGTGGGTCTTGCAGTCCGGCCCGTCCTCTTCTTATGGCGTCTGCAACTGCAGTTATAGCTTCTTCTTGTCCTACAACACGTTTGTGTAGCTCTTCTTCCAGGTGTAGTAGCTTTTCTCTTTCACTTTGCATCATTCGTTGCACAGGTATACCGGTGGCTTTGGCTACATTTTCTGCTATGTCTTCAGCATCTACCTCTTCTTTCAATAGTCGTTTGTGCCCATCGCTCATCTCGTTTAGCTTGGCCGATAGTGCATTTATGCTCGCTTCCTGGTCTTTTATCTTTCCATATCTTATCTCCGCCACCTTGCCATAGTGCCCTTCTCTTTCAGCTTGTTCGGCTTCCAGTTTCAGTTGTTCTATTAGTTTTTTGGCATTATTTATATGGTCTACCATTTCTTTCTCTTCATTCCATTTGGCTTTCAGTGTGTCGCGTTCCACTGTTAGCATACTTATCTCTTGGCCAAGCTCTTTTAGTTTTTCGCTATCGTTTTCGCGTTTTATAGCTTCACGTTCTATTTCCAACTGTCTAATGCGGCGCTCTAGCTCGTCCAGTTCTTCTGGCATAGAGTTCAGTTCCAGTTTTAGTTTGGCTGCACTTTCGTCTATCAGGTCTATAGCCTTATCTGGCAAGAAACGATCTGTTATATACCTGCTCGATAGTTCTACTGCAGCTATTATAGCCTCATCCTTTATGCGCACCTGGTGGTGGCTTTCATACCTGTCTTTTAGACCTCTCAGTATAGATATGGCATCTTCTGGTGTTGGCTCGTCCACCATCACTTTCTGAAACCTCCGCTCGAGCGCTTTGTCTTTTTCAAAGTATTTCTGGTATTCGTTAAGCGTAGTGGCGCCTATTGCTCTAAGCTCACCTCGTGCCAGTGCAGGCTTTAGTATGTTTGCTGCATCCATAGCTCCTTCCATAGCGCCAGCGCCTACTAGTGTGTGTATCTCGTCTATAAACAGAATCACAGCTCCATCGCTTTCGGTTACTTCCTTTATTACTGCTTTCAGCCTTTCTTCAAACTCGCCTCTGTACTTTGCGCCAGCCATCAGTGCACCCATATCCAGTGCATAGATTATTTTCGACTTTAGGTTGTCTGGTACATCGCCATTTATTATTCTGTGTGCTAGGCCTTCTACTATTGCTGTTTTACCTACGCCTGGTTCACCCACTAGTATTGGGTTGTTTTTAGATCTTCTGGATAGTATGTGCAGCGTTCTTCTTATTTCTTCGTCACGGCCTATCACAGGGTCTAGCTTACCTTGTCTGGCCAGTTCGTTCAGGTTTTTAGCATATCTCTGTAGTGAGTTATATTGTTGCTCGGCAGTTTGAGAAGACACCTTGCTGCCTTTTCTCAACTCTTTTATAGCTGCTACTATTCCATTTTCAGTAAGCCCTGCATCTTTTAGCAACTTGGCCGTATCGTCATTAACCTGTAGCAGCCCTATTATCATGTGCTCTTGTGTCACAAATTCATCGCCAAACGTTTTCAATACATTGGGCATGCGCAGCAAGGCACTATTCGCATCTCTGCTTATAGTTTGTGCTGGTTCGCCGCCTTGCACTGTTGGTAATTTCTTTATTTGTTCTGCCAGTTTACTTTCTACAAATGCCAGATTTACATTGTTCTTTTTCAGCAGGTAGGCGGTTGGGCCATCTGTATCATCTAGTAGCGATCTCAAAAAGTGGGCAGTTTCTATGGCGGGGTTTTGGTTGTTGAAGGCCAGTTGTTGTGCGTGTTGCACTATCTCCTGGGCTTTGATAGTGAAGTTGTTTAAGTTCATGTTGCTTGCTTTTACCTATCTACTATAAAAACTGTTCCAATACTATTTATTCTGAAAAAATGTCATGTATTTGTTGTTTTTGCCGACTAATTGTCAGGCAGGGGCAATTTTAGTGCTCTTTTTGTCACTTTCTCCACTTCCACATAATCCTAATGTGGGCTATGCAGTTTTTCTTTTACTTTTGTTATATGCACTGTCGTAAGAGTGTTTTTTCGTTTCTAATAGCAATAGTAGCTGCTACTGCCAGCTATGCACAGGGTAGCAATAATGTGTGGTCTTTGCAGCAATGTGTGCAATATGCTATAGACCATAATATTACCATCAAGCAAGATTCGCTTAATGCCAGGCTGGCCAAATACACTTTGTCTCAGAGTCAATGGTCGCAGTTGCCATCCTTGAGTGTATCTGGTAGTTATGGTCGTAGTTTGGGTAGGTCTATCAACCCTGCTACCAACCAGTTTGTAGATGCAGGCTATAATTTTCTGAGTTCATCGGCCAACAGTAATGTACTGCTATTTGGGTGGATGCAGGTGCGCAATACCATAGAGCGAAACAGGTATGCTTTACAAGCTTCTCTTGCCGACCTCGACCAAAGAAAAGATGATATCTCGCTCAATGTAGCTAATGGTTTTTTAGCAGCTTTGCTCAGCAAAGAGCAAGTAGAAATAAGTAGAAATCAAGTAGGACTCTCTAAAGCCCAACTCGACCAAACTAAAGCATTTGCTGTTGCAGGTAGATTGCCAGAGCTCAATGTTGCACAGCTAGAGTCTCAATTGGCAGCAGATAGTGCCAACCTCATCAATGCTATTGCTTCTTTCAATGCAGCATTGCTCGATCTCAAAACGTTGCTCAATCTCGATATGTCTGCATCTTTCGATGTTAAGGCACCCGAAGTAGAAGTAAAAGACGGATTAGCAACAATGACGGTAACTCCAGAGGAGGTATACAACAAAGCATTTCAACATTTTGGTGCCATCAAGGGCAATCAGTTGCGCGTACTAGCAGCTCAAAAAGGTTTGTCAGTAGCTAAATCTGGTCTTTATCCGCAATTGAGTGCATCGTATCAGATAGGCACTACATATGCCAGCAACTTTCAAACCATTGATGGCTATCGTATAGATACTAATTTCAACGGTAGTTTTGTAGATGTAAATGGTGGCCGATTCCTGGTTCGTCAACCTACGTTGATACCCAACGTTATAGATGCACCATTTGGCAATCAGCTCAACAATAACTTTCGGCAGTCAATCTTTCTCAACCTTAATGTGCCAATTTTCAACGGCTGGCAATCGCAATACGCTATCAAACAGGCCAAAATATCGTTGGCACAGCAGCAATTGTCAGAGTATAGCACTGCACTCACCCTCAAACAGAATGTTTATAAAGCGCACAATAATGCACTAAACGCTATACAGAAATACAATGCAGCACGCAGAGCCAGAGAGGCAGCAGCAAGAGCATTAGATTTTGCTAAGAAACGATATGAACTTGGTCTAACTTCAACAGTCGATTTTTTGGTCACTCAAAATTCCGACTTTGCCGCAGCCGCCAATCTTGTAATTGCCAAATATGACCTTATCTTTAAACTAAAAGTCATAGACTATTATTTAGGTAAAGAACTAAAGCTCTAATGCTATGGAACAGCTAAAGGAAGTACTACTAAGAGCCACTCACGAAGCCGGAAAACTTATTCAAAACTATTTCAACGGTATCTTTCAGATAGATCACAAAGAGGGGGTCAATAATCTGGTAACCGAGGTAGATAGATTGGCAGAGGCTCGCATAATAGAGGTGATTCGTGCGCGTTATCCTGAGCATAGCATATTGGGTGAGGAAACTGGTGAGTTCACGCAAGTGTCAGACTATCAGTGGATAATAGACCCAATAGATGGTACAGTCAATTTTGCTCATGGTATACCTCTTTGCTGTGTCAGTATAGGTCTGCTACTCAATGGTAGCGTTATAATGGGGGCAGTTTACAACCCTATGATGAATGAACTGTTCTTTGCAGAGAAAGGTAAGGGTGCCACACTCAATGGTATTCCTATTAAGGTGTCTAAAAAGACAGATTTTAAAACAGCTTTCCTGGTCACTGGTTTCCCTTACAAATGGCCCGAAAATACTTTGGAGCACCCCATAAAAGTATTCGAACGTATGGTGCTGGAGGGGTTGCCTATTCGTAGGCTTGGTTCAGCAGCTATAGATTTATGCTGGGTGGCCTGTGGTCGTTTCGATGGGTTTTGGGAGTATAACCTAAGTGCCTGGGATGTAGCAGCTGGTTATCTTATAGTATTAGAAGCCGGAGGCACCATTACAGATTTTGATGGTAACATAGGTCACGTTCACGACAAGCAAACCCTGGCTACCAACGGTCACATACATCAAGATATGTTGCGGGTGATTAGAAGGAGTGAGGTGTAGTAACGGTTTCCATAACCTATGTTATCCTAATTTGCTTTTTTATCGTAAATAAATCTAATGAAGGAAAGAATATCTTCTTTTTTAATGCAGCCGCGCACGGTACTTGCAGTATACATACTCATAGCCGTAGTTGCTGCTGTGCAAATGATATTATTGGGAACGCATCCCTTTGTTATGCCTCCAGCTGGCACTTTCCCGCAAGATATTATGAACAAGCCCGAACTGATGAGTCAGTTCTATGGCAAGCAAATGACTGAGTATAACAATTACCTTATTTTCAAGAACTCCTGGTTTCACCTGCTGAGTGGTGAGAATCTTTATGGTTTGTTCCCCGATTTGCATTGGGATTTTTATAAGTATAGTCCCACTTTTGCATTCCTCATGGCTCCCATGGCTTATCTGCCTGATGTGGTAGGTATGTCTATATTCGATATACTCAACTCACTGGCAGTTCTTTGGGGTATCAGATTGCTCCCATTCAAAACCAAAACTCAAACATTACTCTTATGGTTTGTGGCTATGGAGCTACTCACTTGTTTACAAAATACACAGAGTAATGGCCTCATGTGTGGTTTGATGATATTGGCTTATGGTCATATGGAGCGTGGCAAATCTATTTGGGCTACACTATGCATAGTACTTGCAGCTTACATTAAGGTTTATGGTGCTATTGCATTTTTGTTCTGGCTTTTTTATCCCGGCAAGGGCAAATTCATACTCTATGCAATATGCTGGACACTTCTATTTGCTGCATTGCCATTATTGGTTACCAGTCCTGCTACATTGTTATGGCAATACCAGAATTGGGCCGACCTTATAAAAGCCGATGCCGCTGCTGCTACTGGTATGAGTGTAGCAGGATGGTTGCGCACATGGTTTGGTATAGATAATGTAAAGTCTATAGTAAGCCTAATAGGTTTAGTATTATTTGCGGCACCATTTGTTCGCTTCAAGATGTATAAGAATGAAGTGTTTCAGATACTGACACTTGCATCCATGTTGCTTTGGGTGGTTATCTTCAATCACAAGGCTGAGTCGCCTACCTTTATTATAGCTGTGGCTGGTGCGGGTATCTGGTATTATGCCATGCCAGCTGCACGTTGGCGTTTAGTGGTTATGTTATTGGTTTTGGTCTTTACAAGCTTCAGCACTACCGATTTGTTCCCGCCTTTTGTTAGGCAGCATTTTATCTATCCCTACACTATCAAGGCGGTTCCATGTATAATAGCTTGGGTGATAGTATTCGTTGAGCAACTGTTACTGAAACCCAATGCCAAAATTGCAAGGACAGCTACACAGCATGCATAGCTGTCCTCTTTTGCAGTATTATGCTTTTAGCTCATTGATAGCGCACCAGGCCATCATGCCCATACCCGTTATCATAGACTCTTCATTAATGTCAAATTTGGGGTTGTGTACAGGTGCCAGAAATGCTTCATTGTTCCGGTTGGTTCCTATTCTAAAGAAGCAACCTGGTGCCTGAAGCGTGTAGAAGCTAAAGTCTTCGGCAGCCATGCGCATATCCAATTCATGTACATTTTCGGCTCCCATATAGTCATTGGCCCAGTTTACTGCTTTGTTGGTTAGTTCTGGGTCATTATAGAGCATTGGGTAGCCTACAGGTATTTCCACAGTTGCCTTAGCACCATAGCCAGCACACGTTTGCTCTGTAAACTCTTTTATCCATTTGTGTGCTTCATATCGCCATTTCTCATCCATTGTGCGAAAGGTGCCTAGTATGCTCACTTTGCCTGGTATCACATTAGTAGTAAATCCGCCTGATATATGCCCAAAAGTTAGTACCGATGGTATCAGAGGGTTGGCCTTGCGCGATACTATTTGTTGCAGACCGGTTATTACCATTGCGGCTATGGCTATTGTGTCTACTGTTTGGTGGGGTAGTGCGGCATGTCCCCCTTTGCCCTCTATTGTTATGTATACTTCATCGGCACTGGCCATATACTGTCCTGCTCTGAAACCTGTGGTGCCAGTAGGTAGATGTGGATACACATGCAGTGCAAAAATCGAAGCGGGTTTAGGGTTTTCTAATACACCATCAGCTATCATTATGCTAGCTCCTCCGGGGTGCTTTTCCTCGCCTGGCTGAAAAATCAGCTTCACTGTGCCTTCCCATTCATGGCGCAGTTCGTGTAGTATTTTTGCAGCACCTAGTAGGCAGCTACTATGCACGTCATGGCCACATGCATGCATCACTCCATCATTCTGGCTTTTGTAGGTTGTGTCGTTCTCTTCTTGTATGGGCAGTGCGTCCATATCTGCTCTTAATGCCACACATTTTTTCTCCGGGTTTCGGCCTTCTATCAGGGCCACTATTCCTGTGCCTGCTATTGTTTTCTTATTTTCTATGCCTATTTCTTCTAGCTTGCTATGTATGTAGGCACAGGTGTTGTGCTCCTGAAACGATAACTCTGGATTGGAGTGTATGTGGTGACGAATAGATTGAACAAACGGATAGTATCTTGTAGATAGCTCTTGTATACGCTCTTTCAGGTTCATTATGTTGTTTATTTTAACTCCGTAAAAGTAATTGAATATTGTTTTGTCCTGCCGCTCTTAGATTTCGTTAGTTCAATAAAATATTGAAAAGCTTAACATTATCTAATTGTTAAGTTTTCGTAACTTTAATGTAACGTAGTTATGAAGCTAGCTCGCCACATATTAGTTGCACTTACTTTGTTCCCGGCATTATTTGCTAATGGGCAGCATACCAACGTGCCATCTATTGGGTTTAGTTTTTACGGAGATACTGTTTACTGTAAGCCACTTCACAATGCAATAGTTCAGTTTGAAGGAACACTATCTCAAGAAGCTATTGAAGACTTTTACATTAGCATGGAGTCTTCTGGTCTGCAACCTGTTGTAGAAATGCTACAGTCCTACAAGGCTACTCACAATCCCGACGATTGGATGTATTACCAACTAGTAAGGCGCACCGCTCAGCAGCTTAGTCCTAAAGAGGTAAACTATCATCGTTACACGCTTTATAAGTGGTACTTCCTCAACAAAACTGGCTATGATGCTGTGCTTAATATAGCAGGTAATCAATTGTTGTTTTATGTGCAGTGCAATGAGCGCATTTATGATATTCCGTTTCATAATCGTAATGGCAAGCAATACGTTTGTCTAAACTATCACGATTACGGTAGTATTGACTTCAATGTTACTAAGTTTCAACCAGTTGTTATTAGCTATCCCGAGGCTAAACAGGCGTTTTCTTATCGCCTTACTCGTATGCCCGAGTTCAGGTCAGAGGATTATGAAGAAAAAGAGTTAGCGTTCAATTATCAGGATGTTAATTATCAGTTCCGCATAAAGCTGAACACAAAGGTGAAGAACATTTTTGCCAACTATCCCGTTGCCGACTATGAGCTCTATTTCAATACGCCTCTTAGTTCAGAGACTTATAAGTCTCTCATACCTCAGCTTAGGCAAACTATTGGCACTATGAGCACTAGAGAGGGTGTTGCTTATCTGATGCGCTTCACTCGCTATGCCTTTCTTTATCAGCCAGATGTAGCCAACTTTGGCAAAGAAAAACGTTTGTTGCCAGAGCAAACTTTACTCTACGATGGTAGTGACTGCGAAGATAGAGCAGCATTATTCTTTTGTTTGGTAAAAGAACTCTACAATCTGCCCATGATAGTATTGGCATACCCCGAGCATGTAAGTATTGCTGTTAAGTTCGATAAGCCCATTGGTCAGCCTATAATGTACAATGGGCAGCGATATACTTTGTGCGAGCCTACACCTCAAGCCAAAGATTTTCCTATGGGTAAGATACCACCATCATTGCTTGGTCAGCAATATGAGGTAGCATATGCCTACCAGCCACAATGATGATTCAACTTTAGCGAGCTATTATTATTCTCTTGTTCACTACTCCTGCACTCGTTTGAATGGTTACGTAATAAAGTCCATTAGCCAGCGAATTGGGTAAAGTGATCTTTGTATTCTTCAGTGTAGTTTCCAGCACTATCTGACCTGTAGAATTGATAATTTTCACTCGGTCATTAGCTTGCACACCTACAAAGTGTAGATAGTCTTTTGCTGGGTTAGGTACCACTGTTATGTCTTGTGCATTTGTAGTAAGCTCAGTTACATATACAGGCGGCACTATAGTTATTGTTTTGCATACCGTGTCTGTACATACGCGTTGATTTCTTCGAATGGCCATCGTGTATAGGCACACTGTGTAGGTGCCTGGTGCGCTATATATATGAGTAGGGTTGTGAGCGCTTGTGGTATCGGCCGTGCCAGTGCTAGGGTCTCCAAAACTCCAAAGGTGTGTTACCGTATCTCCATAGTTTTGCGTTACAGTATCAGCAAAGGTCACGTCGTTTCCTACAGAGTCGTAGCTATAGCCAAACACTCCTTTTACCCTGCCGCATTGTGAGTTCACAAATGCTATGTCTGTAATCAGTATAGAGCCAGCTGTAGATCTGTCAAATACAAATCTAATATTCCTAACCTTCTTTTTATTGATACCACTAAAGCTGTCTATTGGTATTCTTACCGCATTAAACATCACCTTGGGCAGCACAGAGTTGTTGCCCGGTTGATAAAACAGCACATTGCTATGGCTGGTAACTTGTTGGCTGCTTACAGCCCCAGCAGAGTCTATCAGCTGCACTGTAAAGTTTAGGTCTAAGCCAGGTGTGCATTCATTAAAGCGTAGTGCAGCTCTGAACTGTAGCGCATCTATATAGGTCAGGTCTTGTTGAGATGCTGGTACTTCGTTGTTATAATAATCATCGGCAGAGTCCCACCTCAAGCCTTGTTGTGCAAGCCCTTTTGTAGTGCTATTGCCCCTGTGTGGTTCTTTCGATGCCGATGTAGCTACACCGCACAAGGGTATGCTGAGCCCACCACCACATATGCCCGATGATAATAGGCCTGCAGTAGTTACGTTACCGCTCATGGTGTTTATTGTTTCGTTGGTGGCTGTGTCTATTCTGTTAATATCTAGACGGTCAGTGCGGCCTGGATGCCAGGATACAAATACATTGTCCGTATCCAGCATAGAGGTCACTGGGGGTATTCTATCTCTTGTATCTAGTATAGGCATAAACTGTTGTTCGCCACCTACATAGGTTCTAAAGAATGCACTAGCATAGCTATTGTATGCAGCTTTTTGTTCGGTAGTGTCCAGCCTTCCACTTGTGCTCGATGCCGACCCGCAAAACGATGCTGAGCTTCCATATACACCATCCCAGTCGTCTGCTGTGCCTGCTATATAAGACCCTGGCGTCCATACTGTATTGTAGAAGTTGTGGTTGCCACCCATCATCAGCACATTGTGCTTAGGACTTTCATCGGTAGTGTCTGTATAGCGCACGTCGTCATAAAACTTCACACCTTGTATGTTCGATACATCCCCATCGCAGTAGGGCGCTATATTCATTAGCGGTATGCCATTGAGTTTTCTTCTGAAGAAGTCTACAGGAGCCAGTGTCAGCACAGCCTTTATGCCATATGGGCTGCCAAGAGCTCTGTTCAGCAATGCATGATATACTACACCTTCTCCGCCTCTCGAGTGTCCCATAGTTCCTATGCGTTGCATATCTAGTTTGCCTACTAGTGCCGTTCCTATTTCTGCCGTCAATGGCGATGCTGCGCCGCTATTGTAGTTATTCCACAAATCCAAGTGATATTGCACTAATTGACCTCTTGCTGGCATGCCCGAGTTGCTCATGCTGCCATCTCGTGCATTTATTGCATTGCAAGATATGGAGATGACAATGTAGCCATGGCTAGCCATAAATCGTGCATGATAGTCATAGCCCTGAAAGCTTTCTATAGAGGCAAATCCAGTAGCACATGGCCAGGTAAGTGATGATGTATAGGGTGGAGTAGTGCGGTAGCAGGTAGAGTGCCTGCCGTGTAGCAACACTATTACCGGATATGGACCACCACTTAGGCTGGTAGGGTAGTGTACAGATGCTCTCACCTCGGCCGCTATGGGCAAGCTGTCTAGTGATGCATAGGCGTCACCCAAGTTGTATTCATCTTTGGTTACAGCATACGGGCCAACAATTCCTGGGTCGGGTGTGGTTTGTGCTAGTGTATTTAATGAACAACCTATTATCATTAACAGCATTGCTACAATGCGAGATATGCGTATATGTCTGGTCATCTTCTGACAGTTGTTAAATGGTATATAATATGCTGATACTATTATTTTTTTAGCTTGCCTAGATGCCAATACGGTTCATTAGGTTGCTTTGCTAGTTGTGCCAGCATGCTTATTTCATTGTCATCGGCCATGCCATAAGACATATACAGTTCACTGCCGTTTGCCAATGTGCGATATATTTCAATAGGAATGATAAATTTTAATGTGCCTTTGCCATCCTCATTTATTTGTTCATATAGGTCAAAGGTTTTGCCACCTACGTACAAAATAAACTTGTTGCCACCTACATAAAACTCTTTGTCCGATGATACAGTAATGTAGGTTATTGCACTATTATGATGTTCTACCCTCACTTGGGTATTTTGTTTGTCGCTTGCTGAGGCACATTGTGGATGGATGAGAAGTGTGCTCACTATACACAGCAACAGAAGGGCGGTACGCATATTTGTAGTTTGTTAGTTTACAAATATATCAATAATCAGCAACAATTACGAGCTGTATATCAATCTGTTTTGGGGCAATTATTTAGTATTTCTGCAAATTTATCTTTTAATATAGGCTTCACCACAAACTCAGTCACTTCAGCCATAGCCTTGCCTTTACTTATATCTACAGGCGATATTGATGAAGTTACTATGTACAAGTTGGCCTTTTTAATAAGAGCATCTGCAAAGTCTCTATATCGTTCTATAAATTCCCACCCGTCCATTACGGGCATTTTCAAATCCAGAAATATTACGTCTGGCAGCACATCCTTATTGGTAGCATTATCTTTCAGGTAGTTCAGTGCATCCAGTGCGTTGTTTATCTCCTTTATCTCTACAGGTATTTGTGATTGAGCAATAGTTTTTTTTACTAAAAAAATGAATAATAAGTCATCATCTATCAACAGCACTTTTTTGGGAGGGGGTGTCATGTTTAGAGTTTTAGTCGTTAATCAGTTTGTTAATGGGTTGCTTAATCAATTACTAATATCTGCTACCTATATCGAAATGCTAAATTAATCAACCGCTCTTTATTTTCATAGCAAATGAGTATGATTAATTTTTTAGCTCACTCCACTCCTCTTCTGTTATCACTTTGTCCACTTTGTTATATTGATTTCTTATTTGCTTACTTATCGCTTCAGCTCGCTTTTCACTATCAGGGTGTGTACTCAGCCATTCCATTTGCGACATAATTTTAGGCTGCTCCTTTGCTATCTTTTTCATAAATCCGGCAAATGCAGCAGGGTTGATGCTCGCCTGCTCAAGGCTTTCCACTGCAAAGTTATCTGCCTCAGTTTCTTGCACTCTGCTAAATGCATTTTTCGACAGTTGTTCCACCATGTCAGCTATTAGTTCACCACTCCCATTTGTTGCTACAGATATTATGGCACTTATGCCTACATCGGTAGCTATACGTTTGGTAACATGGTTCAGTTCTATGTGGCCTATCTCATGAGCCATCACCCCGCACAGCTCCTCTACACTATCGCAATCATTTATTAGCCCTGTATACACTACTAGGTTATTACCCGGTAGTGCGTATGCGTTTATATCATTAACGTCGAACAAGTAAACGTTTATTTTGTCTTCATCTATCCCAGCACCTGCGCAAATTCTATCCTTAATTTTGTTCAATATGGCAAGCCTTTTAGGGTCTTTCACATTGTCCCTATTGCGTTTAAGTTGGTTGTTTATTAGATCACTTATAGTTTCAGTCGAGTATTTGTGCAGTTTCTTCAACCCAAATATCTTTTGGAAATCTATTTGGCTCAGCAACAGCCATGTGCCGGTAAATATTGCCGCAGTTACTAGCAGCTTTATAATGATTTTCATTTCTCTAGTTTGTTTAGCCTGCTTACATACTTAAATGAACTACTGTTTACTTCTTTACTATTAGGTCAGCCATATCAGCCCACATGTCTAGCCGCACATGTTCACCTTTTCGCACCTTTATGGCGGCATATAGGTTAAGCGATAGTTCTGTTAAGTTAGCTAGTAGCAGCACTATTAGGTAGGCTATGTACTCATTGGTAACATATACATCGCTAAACACTATGCGCATACTCCATGTAAAACCAATACTGTTTACCACAAGTATTGTAAGCTGCGATAGTAGTGCCTGTGTGCAGTGCCACCGCACATATTGTGTGCTGCTCTTGTTGCCTAGGTAAAACAAAAGGGTTGCTAATAAGTTGATGATAGGTAGCGGCATGCCCGCCAGTAATGCTATAAACGACATAAGATAAGCGTTTGAAGCTTTCTCGTTTTCCATTTCTAGTGGTTTGTATCCTGCGTTTATCATGTGTTTATATCTTTTACTTCAGTATGTTCCACGTCCACAATAGTAAAACTGCGGCTATGGCCCCCATAGCAACAGCTCTGTTGTTCAGAAGAGTTGTTGTACATTTTAGATAGGTTTCAAAAGCGGTTTGTTTATTTTTTATCGCATCATATAGCAGCCACAGTGGCCCAGCAAGCATACCTATTGCCAATACATAGCCTAGTGGGTTCTCCTGCATTGCGCCTGCAAAATCCAGCTGTATCAGTCGCAATATAGCATGGGTACTGCCACAAGACGGACATGCAATGCCAGTAATATTTTTGAAAATGCAAACCGTGGAGTAGGGGGCTGTTCCGGCACTAGACATCGCGTAGGCTACTGTTAGCCATAGGTAGCCTATACCCAGCATTACAGTTATACCCCAGTAAAACTGTTTTGCAGTTACCTTCACTGTGCTGCAAATAACAGTTTCTGAAAGTTCACTTCTTTAGCCCTAGTTCTTATCATAAACCAATCTACTATCGTCCATACACCTAGTCCACCGCAGGTTAATAGTTTAGCTACCCCTAGTCCCACATCTCCTATCATAAACCTATCTACACCTAGGTGGCCTACAATTAGAGAGATGATGAGCAACATTGTAGGGTCTTTCTGGTCTATAGACTGTATGGCTAAATATTTGCTGTCGTCAGCATTTTGTAATATATCCGATATGGTGGGTATCATATGACTCTCATAGTATTTAGCATTTGCTGCTATATACATATCTACTTTGTTTTGTTCCATTTGCTATTGTTTTGATTGGTGTGTCTGCTAATGTAAGCATTTATCTACTTATTAAACAGAAAAATGGCAGCCGTTTCCTGCTGCCATTGTTTACACAATCTATTTTACTTTTTAGTTAATACATATATCCAGGGCCATAATAGTGGTGTACTACAGTTGTTGTAGCTGGTCTGTACACTACTCTGCTTCTATAGCCATATCCATGTGGGGCTGGCGCGCATCCCACTCGTGCAGGGCCACATCTGCGCACCATAGGTGCTGGTGGGCAATAGGCGACTCTGGCTCTTGGCGGTACACAGTATCTTGCGCCACGGTGTCCATATCTACCATGTTGTGCCACAGCATCACTACTAGTGGTTGTTAGCGTTGCGGCAGCTATCATTATTGTGCCACACAGTTTTGTCAAGTTCATAGTTGCTCGTTTTGGTTACATACTTAAGACATCAAAACACTGCTGGAGTTTAATGGATTGCTGCAAAAGATATGTTAAACCAAAAAAGTATCAATGCGTATTGATACACTTCCATTTTTGTGCTTAATTTACTGGCTCATTCCACACTTTATCTATGAAATTGCCGTTACCCACTTTGAGGTCCATTTTAATGTTGCTTATCGCAGCTATTACAATGTTGTGTTTCAAAGATACTTTGCACAATCAGTTTACCCTGTGGGACGATGATTACTATGTTACCAACAATGTCTACATACGTGCATTTACTTGGGAGAATTTGAAAGTTATTTTTACCGAAGATGTCACTAAAAACAACTATCACCCTCTTTGCCTGTTATCACTAGCTGTTAATTACAAGATATCTGGTCTCGACCCAGTAGGCTACTACTTTGCCAACGTAATGCTGCATATCATCAATGCGCTTTTGGTATTTGTTTTAGTCACTCGTCTTTGCACACGTCTTTACCTCACCGATTTTAGCAATCTGTTTATTAGCTCATTTACAGCCTTGTGGTTTGCCATTCACCCCATGCATGTAGAGTCAGTCGGTTGGATATCCGAGCGCAAAGATTTGCTATACACATGTTTCTATTTGCTTGCATTTCTTAGCTGGCTCAGATACACCAATAACGGAGGCGGCAAATGGTTCCTCATAGCGCTTTTACTCTTCATAGCATCCTGCCTCTCCAAGCCCATGGCTGTCACCCTGCCGCTATCATTAATCTGTTTCGATGTTCTTTTCCCTAGGCTGTCTATCATCAAGTCCGTTATCGAAAAATGGCCATTCTTTTTAGTCTCATTGATAATAGGTTCTATGGCTTTCTATACACAAAGTCGCACAGGTGCCGTAGCCGATTTTAGTGCACTCACCATTGCCGAGCGCATCATGTATGCATCTTATGGTTTTATTATGTACCTCTCCAAGTTTCTAGCACCTGTTCATTTATCTACTTTTTATCCCTATCCTTTCAGATATATTGACGGTAGCCTTCCTCCCATCTATTATTGGTCTCCTCTCTTAGCTATTGCTGCAGTGGTATTGCCTGCGTTCTTGCTCTATAAATTCGCTCGTCAGCATCTTAGAGTCTTCTTGTTTGGCATGGGTTTCTTTATTGCAAACATCATCTTTGTTCTTCAGTTTGTATCTGTTGGTGCTGCTATCATGGCCGATAGGTACTCTTATGTGGCCTACATTGGCTTGTTTTTTATACTCGCATATTTCTTAGTCTGGTTCAGCGAAAAATATCTCACTCAGAAGAACATTATCATTACAGCTACCTTATCATATTCTCTTGTTTTAGCAGTTGCATGTCAGGCACGCACCAAAGTGTGGTACAATTCCGAAACACTCCTTAGCGATGCCATCAACAAATATCCCTACCGTGCGCTCTTATCTTACAAGTGGCGTGGCAATTATTACCTCTCAATAGGCGAGTTAGATAAAGCCATGGAAGATTATGGATTACTTGTAAAACTCCATGCTGCCGACGATAAAGTTTTGGCCAATATTCAGCGTATTGAGGCTATGAAATCTATGAACGGTATCTCTCCGTTACCGCAGTCTACTATTGTCGATGAGGCTACTATCTCCCAAATTCAATTGCATATAGACTCTGTTTTATTAGCGGCAGCCAAGCTCGATTCTGTTTTAGCTTTCAGGCAATATGCAGCTGCACTCAGGTTGCAGCCAGCATTAGCCGAAAAAATGCTTGCAGAAACTGCTAATAATTATGTGCAGTTGCAGAAGTATCAGGAGGCTATTCCACTTTATGGTGTGCTCATGAAAATCAATACTTCCAATGCCTTCTATTTCTTTTTGCGAGGTTGTGCTTTCTTTGGCATCAACAATCTTAGTGCCGCTGTTGCCGACTGGGAGCTAGCTACCACTATGAATGTGAAAGATGTGCAGCAGTCTGCTACTTACAATCTGTCTGTAGCTTATGACTCACTCAGGCAGCCCCAAAAGGCTTATGAATATGTGTTGCGTGCGCAGCAATTGGGCTATAATGCAGCACCCGATTTCGTTAATAAACTAAAACTTAAAGCAGGTAAATAGTATACCCTATGGAGCCTCTAAAGAATATGTATCATGCTGCATTTTTAGCAGCTATCGGCAAGGCATTGGCTACTGTTGTTCCTGGTGCTGATGAGCAACAATTTGTTACCCGCACTATGGCTGGCAATTGGCACTCGCTCGAGTTGAAACAACGCATCACCCGCATAGCTGAGGTTATTCATTCCTTCCTTTCCGGGCAGTTTCAAAACGATGTTCATTCGCTCTTGCAGCTTAAAGAGCTGATGCATACAGTAGCTGGTAGAGACAACACTTTCGAACATATTTATTTGGCAGAGTATATTGCATTATATGGTCAGCATCATCCCGAACTTGCTTTTATGGCTATGGAGCAAGTTACTATACTTAGTAGTTGCGAGTTTGCTATTAGACCTTTCATTATAGCCAATCCCATTTTTGCCATTGCGCGCATGCAGCAGTGGGCTACCCATGCTCATCCCTCAGTGCGCCGATTGGCTAGCGAAGGCTGTAGGCCCCGCTTACCTTGGGGCATGGCTATTGCTAGTTTCAAAAAAGATCCTGCTCCTATATTACCCATCATTACTCAGTTGCGCAATGACGATGCCGAATACGTTCGTAAAAGTGTGGCCAACAATCTCAACGATATTTCTAAAGACAATCCTGATATAGTTTTGAAGCTTGCTAACGACTGGAAAGGACAATCAAAAAATACAGACTGGATACTGAAACACGCTTGTCGTACTTTATTGAAAAAGGGCGACGAAACAGCACTCAATCTTTTTGGTGTTGCCAACAATGTCTCTTGTACAGTTCATCAGCTTTCGCTCGGTAGCGAAGTAGTACCTATAGGTGGTGTGCTATCTTTTTCTTGTACACTTAGTCACCCATATCCCCAGTCCAAACTATTGCGTGTAGAGTATGCCATTACCTATCAAAAGACTAGAGATACTGGTAGAAAGATTTTCAAGCTGTCAGAGAAAGAAATACTCCCAAACACTATGCAGACATTCAAGCGCAGTCAGTCTTTTGCTGATATGACTACTCGCAAACATTTTCCTGGTGTTCACACGCTAGAGATTGTTGTGAATGGTGTTGTAAGGGCTACTACTACCTTTCAGGTGGTGGGTTAAATTATTTGCCTCTGCCTTGTATCAGCACTACAAGTGTATACATCATTATTTTTATGTCCAGTGCCAGAGAGCAGTTTTCTATGTAGAGCAAATCATACTTCATACGCTCTATCATTTCAGTTACATTCTCTGCATAGCCAAACTGCACCATACCCCAGGAGGTCAACCCTGGTTTTACCTTGTGTAGGTATTTATAATGTGGGTGTGTGGCACTTATGATGTCTATGTAGTGTTTGCGTTCTGGTCTAGGTCCCACTAGCGACATGTCGCCCTTCAATATGTTGTAAAACTGAGGCAACTCATCTATGCGCCACTTACGCATAAACCTTCCCCATGGTGTAATGCGTGGGTCATATTTGCTAGAGAGTGCTGGCCCGTTCTTTTCTGCTTCTTCATACATAGATCTGAATTTCAGTATGTAAAAAGGCTTGCCAAATAAACCAATTCTCTGTTGTTTGTAAATGATATTTCCCTTCGATGATAGTAGCACCATAGTAGCTGCAAACAACAAGAAAGGAGAAAGTAAAATGAGCGCTGTAGCAGAGAAAAGAATATCAATTACTCGTTTGCATACTCGCTGCCAGTCGGGCATCAAGTCCGGATGTATGTGTATCAGAATTGCATCGTAAACATTGCTCGTTTTCACCGAGCCAGATATAATGTCGTAGTAGTCTGGAAGCACTTTTACTACTACAGGTCGGTAGCTTAGTCTGGTCAATATGTTTTCCAGTAGGTGATGTTCAGATGAGTCTACGGCCACAATTACTTCCTCTATCTGATTTTTATCTATAATGTCTTCCAGTTGTTCCAGATTGCCAAGTTGAGGTAAGTATTTACTCATACCGTTGCTCGACTCTTTGTTGGAGTAAATAAACCCTATGAATTTGTTACCCAGAACCTTAGGATTTTCCAGCACCTCTTTATAGGTGTTTATCGCTTGCTGATTGCCACCTATTATTAGTGTGTTGAACACTACTTTGCCTTTTATCAGGTTCTTCTTCACCCTGCTTAATATTAGCAGTCGGGCTGTCAGCGCAAAGGATGTATGTATAAGCAGATACCTGCTTATAGTATTCATAAAGTAAGAGTAGTCGCCTGTATCATTGCCAAACACTATAATAGACACAACTATGCATCCCAATATACAAGATATTAGTGTGCGATTTATTTCGTTTAGTCTCGATTTTCGGTAGAGGTCAAAGTAGGTGCCTGATAAAAGATAGGCCAAAAACCAACCTGCTGGAATAGTAAACAAAACATTGAAAATGTCTCGACCATGAAACCTGCTCAAGGTCTCCAGATACGCCTCCCCTGTCAACGAATGTTGCCTGTACATCCAAAAGCAAAACCATGCTAATGCCGATGCTGCATAGTCTAGTGCTATCAGATGCCTGATTGCATTTTGTTTTCGTTTATCCAGACGCATTCCTAGAAGGTTACTAATTTTATATTGTCTATTAGCAATCTGCCACCTGCATTGGTACTCGGTGGAAACGCTTTAATGAATAAAGTATAATTGTCGCCTGTAAACGAGGAGATAAATCCAGTTAGGTTGAAGTAGAATTTATGCCAATTTGCATCAGACGGTTTGATGCCTGCCCAAGATATCTCGGATTGATAAACGTTCCCCAGATTTGATTGTATGCCTATCGCAAAAGGAACAGTACTATTGTAGTTGACTTCTATGAAAGCGGCTCCAAGTGGTATGGTAAACGGGGTCATTGTACTATCCACAGAGCTATCTGCTGTTGTCGGCAAAAAAATAGCTCCTGTTCCAGCACCTTCATATACTAGCGAGTCTGTTGTTACAGACACCAAAGCCGCAGATCCAGTTACTTTTGCAAATCTGGTTATACCTGCCTCAAAATTTGAAATAGTAAATTGTTTCACCGAGTCATAATACCCAGTCTTTGGTGTATAGGGTACTATCTTACCCGGATTTGATGTCAGGGTCGAAATGTCATACTTATAGAAAGGGTAGGAGATAGGTCGCTCATTAAGCCCATTTATCATTATTCCAGCTGCTATTTGTAGATCGCCAGTAGTGCCGTTTGTAATTATTGGCACTGTAGCGGGTAGGTCAAATGCTCCAACCGGATTGTTATTATAATATACCCATATGCACTTTATGTCGTGGCTGGCATTACCCTCAAATGCAAAAGAATCTATTCTTACATAGGTAGGCACTTGCTCAGCTGGATTGATCACATTACACCCGGAGCTTGCCGTTACTATACCGCAAACTAAGCAACTATAAAAAAACTGGATTAATCTTTTTACCATCATTACCTCTGCTCTCCTTCTATTAACGTTTATTTGGCTCAAACATTGTGTTGCTCTGCATGCAAACTCATTTTTCTAAGTATCTGGTGTGCTACATCCATAGCTTGGTAGCCATCATATACCGATACTCTTACAGGTTTGTCTTGTACTACTGCCTGGGCAAAGTCTGCTAATTCTTTTCTAATGGCATTTACTTCTGGTACCGCTGGGGTATGCACAGACAGTACTTTTTGTGTGCCATCACCCATATCTATCGGAAACTCAAAACTTCCATCGCCTTGTTCGTTTTCTTTTAGTTTTATTATTTCTGTCTTCTTATCCAAGAAGTCAATACCTATATATGCATCTCGCTGAAATAAGCGCATTTTGCGCATTTTTTTTAGCGATATCCTACTTGCTGTCAGGTTAGCAACACATCCATTGTCAAACTCTATTCGGGCATTGGCTATATCAGCTGTTTCGCTTAGCACAGCAACACCACTAGCCGATATTCGTCTCACTGGCGATTTTACTATAGATAGCACAATGTCTATGTCATGTATCATCAGGTCTAATATCACAGATACATCTGTGCCTCTGGGGTTAAACTGAGATAGCCTGTGCGATTCTATAAACATAGGGCTAAGAGACTGCTCACCCAGAGCTAGATAAGCTGGGTTATATCGCTCCACATGACCCACCTGGCATTTTACGTTCGCCTCTTTTACTAGTCGCACCAACTCATTACCCTCTTCTAGAGTGTTAGCAAGCGGTTTCTCTATAAAAACGTGCTTGCCTGCCAATATACACTGCTTGGCTATTTTGTGGTGTGTTGTCGTTGGCGATACTATATCTATTATATCACATTGCCCTATTAGCTCATTGGCATCTTCATACCGTTTCACTCCCAACTTATCCTCCGCACCTAGAGCATTGTTATCGTCAGGGTCATAAAAACCCACTACTACCGTATTGTCTACTTCTAGCCATTGGCCAATATGAATCTTACCTAGGTGGCCTGCGCCAAAAATTCCTACCTTAAGCATTTATCTATTACTATGCTGAGTTGTGTTGCTATATTACTGTTGCGCAAGTTAACAATTATATTACATCATCATAGTCAACACCCAAAAGTTTCAAGCACTAGATTGAAATTTACATTTGTTAACTGTATGCTATCGAGACTCCTTTCCTTAGGTTGTCCCTAGTACATAGTGTAGCCTTTTTGTCATATTTACTTTCTAGTCTTGTTTTTAGTATTTAAGCCAGCTAGATACACAGCTTCAAACATATTATACTACTCCGCATTACTACATAGAGCAAATACTACTTCAATTACTAATAGTAGAAAAAACCTCTAATGATGATTTTTGTGGTATTTTTCACAAAACCTTTTGCATTTACAATATCGTTGCTATCTTTACACCGATTATGTGATGGATGGAGTGTGTCTATGCTATAAATAACCTATCTATTTCAATCTTTTAGCCTTTTTCCCAATTGGTGTAAAGATTGTTATTAATTACTTAGCATAGACTGGTGCAGGGTTGCCGTTTTTGGGATATATTTGTGCCCTGAAAATGGATTTGATAGATTATTTTGATTCGACTATTAGTAACACGTACATTATTTAAATAAACAAAAATTACACTTATGCACATAAAGAGATCCTTGATGTTTGCTGGAGTCTTATTCTTAACCGCATCCTCTTTATCAGTTAATTCTATCGCCCAAGACAACCCAAACTACCATAAAACACGCACTCGTCCGGTTATTCCTTACCGTCACGTAACGCTTGCTGCACCTCCAGGTATGGTCTATATCCCTGGTGGTTCTGTTACTATTAAGTACAGCCAATCGTCTACTGACACTAATAGTAAGAAACGCGTAAGTTTGAGCTCATTCTACATAGACAAAACTGAGGTTACCAACCAGCAGTATCGTATGTTCACTGAGTGGGTTATCGACTCAATAGCTATAGTAAATTACCTCAAAGAAGATAAATACTTCCTCGATCCTCCTCCAGGTGGTTACAAAGATGAGTCAACTACAAGTACTTCAACTACTACTACAGACACATCTGTAGTTAAAGATACACTAGCTACTGCACTCGGCAGCGAAACACCTGCTCCCGTAACTACGCCATCTGTTACTACTTCTTCTGCAGTTACAGATTCTTCTGGTAAGCTCATACGTCGTCGCATTAACTGGTCTGTTGTCAAGCACAAAGACATCTTCGAAAGCGACGATGACGCTATCAAAGCTAAGATAGCACCAATGTTTGACCCAGTAACTGGCAAAATCAAAGAAGAATTGTACGTTTATTCTTTCAACTATGTGAAAGCTACAGGTACAAACAAGAATGTGAAAATAGGAGAAATAGCAACTGAGCCTATCAACATCTATCCTGATGAAAAAGTATGGTTCAAAGACATGGCTAACTCTCAGGTTGACATCCTTGTAGAAAACTACTTCACTCAGCCTCCTTTTGATGACTACCCAGTAGTAGGTGTAACCTGGAAACAAGCTCGTGCTTTCGCAGCATGGAGAAGCCACACTAACTGGGA
This sequence comes from Asaia bogorensis, assembly GCA_943367855.1. Classification (GTDB taxonomy): domain Bacteria; phylum Bacteroidota; class Bacteroidia; order Chitinophagales; family Chitinophagaceae; genus Nemorincola. The sequence goes on along the minus strand of CALRKH020000009.1, from coordinate 31,297 downwards.
ATATGCAAACATTGCAGAATATCTTAAATATTATCGTCTTCAGTATAGCTTACCTTCTGAAGCTCAGTGGGTATATGCAGCTGGTAAAGATATCCGCAACACAAAACAACCTCAAATGGTTGTAGAACCAGATATCGACACAACACCAGTTGTAAGTGATTCAGCTATGGCCGCTGCAGCGCTCGCTCCAGTATCAGACAGCGCTGCATTAGCCTCTGCAGCTCCAGTTGTAGATTCTGCATCTACTAAGGTTGCAGCTTCTGACGAAGATGGTGGCAAGAAGAAAAAGAAAAACAAAAAGAAGAAAAAAGAAGAAGAAGTTGTAGAAGAAGTAGCTGCAGCTCCTGCACCTAAAGCCGACAAAAATTCAATGGTTGATCGTGACCGTAGCGGTAGTCTTTTAGTTAACTTCAAACAAGAAGAAGGTGACTACACAGAAGATGGTGCAAACTTCACACTTCCAGTTATGTCTTACGCTCCAAACGAATATGGTGTATACAACATGGTTGGTAACGTAGCAGAATGGGTTCTCGATGCATACTCTCCTTCAGCTTTTGCTTTCGTATCAGATATCAACCCTGTATTGATGTATGATGCAGACATGAAAGACGCTGAAGCTATGAAGCGTAAAGTTATCCGTGGTGGTTCTTTCGTTAGCAACGCAAAAGCGCTTAGCCCATTCACTCGCGATTATCAATTGCAAGACGAAGTTCATTGCTATGTAGGTTTCCGTTGCGTAATGTCAGCTCCAGAAATACTGAACAAAAAGGTGGCTACTCGTCGTAAAGAAACTAGCTATACCAAACCAGCTACTTCTACTAAGACTACATCATCAAAATCTACTAAAAGCAGCAGATAATTCTAAAATCAATCAACTAACAATTTATTCAAACAACTCTCACTCGCAAATCCAACTAACATGAGCAGTCAAAATCAACCAAAGAAAATCGGACTTAACTCCATCATCTCTTTCGGCGCCAGCGTCGTTATCCTCGGTCTGATGTTTAAAATTCTACACTGGAAAGGTGCAGAAATAATGATCGCAGCAGGTCTTATCACAGAGGCTATCCTATTCTTCATACTAGGTCTGGCATCTCGCGAAACAGCTTCTGAAGCTGAAGCAGCAGCAAACGGTAGCAACCTAAGCGATATGTTGTCGTCTACAGTTACTCCTAAAGTGGTTGAAGGTCTTAAAAATGGTTTCGAGCAATTCACTCAAACAGTTAAATCTGTTAACTCAATTGTTGGCTCTACAGCTTCTACTACCAATTTCGTTAAAGAAATCGAAGTAGCTACAGGCGATGTAAAAAAATTCCGCGACAACATGTCTTCAGTATCTGGTGGTTTCGAATCATTTAATAAATCACTTCAGGCAGTAAGCCAAATGTCTGGTATATCTGTTACTATGATGAAAGAGTTCGAAACAGCAGGCGCTGGTATGAAATCCTTCACTAAAAACATAGGCGACATGAACGCTAACTTCGATCAGTTCAACAAAACGTTGTCTACTATCAACCAAATGACTACCGCTTCTCAAAATATGATGAAAGAGTTCGAAGCTGCTACAAATGGTATCAAGATCTACAACAAGAACCTCAGCGAACTTGCTAAGATCTACCAAGCACAAGTGGAAGCTTTTAGGAAGAACTAATTGGCACCCATTATTGTTATTAGAAAAATTCTTCAATCTATTTAATCTATTTCATCACTCTGGAATTATAAAACTAATTCCATCAAAATATCAAACGCATGGCGGGTGCAAATGAAACTCCACGGCAGAAGATGATGGGTATATTATACCTAGTGCTGTTGGGCCTCGCGGCTACCACAGTTACGGATCACGTTCTTGATGCCTTCAAAAACCTAACAGATAGCCTTAAAACTTCTACTGAAAACGTAAAAGGTACTGTTGACAATGCAATGTCGGCTTTCGAAGCCTCAAAGCTAAAAAACGAGCCTGAGCGCGCTCGCCCAGTATGGGAAAAAGCTCAACAAGTTAAAAAGTCAATCGCTGACTTGGATGCCTTCATCAACAAAATCAAAACCGACCTTATTACTTTCGGTGGTGGTATTGACGCAAATTCAGGCGATATCAATAATCGCGAAGATGTGGATATCTCTCCTCGCGAAATGGTACGAAAAGGTCGTGCTAAGGAGCTTCGTGCTAAAATCGAAGAAACACGCAATAAGCTAATTTCTTTTTTACCAGAGAAAGAAAGAACAGGAGCTAAACTAGCTTTGAATGCTCAAGACCCTCCAAAACGCTCTGGTATCTCTTCTTCTTGGGAAGAATCTAACTTCGGCGATGGTATTCCTTTGACAGCAGCTATAACTGCCCTAACTAAAATACAGGCAGACATGCGCAACACCGAAGCAGAGGTTATAAAGAAGATTTTGGGCGATGTAGATAAAGCTGTAATCAACCTTGACCGTTTCGATGCGGTTGCAGTTGCTCCTTCTTCTTACATCCTCACTGGCCAAGAGTATCAGGCAGAAGTTTTCCTTACTGCATCAGATTCTAAGGCTAATCCTGAAATCACTGTAGGAGGACAAACTCTTAAAGTAGTTGACGGTAAAGGTTTGTACACACTCAGAGCTACTCGCGAAGGTGAATTCAAATGGTCTGGTACTATCAAAGTAAAACAAGCTGATGGTACTATGAAGGAGTACAAAACCAAGGAACAAAGCTACACTGTGGCACCACCTTCAGCGGTTGTTTCTCCAGACAAAATGAACGTTTTCTACATCGGTGTGCCAAACCCAGTATCTGTATCAGCTCCTGGTTTTGCTAAAGATGCGGTTAAGATCAGCTTAAGCTCTGGTAGCGTATCTGGTTCAGGTGGTAAGTTCAATGTTACAGTTAGTCAGCCTGGCAAAGTAACTGTAACGGTTACAGCAGCTATGGCAGGTGGCAAAAGTGTTACTTTGGGTACTTCAGAATACCGTATCAAACGTATACCTGCTCCACGTGTTAAATTCAGTGGCAAAGCTGGTGGTCGTATCTCTGTAGGCGAAGCAAAAGCTCAAAACAGAATCTTTGCAATACTCGAAGACTTCGACTTTGACGCTCCATTTACTATCCAACACTTCAAGTTGTATATTGTTAAACCTCGTTCGGATGCACAAGTGTTAGAGTCTACATCTAATGCTTTCACTCCAGCTATGGTTTCTGCAATGCAAGGTGTGATCTCAGGTTCACGTATCATCATAGACGATGTGATTGCAACTGGCCCAGACGGCGTTAAACGTCCGCTTGATCCAATTACATTCAACATTCAGTAAGCTAATTAGTATAAAAATATTCGAGTTATATGAAAAAGAATTTGCTAGCATTATTGGTTATTTTCCTTGCTGTTGGAACAACCACTTATATTGGTGCTCAAACTCCGAAGAAAAAGAAAAAGAAGAAAGTAGAGAACAAGGTAAATGCCGATAGTCTGGCCGCTGCACAAGCTGCTGAAGAAGCTGCTAGAGCTGCAGCTGCTGCCCCACCACCACCTCCAGCTGAGGAAGAAAACCCTTTTGCTGACTTAGTTTCAACTGATACTGGTTTTACAGCCGATTTCGCACTTGATACTGCTAAGCCAGTAGATGGTTATTACAAACAAAAAAGTTTGTTAGGTGCTAAGCCTTTTGCTTTCCCTAAAGAAAACAAAAACAACATTAAGTTCTACAAGCGTATTTGGCGCGAAATCGATTTGACTGACTCGTCAAATAAGATTTTCGCTATGCCTGGCGAAACTTTGATTTCTTTAGTGATGGATGCTATCAAATACAAAAAACTGATAGCTTACAAAGACGAAGGTTTTAAAAAGCAAATGACTTATACTCAGGTTATGAAGTCTTTTGCAGATAGTGCTCTGGTTCCTATTCTAGACTCTATTACAGGTGACGTTCTTGGATACAAAACAGTATTCAATGATTTCAACCCAGATTCTGTAACTAAGTTCGAGATCAAAGAAGATATCTATTTCGATAAAGTTCGTGGTAGAGTAATCACTCAAATCATCGGTCTTTCTCCAGTTATCAAGTTGAAGTCTAGCGCTGGAGATTACATTGGCGATATGCACCCTTTCTGGTTGTATTATCCACAATGTCGCAACCTGTTTGCTGCTCGCGAAGTTATCGACCCTCAACGCGATATCTACAACGAAAGCTATGATGATATGTTTGTTCAACGTCGCTTTAGGTCTGTAATCGTTAAAGAATCTAATCCTGCCGATCTTCGCATCAAGGATAAATTCCCTAACGATGAAAAACGCCAAAAAAGAGAGTCTGATCGCATCGAACGCGAAATTCAGAGCTACAAGAGAAACTTGTGGAAATATTAATATAAACTGTAAAACACCAAGTGTATGAACATCAAATTTTTAACCTTATTATCGGCTGGTCTTGCAGTTTGCTCTAGTCTTTTTGCTCAGGTACGTACTGATTTAAGTGTACGCGAGAAAAATAACAGTGCTTACGAGGTAGGTGAGCAAGGATATAACGCACACAACTTTAGTGTAGGCTTCGGTTTGGGCTCCACTAAGCTATATGGCGATTTATCTTACTCTAATCCACAACCAGCTTATATCGGTTATTTCGAAAAGAACGTTTCTCCTACTATCAGCTATGGATGGACTGTTACTTTCGGAGACTTATCTACTCGCGACCCATACACGCACTTGCGTAGTTTCAACAGATTTACCTCTGTAGATCAACATATCACAGTTGAGTTAGGAACTCTTTTCGCTCGCTTCGATCAGAACTATTATGATAATCTTCTGATGCGTCTTGCAGGTGGTCTATACGGTGGTGTTGGTATAGGTATCATTAACAACAATATTGTTAGAATTGCTGATCCTAGTAAACCATATCCAGTCGAAACGGTAACGCAAAACCCACGTATACTTACCAATTCTATGGCAATGTATATACCAGTTAATTTTGGATACAATTTGCATGTTCCTAAGTTTTGGATATTTAAAGGTTGTGTGTTCAATGCTAACTTCCAATATTCGCCTACAATGTCTGATTATGTTGATGGTTATAAGTTAGGTTTAGCAGCAAACAAACGTAATGATGTGTACACGGTAATGTCAGTTGGCTTCCGTTTTTACATCTTACATCCAGCAGAATATTAGTAGAAAACAAAGATGATACAACATCGGCTATCACAGAGTGATAGCCGATGTTTTTTTGCAGTTAATTCATTACTCCTTATTCAAGGTAAAGCCGTTGATATTGTATAGCACCACTTAGAATGTCTCTAGCTGATAGTATATACATGCCAGCTGCATAAGCTCCAAGGTCCATTATGTCACTGCCTTTGTGCTCTTTAATATATACATTGTGTCCAAGAGTGTTATGTAGCTGCACTACTACATTATCAATCCCTAGCATTTCAATTTTTACTTTCCTGTTCCCCAATAGCAATACGTTCATTACATCAGCTTTGGGGGTAGATGCCACACTAGTACCACTGCATAGTGTGCAGTTTTTAGTTACTGATATTGCAGCATCAGTAGCACTCATACTTTCAAAGCTAGTGCCTGCAGTACAATTCTTTTTTAAGGTGTAGTCTAGCCACGGCAGCAGGTACTTACTAATTATTACATGTTGTGCGCTTCTGCTTATCGCAGGTGCAGGTGTGCAGCTAGCCTCGCCAAATGTGCAGGTTATGCTATTACCAGCCATTTGGCAGTGGCTCCCACCTGTTATGTTTATGTAGTGTTTACAGCTAGCAACTATAGCATCATACATAGGCTGCTGATTCGTTGCTGGTGGTGTCACACAGTCGTTATTTCCCACAAATAGTAGTGATGGTATACGCACATTTGCCGATGCGCTTATTGCCGATGGGCTAGTTTCTGCTGCTGCAAAAGTAACCAATCCATGTACACCACTTACATCACTTGCAGCAAGTGTTGCCGCACCTCCGCCCATGCTATGGCCCATCAAGCAGCTCATAGTATCTACTCTATTATACAATGGTGAGCTTGCTAGTGTATTTTCTTGTTCTTTTATTGCTTTTAGGGTGTATTTTAGGTCCTCAGCAAATGTTCCATGACTCGGCGATAGGCTACCCTCAGTAGTAGGCAATGCTATTATGTAGCCATGTGCTGCTACAGCCTCATATATGTTGGCATAGGCATCATAGGTCATCACAAAACCATGTCCCATAGCAATTATTGGCACATTGCCTGCTATGCTTGCAAAGGGTTGATTATCACCAGCGCTACTAGCTGGGTAATATACTTCGCAGCTTACACTTCTGCCACCTCTATCGGGGTCAGTGTACGTTCTGCTTATATGTCCTACAGCATATGGTTGAGCCAAGCCCAACATCGTTACACTACACAGTGCACTAGTCAAAAATACACGTCTCATAGCGATTGCATTTTTAGTTCATTTTATTAAAGCTGCCAAGGTAATAAGATGTCTACGCCATCTGGGTCAATTTTTTCAATAGAGCTATTTGCCCTAAATGATAATGTGTATGTTCTATGATACCCAATAAGTTACGTCCATAGCTGCCATATTTTTCATCTTCAAAAATCTGCTCCAGCACAGCATCATCTAGCATACCTATCAGTGTTGCAAATCGTTCTACTTCCAGCCACATATCTTCTTTATACTGTGCCCAATCTTGTTCATTCCTTATTGCACTACAGTCAAAACTCAACTCATCTTTTGCCTCTAGTTTTTCACCCTCCAGCACTTTGGTTACAGCTCGCACATAATAGTGTACATGATGGGTAAGAGTCAATATGCTATTCAATGTGCCGTATTGTTGCTTAGCCTGTTCAAAGTTTACATCTTCTAGCACCTTCTTCAGATGCACACAGGTCCAGTTACCCCCAAAGTAAACCTGTTTTATGTGATTCGATAGTTGAGTTGTTAGTCCCATTTTATTGTAGTACCACAAGCCCCCGCATGCATCATACAGGGGCTTGTGGTTGTTAGTTAGTATTGTTTTGTTTTCGTTCTTGTTCCCATTCGCTTCGGTGTTTCCTTAGCGGGTGGTCTTTAGATTTGTTGAATATTTTCATCCCATTCTCCAGCCCTGCTCTGTGTGCTCTTTGTTCTTCTGCTGGCAAGTTTTTTTCGTTTTTGCAGTCTTCGCTGCAGCAGCCTTCATATTGTGCTGCACATTGCTCACATTGTATAAAGAGTAGGTGGCACCCATCATTTTTGCAGTTAGTGTGTGCATCGCATGCAGCACCGCATATGTGGCATTGTGCCAGCACATCATTGGTTATGCGTTCACCCAGTCGCTCGTCAAATACAAAGTTTTTACCCTTAAATTTTATATCTAGGCCTTGCTCTTTTGCTTTTCGGGCATATTCTATAATCCCTCCCTCCACATGAAACACATTCTTGAAACCATTGTGTAGCATGTAGGCACTTGCTTTTTCGCACCTTATGCCTCCTGTGCAATACATGATGATGTTCTTGTCTTCCTTGCCCTTCAGTAGCTCTACAGCCATCGGCAGCTGCTCTCTGAAAGTGTCAGAAGGCACCTCTATTGCTCGTTCAAAGTGTCCCACCTCATATTCGTAGTGGTTGCGCATATCCACTATTATAGTGTCTTCCTGCTCCGATAGCTCATTGTATTCAGCAGCTTTTAGGTATTGGCCCGTTTTGTTCATGTCAAATGTTGGGTCGTCTATACCATCAGCTACTATTTTGGGGCGCACCTTCATACGCAGCACCCAAAACGATTTCCCATCATCATCCACTGCTATATTCAGCCTTATACCAATTAGCGCTGCGGCAGCACCATATAGGGCTTCTTTAAAGCGCTCATAGTTGTGGGTCGGCACAGATATCTGTCCATTTATCCCTTCTGCGGCTATATATACGCGCCCAAATACTTTGAGCTCATCAAACGCCAAATAAAGTTGGTTGCGGAATGTTGTAGGATCTTCTATCCTGAAATACTTGTAAAAAGAAACTGTAGTACGTGGCTCTGTCTCAGCCAGCATACGTGCTTTTAGTTCCTCATTACTTACGCGGTTGTGTAGCACTGGCATGGTGTACCTCCTTTGTTTTTTATGAGTGAGGCCACAAAGATAAAAATTATTAGCTCCTTTGCCTAGTGCACCAGTGGGTTGCGCCTGTTCAGCCTTATGTAGTCTTTCAGATTCAGCCAAAAAGCTAATATCATGTAGATGATTAGCGGTGAGCCCATCGTCAAAAACGAAATATAGATAAACCATAGCCTGATGCGAGAGGTGGCTACTCCCATCCGCTCTCCTATAGTGCTACACACACCAAAGGCTTTCCACTCTATAAAATCTTTTATGTGATACAGTCTATGCAACATACAGGGTTCAAAATTAATTGGTTAGAATGTTATTGGCAAAGACTATTAGTGTCTTACACCTAAAATTACAAAATGATAACTTAATATGCATCATTTTATTGTCACCAATCTGTTATTCTACTCCTGTCATTCCTTACAGCTTACTTTTAGGTGGATATCTGACATTAATCTTTGTATTTGTAACTCATATTTTAATATCGCTTATCTATATTCCTGTCTGTTACAGATATTAGTTTGCCATTTAGATAAATTTTAGACAAGTGCTTGCCCACTTGTAGCTATTTTTACATGCGCACTGGTTGCGCTCTACTAAATTTAGTTGTCCTATGCAGTTCAAGATAAGTAGTCCATATTCGCCGGCCGGAGACCAGCCCGAGGCTATTCGTCAGCTGTCAGAGGGGATTAATAACGGCGAAAAATTTCAAACACTTTTAGGAGTCACAGGCTCTGGTAAAACCTTTACTATGGCCAATGTTATAGAAAAGGTACAGAAGCCCACACTAGTACTCACCCACAACAAAACCTTGGTGGCTCAGCTATATGGTGAGTTTCGTAGCTTTTTCCCCGATAATGCTGTGGAGTACTTTGTGTCCTATTACGACTATTATCAGCCCGAGGCATATCTACCCACTACCAACACTTATATAGAAAAGGATTTGTCTATCAACGAAGAGTTGGAGAAATTAAGGTTAAGGGCCACTACTAGTTTGCTCAGTGGTCGTTCAGATATTGTGGTCGTAGCATCCGTGTCTTGTATATATGGTATGGGCAATCCTACCGACTATTCCAATAGCATCATTCGCTTCAAGCGGGGCGATAATATGGGGCGAAATCAATTCTTGCATAAGCTCGTTTCTGGTTTATACAATCGTAGCCAGGGCGAGTTTGCTCGAGGCACGTTTAGGGTCAATGGAGATACGGTTGATGTCAATTTGCCTTATGTCGATTATGGATATCGCATTACCTTCTTTGGCGATGAAATTGAAGAAATAGAAAGTTTTGAAATAGAGTCTGGTAAGCGCATTGGCACTATGGATAATGCTGCTATTTTCCCAGCCAATTTATATGTGGCTCCCACCGGCATGATGGGCCAAATCATCAGAGAAATACAAGATGAAATGGTAGGTCAGGAAGAATACTTCAAAGGCCTGGGCAAGTTTATTGAGGCGCAGCGCATTCGCGAGCGTGTTAGTTACGACCTCGAGATGATACAGGAGCTAGGCTACTGTAGCGGCATCGAAAACTATTCTCGTTTCCTAGATAGGCGACAACCAGGCACGCGTCCTTTCTGTCTGCTCGACTATTTCCCAGATGATTTCCTACTCGTTATTGACGAAAGTCACGTTACCGTCCCTCAAATCAGTGGCATGTATGGTGGCGACCGATCTCGCAAAATGAATCTGGTAGATTTCGGCTTTCGTTTACCCTCAGCGCTCGACAATAGACCCCTGAACTTTTACGAGTTTCAGGGCCTGCTCAATCAGGTTGTCTTTGTTAGTGCCACACCAGGCAAGTTCGAGCTGGAGCAAAGTGGCGGGGTATTTGTAGAGCAGATTGTAAGACCCACTGGCCTCATCGAGCCACCTATTCAGGTCAGGCCCAGTATCAATCAGGTCGATGATCTGCTAGATGAGATAGATAAGCGAGTAGCTGCTGGCGATAGGGTATTGGTCACTACGCTCACTAAGCGTATGGCCGAGGAAATGGATAAATACTTGCAGCGCATCAATATCAAATCTCGTTACATTCACTCCGAGGTAGATACTTTAGAGCGGGTAGAGATTCTTAGAGATCTTCGTCTAGGTACTATCGATGTGCTGGTCGGTGTCAATCTCCTGCGCGAGGGGCTCGATCTCCCAGAGGTTTCACTCGTTGCCATACTCGATGCAGATAAAGAAGGTTTCCTTCGAGATGAGCGTTCTCTTACACAGATGGCTGGTCGTGCCGCCCGCAATGTCAATGGCCTGGTTATTTTCTATGCCGATAAAATCACTGAGAGTATGCAGCGCACTATCGATGAAACCGATCGTCGTAGAGATAAACAGTTACGGCACAATGCAGCCAACGGCATCATTCCACAAACCATCAAGAAGTCTATTCAAGAGATTATGTTGCAAGGTTCTGTGCTCGATATCAAGAACTACAACGAGGCCAGCCCTTATGCCGTCGTCGATACGCCAACACCAGCTATTGCTGCCGAGCCAGAAACAGCTTACAGAAACATTGCCGACCTAGATAAACTAATTACCAAAACCAAAAAAGCCATGGAGAAGGCAGCCAAAGAACTCGACTTTATGGAAGCCGCCCGACTAAGAGATGAACTATTCAAGCTCCAGAAAGAAAAAGAAGAAATGAAATAAACCTATTTTTTTACTCACTAAGCTATTATATCAATGCCTCCCAGCTCCAAAATCAAGCTTACTGACACCCAGCAAGTAGAAAACTACATAGCTGCCCTTCCAGTCGACATCCAATCTGCTGTTCAGTCATTGCGTGCAGGCATTATGGCTGCACATCCACTCATTGCCGAGCATATAAAGTGGAATGCTCCAGCGTTTTATTATACAGGCCCTATGGCCCCTTTCAACCCCAAGGAGTACAAACGCGATATAGCTGTTATGAACCTTCATCGCGGTCGGCTTATGTTGGTGCTACCCACAGGCGCTAGGTTACAGCACACATTGCTAGAAGGTTCTTTCATAGACGGTAGAAGAATCATAACATTCACAAACCTCCACGATGTCACAGATAAGCTTACAGACTTGCAGCTTATAGTCAATCAGTGGATAAACACTATTGAAGTATAAAGTCACTCGCTAAGAACACACACTTGAAACAACTCCTTACATATCTTTTAGTCATCACCATTGCCATATTCCCAGTGTTGGCACATGCCGGCAGCCCTGTCGATACGGCTACCTCTCTTGTCAGCAAAGCACGCATTTACTCCAATTTGCGCAACGGTGATTCTTCACTGCACTATGCTCAGCTAGCCCTTGCCGATGGTAAAAAACGCAAAGACACAGCGCTCATTGTCAGGTCTATGGCACTAATAGGTAAAGCCAACTTTTACCTCAAGAAAACTACCGATGCTGCCAATACCTATTTTGATGCACTTAAAATAGCCCGCCTTGGAAAAGACGACGATCAGATAGCCTTCATCTACGGCGAGATAGGTTTTGTTTATTTCAACACCCAGCATTACAAAGAAGCCAAAGAATATTATTACAAAAGCTTGGCCATACGCAAGCAGTTGGGCCAAAAGAAGGACATTGTTAGCGCCCTCATCAATATATCTGTCATGAGTCGTCAGGCAAACGATAAGGGCGAAGCTTATACAGCGCTTAGGCAGGCAGGCAACATACTCGCCACTATCAATGATTCCGCTCTTGCTGGTTTCTTTTACAACAATCTCGGTGTCTATCACGAGTATGCGCGTCAGCTAGATTCAGCCCGCTATTATTACCTCAAAGCATACGATATTTGGAAAGCCGTCAACAAAGTATCCGAAATTTACAGAACCACCTTCAATATTGGTTATCTCGCAGTAGAGCGCGGCAATCACAAGGAGGCACTACAATACTTTAAGCTCGCTCAGTCATCTGCCGAACGCTATGGCTCCGGCACAGATATTGCCCATGTTTATGGCACCATGGCCGAGTCTTTTGCAGCTACAGGTAGTTATAAAGAAGCATACCAATACCTCTACAAGTATGCCATGCTCAAGGACTCTCTGGCTACTGGCAGCTTTAACGGGCAGTTGGCCGAGCTCGACAAAAAATACCAAACCGAGAAAAACAAAGAGCTTATTCAGGAGCAGCAACTCAAACTAAAAACCGCCAATCTTCAAATACAAAAGCAACGCTCCACCATACTATTGGTATTGCTCATACTTGTTGTAGCCGTGGCTGCTGCTATCATCATATTCATTTCATATACCTTCAAGCGCCGACTATCTGATAGGGTAGAGGAGGCAAAAACGCGTTTCTTCGATAATGTAGTCCACGAGATTCGCACACCGCTTTCCATGATTCAGGCTCCCATTAGCCTCCTTCAGTCCAAAATTGCCGACCCAGACCTCCAGCAGCAACTACAGTTAGCCAACAGAAACATTACCCGCCTCAACGAGCTTGTAACCCAAATGCTAGATGTCTCTAAGATTGACTCCGCTACTTACAAGCTCAATGAACGTCTGGGCGATGCTGCTGCCATCATTCAAGATATTACTACTGCATACCAAGATACAGCCCGTCAGCAGACGGTTACGCTCACCTGTCACACCCAGGGTGCCACAGGGCTCACCTATATAGATGCCGATGCGCTAGAGAAGATTATGGGCAATCTCCTATCTAATGCATTCAAATTCACTCCTCATGGCGGCAAGGTAGAGGTTGCGCTCCACTGTCAGCCCTCCCTACTCACCATACAAGTAAGTGACTCCGGCCCTGGTATCCCCAATAGCGATATACCACACATATTCAATCGTTTCTATCGTGTAGAGCAGCACGAGAAAGCAGGCATCAAGGGCGTTGGCATTGGGCTCTCTTTGGTCAAAGAGTTGGTTACATTAATGTCGGGTACTATATCCGTAGCCAATCAACCAACTGGTGGCGCCATCTTTACCGTCGCACTACCACTTAGGCAGCCACAAACCCAGCCAGCCTCCACTCCTGTTGTCGACATTTCCCCTGCCCCCAATTCAGTTGATGCCGCCCAAGCCGATTCCAATCCCGACCTCAAAGTAATTCTATTGGTCGAGGACGATAAAGACATATTAGATTTCAATGCCAATTTGTTAACCCAAAACGGTTACCATGTCCTCACAGCCACTCGTGTGGCGCAGGCCGAGGCAATTCTGGCCAAAGAGCTCCCCGATCTCATCATCACCGACCTCATGATGCCCGACCGCGACGGCATGGAGCTGGTCAAGTCAGTTCGCGCATCTGCCTCCACCAATCATATACCCATTGTTGTACTCAGTGCTCGTCGCACTGCCGCCATTAGGGTCGGCACCATCGATCAGGGGGCTCAGGTCTATCTCCCCAAACCTTTCATGCCCGATGAGCTCTTGAGCACTATCAAAAGTCAATTGGCAATTATCGATAATGTTCGCCACAAATACCAACAGCAAGCAGCCCAGCCCGATACGCCAGTAGCCGAGAAATTCGCCAGCACCGACCCCTTCACGCAACGCTTCTTCGACCTCGTTCAGCAGCATCTCGACGATGCACAACTATCAGTTGAGAAAATGGCCGATATGATGCACATGAATCGTAGCCACTTTCAGCGCAAGCTCAAGACACTCACTGGCTTCTCTCCATCCGAGCTCATTCGCTCCATCAGGCTCGAGAAAGCACTAGAAATGCTTCGATCAAAAGCTGGTAATGTTACAGAAATCGCTTATGCCACCGGCTTCACTTCTCAGTCTTATTTCAGCAAGTGTTTCACAGAGCATTTTGGCTATCCACCTAGTCAGGTAAGCTAGTTGCTACGGCATGTTGCAACCATTTTGCAACATATCTCATTGATTATCAGCCCCTTTGCAACAATCTTGCACACTCTTGCAACATCTTTTAACACATCCATATGCTACAAAACCTAATTTTGCATCAAACCAAAATGATGTTTTTATGAGAAAAATGCAAATGTTTTTGACGCTGTTGGTGATGGGCCTCATGTTGGCAACCGGCTGTAAAAAGAAAGACGACGATAACAACAATGGTGGTGGCGGTTCTGCCGCTGCCTCTGCACTTGTTATCCAAACTGGTGCTCAAACCATCTCCCCCGATGGCTCGCTCAACTATTCAGCAGTTGTGGTAGACTCCAAGGGCAACACCACTCCTGCCACAGGTGTCACCTGGAGTGTATCCAACAATCTCGGTGCGTTCACAGGTAGCACATTCAAGCCTTCCACATCTGGTTACGGCACAGTTACAGCATCAGCTACTGTTGGTGGCAAAACACTCACTGCCCAGGTAGCAGTCGGTGTATATCTACCAGCACTGTTCTCTGTTGTGCCTTCTGCCATCGTTTGGACCACCAATGCTGGCAACATTCCTTTGCTTCCCGTTTATTTGGGCACAGGCTCAGTTTCTGGTTACACCTATGCGTCTAGCAACACTGCCGTTGCCTCAGTAGATGCTAGCGGCAATGTCACTTTCAATGCTACTGGCGAGTGTGTTATCACAGTTACTGCCAACGGCTTATCTGGCAACAATAAGGTATATGTGCCTGTAGTTGTAGTTGGTATGCCTACAGAGCCACTACCAGTTGTGCGCGTAGCCGTTACCCCTGGTGGCAAGGAGCTTTTCCGCAACGAAACGCACACATTCTCTGCCAAGGCCTTCAACAGTGCCAATGCCGAGGTAGCTACTACCTTCACTTGGGCGTCCAACAATACGGCTGTTGCCACTGTCGATGCTAGCGGCAAGGTCACAGCGGTTGGTCTGGGCAAGGCATTGATCACTGCCACAGCTTTGGGCATCACTGGTCAGGCCGAGGTTGATGTACTACCAGATACAGCTATCATAGTTACTCCTATCACTGCCAGCATCACTCCAGGTGGCAACAAGCAGCTTACAGCCACTGCATATGCGGTCAATCGTACTACCCGCACGCTTTCTGCTATCCCTATGCCGCCAGGTCTTACATGGGAGGTCCCAACCACAGGCATTTCCATGTTCGATTTCGCTACCGTTTCCAGCACAGGTTTAGTATCAGTTGCTGCTAGCGCCACTCCATTGTTATCTACTGTCGCTATCGCTCACGTAGCATCTCCTACCATCGAGGCTGGTGCATCGCTCATCATCGTGTCCGATTGTAATTGTGGTGCTGGCGATGCTGGCGTAGCAGCTATCAATGTTGCTGGCGGCAGCACACGCACCATCAGTATCATGTCAGGTCCGGCTACAGTTACCGCCACTGCGGTCGATGGTGCTGGCTCACCGGTTCCAGGTGCCGCTATCAACCTCTGCTCCGATAATATCAGCGTAGCCACTGTCGATAATTCCACTGGTCAAATCATACCAGTTGGCCCAGGTACAGCCATCATCACTGTGTGCAACGGTGGTGTATCTACCACTATCACAGTCACAGTTACATTTTAGGGTTAGCTAGGTTGCATAAGCATCTATCATTTATACAGTGTGCAGCGGCTTTTGGTCGCTGCACATTTTTTTGCAATAGGGTAGGCCATACAAGGCATTTTTTAACCCTCCATATGCTATTTATAACCTACATTTGTTAGCATACAATCAAACTTTAGTTGTTCATGAAGCATTTCTTCACCCTGCTTGTAGCATTCGTCATGTTAGCCTCCGGTGCCAGCGCACAGCAAAAAATTGGTAAACTCGAGTGGTACGATGACCTGGGCAAAGCTCACGAAAAAGCACAAGCATCCAACAAACCCATTTTTGCATTCTTCACCGGCTCCGACTGGTGTGGCTGGTGTCACAAGTTGCAGAGAGATGTCTTTGCCAAAGAATCATTCATCAAGTGGGCTTCCGAAAACGTTGTCCTCCTCGAGCTCGATTTCCCTCGTGCCAAACAACTCCCTCAGGCGCAGATGCAGCAAAACGCTAGCCTGCAGCAAATGCTTCAGGTGCGCGGCTATCCTACCGTTTGGTACATCACCCTCGTCACCGACCCCAAAACCAACCAAATGATGATCAATCCACTCGGCAGTCAGGGATACCCAGCAGGCTCCGAGCCAGGTAAAGAAGACCTCAAGTTCCTTATAGAGGCCAAGGCTATTGTAGCCAAAATGCCCAAAAAGTAAGAGTTTTATATGCACATACATATATTGTGCTATGCATTAGGGCGAATCTAATAGTTCTATAAAAACACAGCCGTTTCTTGTTCAGAAACGGCTGCTTCGTCTTTCCCCCATGTTGACGAACTTCCTATCTTATTCAGATAGTAAAACCAAAAACAACCAGATTTACGTCCGATCGTTGCAAATCTATAGCACCTATTTACTCTATTCACCCCTATTAATAGTAGCCCCCCCCATTTCCTCAATTAATATTTTCATTGCACCCACCACACTGCACCTATCAATTTATCAGTTACTTTAGCAGCCTATCTACATATAGGTTATGAAACATCTGGCAATTATCGCACTCTCAGCCATCACACTCGTTGGCTGCTTCACCTCCAAAAAGAAGAGCACCACCACTCCTCCGTCCACCGGCATCACTCAGGCCGATGTAGAGCGGGCAGCCGCCAAATTCCCAGGCTCCACACTAGCCACCCTCACCGAGGGCAAAACTATCTACGAGGCGCACTGCGGCAGCTGTCACGCACTCAAGTCCCCAACATCCGAAAGCGAAAACGAATGGCGCAAAATAGTACCCAATATGGTGCAGAAGGTCAATAAGAAAGAAGGCAAGCCACTAGGGCAGGCTAGCGAAGATAAGATATTGGCTTACCTCGTCACCATGGCTCAGGCACATTAGTCAGCTCCCTTTGCCGCAGCAGACCGCTGCACACCAGCAAAGTTCACCAGATACACGCCGGTAAAGATAAGTAGCGTAGCCACTAGCTTTGCCGGCGTTAGTTGCTCACCTATAAAGGTGATCGATATCACAGCCGCAAATATCGGCTGCATGTATATATACGCACCAGCTACCGATGGGCTCAGTATCCGCAGTGCATACACATTCCATAGATACGTAAAGAAGGTAACACATACCACTATAAATCCCACCGCCAAAAAGTCCATCCCGCCAAATACACCCCAGTCTATCTGGCTAAACTGCCCATACCCAAACGGCAGCACCATCCCAAAACCAAACAAAAACACCCATCTTATCACTATTATTGGTCTATATTTTGCCATCAGCGGCTTCACCATCACCAGATACACAGCATAAGAAGCCGCATTCAGCAGCACCAGCAGGTCGCCCAGAGCCGAGTTGCCGGTCATCGTCAGCTCCTTGCCCGCACTCATCAGCAGCACAGCACCTGCCACACCCAGCAGCAGCCCTACACCCTTGGTTTTCGTTATCCGCTCCCGCAGCACCACTAGCGATATCACCGTTATCAGCAGCGGCGTACTCATCATTATCAGTGCCGCATGTATCGGAAACGTCAGGCTCAAACCCGAGAAAAACAACATCTGGTTCAGTGCCACGCCAAACAGTCCCCCCAGCACCAGCTTAGGCCAGTCCTGCCGGTCTATCTTTGTCCTGTAGCCACTCCCCAGCAGGTAGCTCAGCCAAAACAACACCATCACCACCCCCACACGTATAAAGATGAAACCCAGCGGCCCTATTAGCCTAGGCATCACCGATTTTGCCACCGTAAAACCCGCACCGTAAAATACATTAGCACCCAGCAGTGCCATATGAGCCTTTGTTGTCCTATTCACAGCCCGCAAAGGTATTAGATTTATAGCTCCGCTATCACATGCTTTCTCCCTACACTTTCTTGCTCCAGTTTATTGCTTCACCTCTTTCTATTCACATCCGCTTTTTTCTTGCACTCATCACCATCATAGCTGCTGTTGGCCACATATTTGTGGTTAATCTATCGTCGTATTAACAATATTTTATAAATTCGGCATGATATTTGTATCTCCTCACCATATCCACACTTTAAACACCACCACACACTATTTATGAAGCATCTATACGCAACACTCATCAGCATCCTATTGTTTGCTGCACCTATCAGGGCACAGTTCACTCCATTTCATTATTATTGCCAAAACCCAAAATTAAACATCGACAGAAATCATAATTTCACACTTATAGGCAACGCTCAGCATTTTATAGATCTCCCAGCTGGTGTGAGGATAACAATTGGAGGCACTTACGGTCAACACATATCTTTTTTCTATATTGCTCAGTTGGACTCTAGTTACAATCTAAAATGGATTAGAACCTATGATAACGGTTTAGCAGACTTATTTTACTCGGCCGATGCTGTTGTGGATGATGATGGTGCAGTCTATTACACTATGTACACAGAGGCAGGTGCAACTTTAGATAGTGCTACTGAAGCTTGGCCAATAGGCGGTGGAGCTGCTTTTATAATAGTGAAATATGATACTATTGGTAGATTAGTTTGGTACAAAATATCAAAAACAGACTTAAATCTAACTTATCATTATAAGATGGGTAGAGACGCTGCAAACAATATCTACCATTTAGCTTATACCAAGTCTTTCGTATCATTCAATGTTGACGATACGATTCATGCCACACCAGATATGCCCGCTACCGTTATTACCAAATTTGACTCTGGAGGAAATATAATTTGGACACACGCTCTTTATGGCAAAAAATTATTGGCCGATATGAAGGTCGACCCTTCGGGCAATGTAGCCATTACAGGCTCTTGCCAGGGGCCACAGGTGGTAGGCACCGATACCGTCCCAGTCACCGGCAATATTCCATTCGTTTATAAATGCGATAGTGCCGCTAATCCGCTATGGTTTAGAACCATGTCTGGCAAACCAGGCAATATAGGTTCTGCTGTCACCCATTTGCCCGACTCCACAGTTGTTGTCATTGGTTGCATCACCGATACCATGTACACTGATACGGCTACCGCACCTACGCTCCCCATTAGTGCCACCAACATTTTCCTCAACAAATACAGACACAACAGCAGCCCCGATAGTGCAATTGTAACAGGAAAGAATCTAAATAACGCCCCCGTTTTTGATCACATACACAGAAATATTTACACCAACCCGTCAGGTGGCCTAGTTCTAGTGGCTGGTTATTCTGGCGGTATTAATGTCAAACTAGATACAACTTCTCTTAGTCTTATTCATTCACGTAGCTCTGTAGTTGCGCTGTTAGATACTGCTTATCATTACAAATGCCACATGGCCACTAGTTATTCTACAGAGCCTCAAGTTACATTCGATGCGGAACACAATATCTATTTGTCTGGTAAAACAATAGCACGTTATGAACCTGGTATACACTTTTCAATGTTGGATACATCATTTTATGTTTATGGGGAATTTATTTATATTCTTAGTGCCGATGCTACTTGCAAGTTGAAAAATATTCAGATCTTACCTACTCCCTTTTTGCCTCATGAAAGCATTCCCCACATCACCCTCCAGCATCAGCTCTCCATAGCCCCCAATCCCGCTCACAATCTTGTTCAGGTCAATTGCACCACCATTACCGGCCCCACCACCACCAGTGTTTATAGTATAGATGGTCGCCACCTGCTCACCAGTCACAGCCTGCACCCATCCACCCTGCTTACTACATCCACCCTGCCATCTGGCACCTACATAGTCCGCATGACCAACAAAGAAACCTCAGCCACAGGCACATTCATTAAGCAATAAGTAAACGCTCCTCATTATATTCCACTACCTTACTGGTCGAAGTTATACCGTACAAAAGCAAGCCCTTACAAACATATTTATTATGTTTGTGTCAGCAGATAGTAAGCCCGCATACACTTCATTCTCTCCACTGGTCGAAGCGTCCGCTTCGTCCTAATTTAAGGAAGCGTCCGCTTCCGAAACATGTTTAACAACCACTGGTCGAAACTATACCTACAAAAGCAATTTTTTAAAACACATCCATTATATTTGTAAAAGTACGCACTAAGCCTGTTCGCCACTAATTTTATAATCTCCTAAATCTACCACTATGCGCAAACTAATCTACGGCTCTCTATTACTTCTTACATTCTTTTGCTCCTGTAAAAAAGACCCTCTAGAAAATACTTATAAATTAGCCGGTAATCATACTTGGGTCGGAATAGAGAAAATTACTGGAAGAATCGGTTATGGTGTAAGTCCTGATACAACTTATGCTGTAAGATTTGAACATAAAATAGTTGTAGTAGACAAAAATACCATATATTTTGAAGATACAATGAAGTGTGTATTGTCGGATAAGAATAATAGAAAATTGATTTACGTTCATTATGAGAGTTTATTTGCTATGAATTCCTATGAAACCGATACTATTATTTATAATTACGCTAATGGTGCCATCGAATACAAATACAGAATGAATAATAAAGGTCATGAAGTAATAACTGACGTTAGATCATTGTAGATTCCACACTGGTATAAGCGTCCGCTTCGTCCCAAATTAAGGAGGCGTCCGCTTCCGAAACATGTAAAACGCCCACCGGTCGAAACTATACCTACAAAAGCAATTACTTTAAAACATATCCATTATATTTGTAAAAGTACGCACTGAGCCTGTTCGCCACTTATGCTATAATTTCCTAAATCTACCACTATGCGCAAAACAATCTACTGCTCACTACTCCTTCTTTTCATTTGTTCATGCAGAAAAGACACTCCAAAAGACCCTATAGAAAATACTAATAAACTAGCAGGTAATCACTCATGGGAGGGGATAAAAACACTTTTAAAAATCATCAATAATGGATCAGATACAATTATAGATACTGTTGAGCCAGTCCAATTTGAACATAGTATTGTCGTTATTAACAACGATAAGATTTATTTTATTGACACTATGGTTAGTACTTCAATAAACAAGAGTTCAAAAACTATAATTTATACTCACGAGAATATTGATAGTTATCCATTTAGGTATCGAATAGATACTTTAATTTTCAATTACTCAAATAGTTCAATTGAATTCAAGAGTTTCTCAAAAAATGATTACAGGATTTATAAGCTTAATATTTTTTCATTAAAGTAATACTCCACTGGTCGAAGTTATACCGTACAAAAGCAAGCCCTTACAAACATATTTATTATGTTTGTGTCAGCAGATAGTAAGCCCGCATACACTTCATTCTCCCACTGGTCGAAGCGTCCGCTTCGTCCTAATTTAAGGAAGCGTCCGCTTCCGAAACATGTAAAACCCCACTCCTCACTGGTCGAAGCGTCCGCTTCGTCCCAAATTAAGGAAGCATTCGCTTCCGAAACATGTAAAACTATAAACCACATCCAATATGGGTTTTAAATACAAGATCCACGACCAAAAAGATTTCTATCATGTTACGTTCACTGTTATTGACTGGATCGATGTTTTTATAAGGGATGAATATAGAGAAATATTCATAGATTCCGTTAAGTATTGCCAAAAAGAAAAAGGTTTATTAGTAGCAGCTTGGGTCATAATGTCCAGTCATATACACATGATAATTGGCACAAAAGACAAAAATATCGAGAGTATCATTCGTGATTTGAAGAGTTTTACTGCTAAGCAAATAAGAAAAGCAATTGAAGAAGCTAAGTATGAAAGTAGAAAAGAATGGATGTTGCAAAGATTTTATTGAGCTGGAAGAAACAATGCCAATAACAAAGACTTTCAGTTTTGGATCCAAAACAATCATCCTATACAGTTGTCAGATAGTGAAATGTTGAGGCAACGGCTCAACTATATTCACTACAATCCTGTAAAAGCAGGTTTAGTATACGAGCCTTAGCATTGGAAGTATAGTAGTGCACACGATTATGCTGGGGGCACTCAAGGATTAATTCATTTAATCATGTTGGGCTAATATAATAGCGTCCCATTTCGCCCTCCACTACACAAGAGCCACACCCCCCAAAAAAATAGTACACCCCACACCATTATGCACCCTGCCTAATACACTAAATCCTAATACCATTATCCCATACCACACTATCAAAATATTACTAATGCATACTGCATAGCGCCTCACAAAACTGTTCAACTACAAAAATCTTTCCACTACACACCACATCACATCAGCACTAATCACATAAAACAAGCCCAGCCTGCTTTTTCAGCCATTCTACCACAATTAATCTAGTCAAATACTGTATTAAGTTGCACAGATAAGTGTATTAAGCTGAGCAGATAAGTGTACTATCCTGCACACTTATCTGTACCATCCTCAAAACCCATTTTGGTACTCTATACATCCCACCATATATTCGCAAGCCACATACCTATCCCTATGATACACACTTGCCACCACCCTTGCCCTGCCTGTTTTGGAACCAGACCTATCAGCATCCTACACCATTATTGTAGCACAGCACCACCAGTCTACCCCTGGCTTACCACACCGTCATGCGCCACCCACTTCCCAGCCCCGCTCCACTATTCATATTGCATTACACCACTTTCTAAATAAATACAACCCCCTTTCCATCATCATGCTACAAACACACATTACAAATAAACAGTGCGCAAAACAACCCTTCAGCCGCTTTAATCATAGTCTTTTATACTGCGCAAAAAGTGCGCAAAAACACACACCTACACCACCACAATACATTGATAATCAACCACTTACAACAAACTTCCCAAAAACAAAAACTGCGCAAAAACAAAATCAACCTAACCCCTTCATTTCACCATCATTATCCCCGAACTTTACACCATGTTTCGTCCCATTATTACACTCCTGCTCCTCCTCATACACACAGCCACAGCCAGTGCTGGCACCTACCTCTTTTTCCTCCACAATGCCTTCCTCGAAGAACATAAAATAGACGAGCCCCACCCACTATATGGCAAAGTTGAATACAAACAAATCCTCGATCACTTCAGCAACGCCGGCTTCGTAGTCATCGCCGATAAACGCTACTCCGCCGTCAACCCCATATCATATGCCCGCAAAGTCGCCAAAGAAATAGATACCCTCATTGCCCGCGGAGTTCGCCCAGCCGATATCACAGTGGTCGGCACCTCCAAGGGGGGCTACATAGCCCAGTGGGTCTCCACCTTCGTCACCGCCCCAGATATCAATTATGTATTCATCGGTGCATGCACACCCACCTCCACCACCGATACCGCCATCAAGCTCCATGGCCATATACTCTCCATCACCGAGCACTCAGATACCTCCACATGCTCTTGCAGTCCGCTAGCCACACGCACCACCGCCACCCAGCACTTCTACGAGCTCCAGCTCAACACTGGCAAGTCACACGGTTTTCTCTACCAGGCCAATCCCCTTTGGTTGCGCCCGGCAGCACAGTGGGGCCTCCGTCAATATCAGCAGGTCATGCAGCATTAGCCCTGCTCATCCAGTTCCAGCGTATACAGCCAGTAGCGCAAACCCAGTCTCGGCGGTAGTTCTTTTATTTGCCTAAACCCTAACTGCTCATATATATGCCTAGCATTTTCCATCACCTCCGATGTATGCAACGCCAGCGTACCCTCACCATGTTCCACCGCCATATCAATACACTTTTGGGTCAGTGTCTTACCTATACCACGTCCTTCATATGTTCTGCGCACACCTACCATTCTCAGGTAGGCCCAGTCATCCGGAAATATATCCCACGCATTCCCCGACGGTATCAGAAAGGCTACCCCCACCACACCATCATCAGCTACACACACCATACCAATGCCACGTTCCAGCAGTTCCACCCACATAGCCTCATCAGCTATTCTGCTATTCATCACCTTCAGGTCACTTGCCAGTAGTTGGTCGGCATATTTGCCATATGCCTCCAGGCACACATCTATCAGTTCGGGTATGTCAGCAGTAGTTGCCGTTCGGTACATCAATTTGGTAGATACCATGTAGTAGAGTCAGTGTTAAGCAATAGCCTTGTTTACTACCTCCATCAACGCATCTATCTCATTTTTATTGTTGTATATATGCGTAGATACCCTCAGCGAATTCAATCCATTTTCTGGTACAGCCCTTATTCTTATTTTTTGTTCAGCACACATCCCATAAAACTTTTGAAAATCCACACCCTTTATCCTGAACCCATTTACACCCCCTCTGCTTTGTTCTTCGGTTGGGGTCAGCAATTCTATCTTGTCACCAAAGTTCAGCAAGCCATCTTGTGTATACTTGCCCAGGTGTTTTATTCTTCGGTATATGTTATCAGCCCCTATAGCTTCTATAAAGTTCACTGCTGCCACCACACCCGTATACAACCCATTAGACTGAGTACCCGCAAAATATCTATGTGCATTGTCTACATACTTACTTGTCACAGCAGGTGTTTTCATCAGGTCCCATTTCCCATCATCGCTGCCAGCACCCACAGTCTTCGGCATCAGCACCTCCTGAAAATCCTTACGCACATACAAGAAGCCTGTGCCTTTGGGCCCCAGCATCCACTTGTGGCAACAACTAGCATATGTGTCGCACCCCATATCGTGCAGGTCCAGTGCTATCATTCCAGGTCCATGTGCTCCATCTATTATAGAATATATGCCCTTATCTCTGGCCAGTTGGCATATTTCCTTAATAGGCAATATCTGTCCCTGAGTGCAGGGTATATGAGGTGTAGCTATAACTCTGGTCTTCTTGTTGATAAGGCTGCTAATACGATTCAGCGTTTCTGCGGCAGTCATAGCTGGGGTATAGGTACGTACCACTATGCCATCCAGTTTTTGTCTATTCAGCCATGGCATAGCATTGCCCATATGTTCATGTGTGGTTATTATCACTTCATCGCCTCGTTGCAGTGGCAGTCCCCAGCAGCCTATATTTATCCCATCAGTCACATTATGAGTCAGTGCTATTTCTTTCTCATCCACCTTTATAAATTGTGCCAGTTTGGCTATAGTAGTATCCCAGTTGCCATACTGCCCATTGGTGTCACTCTCCATCATACCAGCGCGCACTCCCTCTATTACTGGGTATGGCGATGGACCAAACGTACCATTATTAAGATAGGTAAGTTCTTTAGACAGCGGAAAAAGCAATCTTACTTGTTGCCAATATGCTTCATCATCTTCGGGCACACTTTTCCCTTCATTTTTGGTCAGTATACTATTGGCAATTGCATCTATTTCGCTCATTGTAAGCGCTGCCAGTATAGGAGCTGCCCTAAGAAAATTTCTGCGATTAAACATTTTGATGTATTGGATTTCTATAAATGTACAGTAAAAATTGAAAAATTATATACCCACCTGCAACTAAAAAACGCTTACCTATTGGCAAGCGTTTTTATTAATCATTTAAGCAACCTTACTATAATATTATCTGCTGTAGTTAGGCGCTTCCTTAGTAATCACTATATCATGGGGGTGGCTTTCTGCCATACTTGCAGCAGTTATTCTCACAAACTGAGACTCGTTTTGAAGAGTAGTTATGTCTTTAGCGCCACAATAACCCATTCCTGCTCTCAGTCCACCTACAAATTGTTGCACTACTTCATTCAATTGACCTTTGTATGGTACTCTGCCAACTATGCCCTCTGGTACAAGCTTTTTGATGTCAGCTTCCATATCCTGAAAATAGCGGTCTTTAGAACCTTCTTGCATAGCCTCTACAGAGCCCATTCCACGATACGATTTGAATTTACGACCCTCATATATGATAGTTTCTCCGGGGCTTTCTTCAGTACCCGCAAATATAGACCCAGCCATCACACATGATGCACCTGCAGCTATCGCTTTTACCATATCCCCAGTATATCTTATGCCTCCATCTGCTACTACAGGTACACCTGTTTTCTTCAGTGCTGCTGCTGCTTCCATGATGGCGGTTAGTTGTGGAGCTCCAGCTCCAGTTACTACACGTGTAGTACATATAGATCCTGGTCCTACTCCTACTTTTACAGCATCAGCTCCAGCTGCGGCAAGTGCTTTAGCTCCAGCTGCAGTGGCTACGTTTCCAGCTATCACTGGCAAACCTTTGAATGCTTTCTTAACTTTTTGTACAGCTTCTATCACACCTTTAGAATGACCATGTGCGCTATCCAGAGTTATCACATCTACGCCTGCTGCCTTTAGTGCTTCTACACGTTCTAGTAAGTCGCTAGTAATACCTACTGCTGCTCCTGCCAGCAATCTGCCCATACTATCTTTACTAGCATTGGGGTAGCTTTTAAGTTGAATAGTATCTCTAAATGTTATCAGACCTATCAGTTTCCCTTTCTTATCTACTATAGGTAGTTTTTCTATTTTGTGTTGCTCTAATATACGCTCAGCTTTTAGCATGTCTGTACCCATGGGTGCAGTCACTAGTCGCTCTTTGGTCATTACTTCACTAACTTTCTTTTTAAGATTTTTTTCAAATCTCAAGTCTCTGTTAGTTAGCATCCCTACAAGTAGGTGGTTAGCGTCAATAATAGGAATGCCTCCTATTTTATTATCCTTCATTATTTTCAGAGCATCACCTACAGTTGCATCCGGCAATAATGTAATAGGATCTAAGATCAAACCATTTTCAGAGCGTTTTACTTTGCGCACTTGGTCTGCTTGGCGCTCAATACTCATATTTTTATGAAGAATACCTATACCACCTTCGCGCGAAAGTGCTATGGCAAGAGGGGCCTCTGTTACAGTATCCATAGCGGCAGATACCATAGGCATGTTAAGTTTAATGTCTTTTGTAAGTTGGGTAACTATACTTACTTCTCTAGGTAGTACTTCAGAGTAAGCCGGCATGAGTAGTACATCATCGAATGTGAGTCCCTCGCCGTAGAACTTAGATTTTGTTGCCATGTGCAAAGATAAGTGCATTTATGTGAAAGTCGCAAATTATCAATCCTTACTATCCCATAACTATTTCATAGCAGGCTGAAATTTAACAACTATCTCAAAATATCTCGCAGCCATTTGGTGTATATTGTGTGGTGTAAACTATAATTATGAAATCTATAGGCGTAATGACATCGGGTGGTGATGCTCCTGGTATGAATGCAGCAATTCGTGCGGTAGTGCGTACATGTATATATCATGGTATCGATGTATACGGCATTCGCAGAGGGTATCAGGGTATGATAGAAGGTGATATTTTTAGAATGCATACTACCGATGTATCCAACATCATTCAGCGTGGTGGTACTATACTAAAAACAGCCAGAAGCAAACAGTTTATGACTGATGATGGGATGCAAGAAGCATACAACCAACTAAAAACTAATGGTATCGAAGGCTTAGTACTCATTGGTGGAGACGGTACATTTAGAGGTGCAGTATCTTTTTTTGAAAAATATACAATTCCTGCTGTTGGTTTGCCAGGAACAATAGATAAAGATTTAGCAGGCACAGATTTTACAATTGGCTACGATACAGCTGTTAACACTGCTGTAGCTGCTATTGACAAAATTAGAGATACAGCAGAGGCACACGATAGGGTTTTTGTTATAGAGTTAATGGGGCGTGATGCTGGTTATATTACACTAAATAGTGGTATTGCTTGTGGAGCCGAGGATATACTAATTCCTGAAGTGTCAACAGATATAGAAGCGCTACTTTGTAGAATAGATTATAATAAACGTAGAAAGAAATCGGTGGAAATTATCTGTGTAGCTGAAGGCGATGACTTTGGTGGGGCTGAGGATGTTCGTAAAGCTATTGTAGAACGTTTCCCTGCATTAGATGTAAGATCTTGTGTGCTAGGTCATATTCAACGTGGTGGTGCACCTACTCAAGCAGATAGAGTACTTGCCTCAAGAATGGGATTTGCTGCTGTCAATGCATTGATAGCAGGTAATACTCAAGTTATGGTTGGCATTGTTAACGATCAAGTTGTGTACACTCCATTTACTCAAGTAGTTAAGGGGGCTACAAACATAAATGCCGATATGCTAGAAATGATAAAAGTTCTTAGCGTTTGATATGGTAAACTATCACAGTATTATAGAAACTCAACGCTTACACTTGTTGACTATTACACCCGAAGTGTTAGCTATAGCACATAAATCACTATCAGATGCAGCGTTAATGAGCTTTTTGGGAATATCTTCTTTTGAACAACTATTACTAGAAAAACAAAGGTATGCTCGAGGAATAATTACCTGGCGTATGTCATTCAGGCAGTTTCTTTTGTTTCACAAAGAGGCAGGTATTGTCATTGGTTCAGCTGGGTATCATACTTGGTATACCCAACACAATAAAGCAGAAATTGGATATGCATTATCGGTAGCTAACATGCATGGCAAAGGGTACATGACAGAAGCATTAGATGCTATCATTGCACATGGATTCGAAGTGATGAAGTTAGTTCGTATAGAGGCAATGGCCAGCCCCTACAACCAAGCATCTTTAAGATTGTTGGAGAAGTATGGTTTTGTTCAGGAAGGTTTATTGAGAAGTAATTATTTGAAAGAGAATAGGTATGAAGACTCAGCTCTCTTTTCGTTATTGCTGCATGAATATATGAGATGATATTATTATTGTGGCATCTCACCTTTGGATACTTGCACTGAGCCTGTTGGTTTCAATATTTTATACCAGGTAAAATCTCTGTTAGCCTCCATACCTTCACCGTATAATATCTCATTCGGTGTTGTGATTACAACAGGTTTCTCAGTAAAGAATTTTTGTGCCAGTTCATTCCAAACTAATTCGTCAGTATTCAAACGTTCACCTTTTTTACTCAATATCTGTACACTGTCCCACACTATGAAGTCTCTCTGTGTTTCGTAGTATACAGACGAGTCTGCTGTGAGTACGTCAGATATATTTCCGCTATCATCAAAAAACTCCATTTTTAGTCCTTTATTCATGTTGATATATGGACGTTTTGCAGCAGAATTACGAACAAAATGATTTGCAAACACTTTCATTTTTACATTGCCATTTTGGCTGTAAACAAATGTTACTCCATTAGCTCTGTCTTCTTGTTTACTTCTAGGTCCTGTAAGTGCCATTATTTCCTGCGTATCGTTCTGACAACTGATTGTTGTAGTTAGAACGATCAAAAACAAGAATATAGAGGTTAGATTACACTTTCTTAACCTGAATGACATACTAGTCATATTTGCGCTTTACAAACCAAATGTCATTGAGTGATAACCCTGCAGTAAATTGCAGATAGCTTTGTTTCATCAATCCATTGTTGTTCGTGCCAAGCTGACCATATTCTATAGCCAACTGTAACTGAGACATTGATTTACGAAGCGGTAAACCCATGCCAGCTGTAGCACCCCATTGCATTATGTTCTGAGACTGAAGTGCCAAATTAGTTTGACCGTAATGTGCCCCTAATCTATAGGTGCATTTAGCAAAATAGTTTCTGGTATTTTCAAATTCGGGTGTGAAAGAACCTCCTAAACTTAGTCTATAAGAAGCATCAGACAGACCTCGTTTCAAGGTTGAATCCGGTGAGCTTTTGAAGTTAGCCCATTTTGTATTTGTATAATCTACACTAATATCCCATTTGTTTAGCTTGCCTATCATCAATCCTATACTGTATTGCATAGGCATTGTCATAGTACCTGCAGATTCTGTTAGGTTTACTGAAGTATCTCTTACTATTGTATCTGAGAAATTGTTGAAAGCTACAGTATATCTACTGAGATGCTGGTTCATTTTTTGGTCTGAGGAGAAGGTGCCGCCTATTCTATAGTAGTGAGTACTATCCAATTTGCCTTCATACATCAATCCCGCTTTCCACATAATCCCTCCAATTCTGGTATAATTGGTGTAAACAGGCTTGAATATTCTTGTGTCATATGCTGAATCACCAAGGGGTTGTAAATAAGCAAGTTTATTTACCGAGCCGAATAAATAGCCAACATTTAGACCTATGCTAAATCCTTTATGGCGCCAGCTTCCGCCTATGTATGCATGGTTGGTGCTTCCATTTCCTTCGTATGTTCTTTCGGCTTTCGAAATTGGGGAGTATATACCGCCTACACCTATAGTATCACTCATTTTGTAATAGGTGTTAGAGTAAGGCTTGAATCCAATTACAAAACCTCCTTTTTTGTTGATGGGAAAAGCAACATTCATATAGGCAATTGTTGCTGTCCCTGTTTGGTACTTTTTTTCAACTCCATTCAGTATCCCTGTTATAGTGCGAGACCCTCCCCATGCTCCAGCCTCGAAAGTGGTGCGCTGTAGCCAAGAGTAAGAAGCTGGATTATCTGCATTCACACGATGACCATCAGCATAGGCGGATGATGCATTACCCATGCCTCTTATAACAGCGTTACTACTATTTCTCAAATCTCCAATTCCATACATGGAATATGGATTATTTTCTCTGCCACTAAGTGGATCACTGTATGATGCAGTAGTTTGTGCAACTGCACATTTGCCAGCAATTAACAGACTAACTAATAAAAAAAACTTAGGGCTTTTAAGCAACATTATGGTTCAGTATTAAGTCGAGTCCCTTCAGCAACAAGTCAGGGTCGACAAATATCTTACTTTTAAGTTTGGTCGCAAAGATTGAAGCATCACCACCAGTTAATATCGCGTTAAAATCACTATATCTTTCAGAATAGGCTGCTATCATGCCGTCTATTTCAGCAGTCATACCATTCACAGCGCCACTTTGCATACATGTTTCTGTATCGTAGCCTAGCAGTAATGCATCTTCATCAGCATTGCCTAATTCAGGCAATTTATCTGTGAATTTGTGCATAGCTTTCAAACGCATATACATGCCTGGAGATATAGCCCCGCCTCTAAAAGTTTTTGTTTTCTGTATTAGGTTGTAAGTGATACATGTGCCTAGTGATATAACTAGATTGTCTTTATCAGGGTAAATAGCATGAGCAGCAGTTACCAAGGCTAATCTGTCTGGTCCTAGTGTCTCTTGAGATAGATAGGCATTGTTGATGAATGTAGGAGTATCTCCTGCCATAATTACAGTTCTTGGCAATTTAGCTTTCAGCAGCTGTGCCAAATCATTGCTAGCCCCACTTACACTACACAATATTGCTTTTGTAGGTTTTGATTGCTCTAATAACCCAGCAATTTGCTCAGTTGCATTTTTAGTGTCAAAGGTCAAATGTTGTTGCAGTTTACCATCATTAAAAAGCGCAACTTTTACTTGACTGTTACCCCAGTCTATACACAGGTTCAAAGACATTTCTATACCTAGTTTATGTTAGTGTGAGTGGCAAAATAGTAAAAAATGCGCCTTAAAGCACCTATGTCAAAAATTAAATTATCCTTTGTTGAGGCTGTCAACTATTATAGAGCACGACTTTATAATGTCTTCATCGCTGATATTCAATGGTGGGGCTATCCTAATGCAGTGTGGAGCAAACAAAAACCAGTCGGAGAAAACACCATGTTCCAAACAGTATTTTAAACTATTTATCGCTTTATCGCTATTGTCAAGCTCCACTGCTAGTAGCAAGCCTTTTTTCCTAACTGTTTTTAC
>CALRKH020000008.1:0-58730 GCA_943367855.1 Asaia bogorensis | reverse complement strand
TAGCTATTTTACGTACTCTGTTAAAGATAGGGTCTGACACATACACATTACCTTGTTTATCGCTCACTACACCCCAGTTTTGAGCTAATGAAGCAGATGTAGCAGGCCCACCATCTCCACTATAGCCGATAGTACCATTACCAGCTATTGATGTAATGATACCAGATGTCGCTACTCTTCGAATCCTATTATTAAATTGATCACTGATAAATAAATTACCTGCACCATCAAAAGATAATGCAGTTGGAGAGTCAAGAAGTGCAGAGGTTGCTGGCCCACCATCTCCGCCATAACCTGCAAATCCTGTTCCTGCAATAGTAGATATTATTTGAGCACTAACCGATTGCGATAAAAGCACAAGCAATATACAGTATGACAAAAACAGTCTACCTTTCATCATTAGTCTTTTGTTCGCTACATTATGAGCTTAGCTGTTTCAAGAATTACAGCTGTACTTTTAATCAAATTTAGCTCTAATGCTCCAAATTAATAGCCAAATTCTAGCTGAAGACATGGCATTAAAGAATAGCAACCTTACATAATTACTTGATTATTTTATATCCTACTGACACTCTAAAATATGTTGCTGAAAGAGGCGAATTAAGATTAACCCCACTAACAATATTACTTTTAGATGGATATTTTTGAATAAGTGCATCAATATTCCAACGAGAGCTATATTCGTAACTAAACCCGAATGTTGCACCAAACCTAATACTTGTTTCAGAATTTGTTAAGTAGACAGGTCCTGAATAGTTAGAATATTCCGGGGTATTATATGTAATAATATCTGCTACTGCAGGAGCAATAGGTTCTGCACGCAGTGCACTAACAAGCGTATCCACTGTTCTTGATAAGCCTTTTGTAATTATTGTCTGTTCTTCAATTCCATTTATTTTACTAACAACCACACTAGGACCACCATACATAGTAACATTCTTTGAAATCTGATATATCATCAGCACTGGCAATTCTACTTCCCAATATTTGCCTCCAGTTTTATTAACTTTTACTATACTGTCATATGCTTGGGTATATCTAAAATTACTATTGATGTAAGTTGTAACTGTTGATCCTTCAACTTTAGTAGTTTGATAAGAATGAGTTTTGGTAACAGTACCTTCTTCTAAAGCTTGATGATAACTTTGAACTTGACCAACCTGACGTTGATTTACACTTGCGAATTTGAAGCTAGGCTGTACCATAACTCCAATTTTTTTAGACAACTTTAATTGCACATATGGCGAAACAACAATTTTCTTTGCAGCCAAATTATTGAAACCATCTTCATAACCTAATTTTAAACCAGACTCTAATCTAGTTAATTGAGGAACTCGGTTGTTAGTCTTTTTAGTATCTATATCTGATTTAGTGATCTTTGTTAATTCGACATCTTTTGATGATAGATTATTAATTTGAGAAACACTCGATTGCTTGGATGAATTCAATAATTCAAAATCTGATTGTGTTACTAAGTTTTTAGTTTGGCTAGTAGCGCTTAAGATATTATCATTAATATGCACAACACTACGGCCTGAATTAAGATCATTAATTTTGGAATTTATTACTGCCTTATTAGTTCTGTTACTCTTAAATTGTTTGTTATTTATCCGACTATTTTCAGAATGATTTTTATTAATTCTATCTTGTGCACCTATCGATGGTTGTCGACTTTGCACAGTTTCATTTGGGATTATATTATCACCAGAAACAAGCAGTTTAGGCGAATTTTGTAAATCGACATCACTTCTTACAATATCATTAGTTGCATCTTGATTATTGACTTGTAAATCAATTTGTGCACTTTGAGAAGATGTTTGAATTGTATCTCTACTGTTTGATTTATTCATTTTTTGCACAACCGAAACGCCCATAAACGCTATAACAGTTGCCATACTAGCATGCAACAACCATCTGTATGGTGAAACTGGAACATGGGGCACAAGACTATCCAATCTGCCATCTAGACCTTCCCAAGCATCAGCTGGAGGCAACTCGCTATAGTCGCCAAGTTTATCGCGATACAAGTCATCAATATGTTTGTGTTTGTCTCTCACATTTATTTATTTACTAGTGCAACAATTTTCTCTTTCAACCTCCTGCGAGCATCATTCAAATGCCATCTACAGTTATTGGTCTTCATGTTCATAATTTCTGCAATTTCTTTGTGTGACATATTTTCGAACACAAATAAATTAAAGATATTTCTCTGGGTATCTGGCAGTGTCTCTATAATTAGTAGCAACTCTTTGTGCGACAAATTGTCTACAGCTTCAGTATTTACAAATGCATCTTCAGGCATTACCTCTCTTGCTTGGCTGTCTGGTTTAGAATTTCGTCTTATGTAATCACTTACTGCATGAATTACTATTCTTCGAATCCACCCTTCAAATGCACCTTGAAAAGAATATTGATGCAAATCGCGGAATACCTTGAAAAATGCATCATTTAGTACTTCTTTGGCTACAGATTCATTGTTGGGAAAATACTTTCTTATAACACCATATGCAGCAGGAGAATAAATTTCATAAAGTTTTTTCTGTGACATTCTAGAAGATGCAAGACAGTCCTTTATCAGTGCACGTAATTCATCGTGTTTAGACAAACTACGCTCTGATCCGGTAACGGTTCCGTTCACATGCATTACTTTAGCCAAGGCATCTACCATTTACATTCTTAGTTCGAGATTATTAGCATTCTCGTTCAAACAATATCAATACATTATCAAATCATTTTACCTCAATATAGGCGCACATACCAGCAAAAATGTTAGACACGTGAATAATATTGAAAGTAGCTGCAGTAATTGCAACATGATGAACTTAAGAAAAATCGGTCGCCTATGTGGCGACCGAGAATATTTAATTAATGTTAGGATTGGGTAGTGTAGTTCTAGGATTACAATCACACTCGTCTGGTTCCTGAACAAAATCGTCAAGTCTATCTTTAACTACAAATTTGACATTAGAATTATCTTCATAATCAATTTGAGTTATAGCCCAATGTTTCCCATTGGGTAAACAAATACTCAATTTACCTATTTGCTTTGGATCTATTACAGATCCAGTTATGGTAGCATGTTTAGTAATAACTTTATTATATGTTCGAGAATAATAAGTGTATGCAACGCCGGTTATTTTTTTGTCTGCAACATT
This sequence comes from Asaia bogorensis, assembly GCA_943367855.1. GTDB lineage: Bacteria > Bacteroidota > Bacteroidia > Chitinophagales > Chitinophagaceae > Nemorincola. Next base: position 55,575 of record CALRKH020000008.1, on the reverse strand, counting down.
TTTAATAGTAACAGTATATTTGCTCATCTGGCAATCGTAACATCCTGCGCAATCTAATTTATAGTCACAAAGAAAGAAAGTCTTTTTATGTCTCAAATAATCGATGCTTTGAGCATTAACACATAAAGCACCAAATTGTGCTATAACTATTGTCAAAAATACTTTTGTACGGGTTAGCATATTCATTTACTTTGTAGATAATCTGTTGAAAAAACTACGTTAGCTACAAATATAAAAAAGACTTTCAAACTAGTGATGATAATACCTACTTTTTACTTTGTTTTGCATTCATGACAATTATCAAGTTGATATTCTAATTAACCGTATCTAGTTAACAATACTTGTTTGTAGAATGAGAACATATTCGGTAAAAACTCCAAGATTGCTCAAGTTCGTATTATCAGGAACAATTGTTTGGGATATGCCGAAAGATGACAATAACTCTGTTTATCTTACATTCGATGACGGTCCTCATCCTACTATTACCCCGTTCATATTAGAACAGCTTCATAAATATGACGCCAAAGCAACTTTCTTTTGTGTAGGAAACAATGTTGCTAAATACAGCGATGTATACAAAAAAGTATTAGAACAAGGTCATTCAACAGGCAACCATACATATAATCATCTTAACGGTTGGAAGACCAGTAGAAAACACTATTTAAAAAACATAAATCAGGCAGCCAAACATATAAAAAGCTATCGCTTCCGTCCACCATATGGAAGATTAAAAATCTCACAGTATTCAGCGATGAAACAGCACAATCCGAATTGGAAAGTATATATGTGGGATGTTTTAAGTGGTGATTTTGATACAAGTTTATCGTGGCAAGATTGCAGTGACAATGTAATAAAAAATATTAAACCTGGCTCTATAGTTGTTTTTCACGACAGTGAGAAAGCTTGGCCAAGATTGGGAGAAGCGCTTCCAGTAATTTTGGATTATTGTAAAAAACAAGGCCTTAAGCCAGTTGCACTTCCATAAGACTTCTTTAAGTTCAAATACAACTTCAATCAAAATGACTTTTATAGATACACATACTCACCTATACGACGAAAGATTAGCATTAGACCTAAAACAAATAGAACGTGCTATTGATGCTGGGGTACATAGAATGTACATGCCCAACTGCGACAGCAATACTATAAAAGGAATGTTAGCAATAGCTGACAAATATCCAAATAATTGCTTCCCTACTATAGGACTCCATCCCTGTTATGTAAAAAATGACTTCGAAATAGAGTTATCAATTGTTGATGAATGGCTGAAAAAACGAAAATTTTATGCAATTGGAGAAATTGGACTTGACTACTATTGGGATACTTCTTGGAAAAACCAACAAATCAAAGCCTTCGAATATCAAATTGAACTAGCTAAATCAAACAGTCTTCCTATCATTATTCATAGCAGAGAGTCTATAAGAGATTGTATCGATATTGTTAGAGCTAAACAAAATGGCTCACTAAAGGGAATTTTTCATTGTTTTAGTGGCACAATTGATGAAGCTCAGGAAATTGCTGATTTGGGATTTCATATTGGTATAGGAGGCGTTGTTACTTATTCGAAAAGCACATTACCTGAAGTAGTAAAAGAAATTCCATTAGAATATATTGTTTTAGAAACAGACGCACCTTACCTGGCACCAGTACCCAATAGAGGAAAACGTAATGAAAGTGCTTTTATACCTACAATTGCAAAAAAAATCAGCGATTTAAAAGCAATTGATTTAGAAAAAGTTGCGGAGATCACTACTAGAAATGCGAATGTTATTTTTCAACATAATGAATAGTCCTGATAAAGCGACGTGAATAACTGTTAAGTGTAAATAATAATAAATTACTGATTTCTATAAAAGGGAATAAAAAAACAAAACTAGTGCTTTAGAGGATCAAATGAAATAGTTTTGCTCTTTATTATGACAAGATTCCACTCATTACGTATTATATTTTTTGGTACTCCCGAATTTGCAGTAGCCTCATTAGACGCTTTGGTTAGAGCAGACACTAACATTGTAGCTGTAGTAACTGCTCCAGATAAGCCAGCAGGAAGAGGCAGACAAATAAGTGAGTCTGCAGTCAAGAAATATGCAGTTGCAAAAAATATACCCGTTTTACAACCTGAGAAAATGAAGTCGCAGGAGTTTCTTAGCCAACTGAAAGACTTGAATGCCGACTTGCAAATAGTTGTTGCCTTCAGAATGATGCCAGAGACAGTATGGAACATGCCGCCAATGGGTACAATAAATGTACACGGCTCTCTACTACCTCAATATAGAGGGGCTGCACCCATAAATAGAGCTATAATGAATGGAGAAACCGAAACTGGGGTTACTACCTTCAAATTGAAACACGAAATAGACACCGGAGACATTCTCTTACAAAAGGTTGTACCTATTTTGCCTAATGATAATGCAGGAACACTGCACGACAAGATGATGATAGAGGGTGCGACACTACTAGTCGAAACAGTAAAAGGTATAGTTTCTAACTCAATCAAAGAAATCCCACAAATGATGGTGGCTGATAGCAACTTAAAGCTTGCTCCTAAAATATATAGGCAAGACATGGAAATAGATTGGAATAAACCTCACAATACTATTATCAACCAAATAAGAGGATTATCTCCATATCCAACTGCACATACGGTACTAAATGGCAAAGTATTAAAGATATATAATGCTTCAGTTAACCTAGATACACCCACTAATGAACCTGGTAGTACTATCATTACAAGTTCAAAATTATTATTTGCATGTATTGATGGTTGGATAAGTATTGAAGACTTACAAATTGAAGGTAAAAAACGAATGTTAACCGAAGATTTTCTCAAAGGCTATAGAGTTAATAACAAATAAGCATAATACTTATAGCCATACGATGTATTTGGCAAGGTTTTTGATGTAAAATTTAAAGTAACTTTAACCAAATAAAAAACAAAAAATGAAAAAATTATTACTTCTCTTAGCGGCAGGCTGTTTTGGTTATGCTGCAAATGCACAAAATGGCGCAGTAACAATGGGCAAGGAACAAGCGGGCCCTGCAATTAACAATAATGAAATAAAAAACTTCAAGAAACATCGCCTCAGCGATTATAAGGCTAAAACTACAGCTGCGCCAAGATGGTATAGTTATGTAGATTGGTTCGACACTTCGGAGGTAGACCTTTCAAGCTCAATTGCGTTAAGTGCTCCATATCTGTGGAGAGATACTATGGGTGTATTTGCATACACAGCTACTGGTGGAGGAACAGAATATAACCATAATAGAAGCGTTTCAATGGGATTGGCCATCGATCCTACTTTCTCTGGCTTTAATGATCCAACTTATTATGACGGCAGAATGCAAATATCTGCTACAGATGCTTATTCTGTTGATTCAATATTACTTTTTGGAAGATATGGCTTTAAGCCAACTAACACCTACGTAGATACTGTTAGAGTAACATTTGTATATGGCGACAGATCATCTGGTGCTGACATTTATGAGGCTTTTACAGTAAATACAACTGTGTTAGCTCGCTATGGTTTATCTGCTAGTGATACTATGTACACATACCGCATGAGGTATGACACAGCTGGCGTAACCGCTGCAGGAACTACGAGGGTTGTTCGCGATATATTACTAGATAATACAGGTGCTTCACCTGCTTGGGCAGACACATTAACTAATGGAACATTCCCCATATTAGTGGGCATACCTGATGTCAACGTACCTGCTGGCAATATGATAGGTGCAACTATTTCTTTCCTAAGTGGCTCACCTACTTTCACAGATCACGATACGGTTTTCAGCTCTACAATCGGATATAAGCACAATATGTTCCGACCATACGTAGCTTATCGTGGCACAGCTTCTACTCCAAACTACGCAACATACTCTGACGACAACAGAAATAGCGGTATGTTCAAAACCTTACCAGACACGTCACTAGGTTGGGGAGGTCAATTTATACCATTATGGTTTTGGTCATCTACAGGAGGAGCAGCAAGTTCGTTACAATATCCATATATTGACTTCCACATCAAATGTGCTACATGTCCTACAATTACATCTTCCGTAAATGACATTAGCTCTATAAAATCAATTGAAACTTATCCTAATCCAGCCAGCAACGAATTGTTTGTTCCTTTTGCTCTAAACAATGCAACTAATACTACAATTACATTAACAAATATGCTAGGACAAGTTGTTGCGTATCAACAATTCAACAACATTTCACGAGGTAAAGCTACTTTCAAGACATCAACTTTACCTGATGGTATATACACAGTGACTGTATTAGCAGCAGGCCAACGCCAAACAGCACGTGTGGCAATAGCTCACTAAAATAAACCCTGTTAAAATTCTACTATCTACAACGGACTTCTTAAAGAGGTCCGTTGTTTTTATTAAATACAATTTCTCAGACACTAAACCGTTTAGGAAAATAGCCAGCTACTTTCTACTTTTGGCACAATATTATTTGATATGCAATTCGACTTCAAGAAATACAAAAACGATATTCTACTAATTATTGGTTTCGCTGTCCTATCCTTGCTATTTTGCTTTCCTCAATTACAAGGCAAGATATTGAACCAACATGATAATATCTCTTGGAAAGCAATGTCTCATGAAGCAATGGACTTTCATGAAAAGACTGGGAAAGACGTATTGTGGTCGAATAGTATGTTTGGTGGCATGCCAACATATACAAGTTATGTTGGCTCATCAAATAGTAACTACCCAATGCTTGCACAAAATCTATTGCAAGCTGTAGGCAAGCCAGCATACTTCTTTTTCATAGCTATGGTTTGCTTTTATCTATTAATGCGTGTGCTCAAAATAAATCAATGGCTCGGTATTGCTGGCTCTATTGCATATGCATTTGCAAGCTATAATGCAATCATTATAGGTGTAGGCCATGAAACTAAAATGCTTACAATGGGCTATTTACCTGCTGCACTAGCAGGCCTTCATCTAATATTCAATAACAAACGACTTACCGGAGCTGCAGTTTTCGGTCTATCTATTTCCTTGATTTTTGCAAATAATCACTATCAAGTTATTTATTATACCCTTATAATGTTTGCATGCTATGGTGTAGGAATGCTGATAAGTTCTATTCGCCAAGCACAAATAAAAAACTTCTCTATATCCGCTGCAGTTGCTATTCTGACTATGGGACTTGCTATTGGTCCAAACATGCCTTCTATATTGACTACTGCTGAATACTCTAAAGAAACAATGAGAGGTGGTGGCAGCGAATTATCTGGTCATGACAAAAAAACAAATGGTGGCTTGGATAAAGAATATGCTTTTCGCTGGAGTAATGGCATTGGTGAAACTTTCTGCTTGATGATACCCTATTTATATGGTGGATCTAGTACCGAAAGTGCAGACAAGGCTCCCAAAACGCTAGAAGCAATAAATGGTAGCGCAGATCAACTTCCTTTATATTGGGGACCACAGCCATTCTTGAGTGGCCCTGTTTACTTTGGAGCTATAATTTGCTTCCTATTCGTTTTAGGAATAATAGTAGTTCGTTCACCTCAAAAATGGTGGATTGTTGCAGCGTCTCTAATATGTATTATTTTGTCTTGGGGCAAAAATTTCGAAAGCATAAACTATTTCCTATTCGACACGGTTCCGTATTTAAATAAATTCAGAACTCCATCAATGGCACTAGTAATTCCTCAATTTTTATTCCCTCTTCTTGGCATTTTGGCTGTTCAAGAAATTATAAATAGAAAAAATGAACCTAAAACACTACAACAAATCAAATTAGCAACTATTATTACTGGAGGTCTTTGTTTAGTGATTGGATTAGGAGGTAGTGTGTTCTTTGATTTTACTGGAGAAGGAGACGCACGCTTGCAGCCAGAAATGCTGAAATTACTAAAAGATGATCGTGCAGCATTAGCCATGTCTAGTGCATTAAAAAGTGCTGCTTTCATTTTCGCATCTGCATCGTTATTATGGTTGTTTATCAAAGAGAGAATAAAACCTACAATACTATATGCTGGCTTAAGCCTCTTAATAACTATCGACTTGATTCCAATCGCCAAAAATTACCTTAATGAAAGCAACTATGTAGAAGCATCAGAATATGATTCACTATTTGAGCCAACTGAAGCAGACAAACAAATTATGCAAGATAAAGACCCCTACTATCGCGTCCTCGACTTATCTCGCAATACCTATAATGATGCGGTTCAGGCATATTTCCATAAGTGTGTTGGTGGCTATCACCCAGCTAAAATGGAAATCTATCAAGACTTAATTGATAGACAAATGAGTAGCATGTTCAACCTTGAAGTGTTGAATATGCTGAACACAAAATATGTGATCTTCCCAGGACAAAAAGAAGCATTCCCTATGCCTAATAAAAGTGCTTGTGGTAATGCCTGGTTTGTAAGCAATATACAATGGGCCAATACTGCTGATGAAGAAATGAATAGTCTTAACAGCAGTAAAATGCTAGAACCACAAAATCTATTTGCAAAGTTAAGAGATGAGGTAATAAAAAATGATTCATCACCTCAAATGGATTCCTTATCTCAAGGTTTCAATCCGCTAAAAACTGCAATTGTAAGGGCTACTTACAAAAACGAACTTACCAATATAAATCTTACTAGTTCTGCAGATGCATACGTAAAACTAACACAATATGGACTTGATGAGCTTTCGTTTGCAAGCCATAATACTAATGAAGGATTTGCTGTTTTTTCTGACATATACTATTCAAAAGGCTGGAAAGCTTATATAGATGGCAAAGAAACACCTATAATTCGCACCAACTATGTACTTAGAGGATTAAAGGTTCCTGCTGGTGACCATAAAATTGAATTCAAATTCTATCCAGATAGCTTTTATAATGGTAAGAAAGTGGCACTTATAAGTAGCTTTTTACTCATTGGGCTATGCCTGGCAGCACTCGTGCAATTATTCAGACCAGCTCAAAAAAACTAGTTTAGTACTATAAGTAAATCCAATTTAATGAAATGACAAGAGCGGTACACCTAGTTTACTATGGTATACCGCTTTATACTTGATAGTCTATCCCCAAAAATGATTAATATAGCAGTCTGATAAATGGCCAATAGCAGTAAAAATATCGTAAAAGAACTCTTGGGCATGAGAAGTGAAATGAGTTTTGGTTTTTACATAACTGATTTTATTTTTCGTAAACTATTCAGACAGAATGCAGATACATCTTGGGCAATACACCATTCTACAACAATTCACAGCCCAAATAAAATAATAAGAGGTAAAAATGTATATCCTGGCGACTCGCCAGGCGTGTATATAAATGCTGCTAATGGCATCACAATTGGTGATTATACCAACATAGGGCCAAATGTTGGTTTGATATCATCAAATCATGACTTTATCAACAACAACATACATATCACAACTACGCCTATAAACATTGGTAAATTCTGCTGGATAGGCATGGGAGCAGTGATATTACCAAGCATTTCTCTAGGAGATTTCACAATTGTAGGTGCAGGTAGTATAGTAACTAAAAGTTTTAAAGAAGGGCATTGTATCATAGCGGGCAATCCTGCCAAAATAATTAAACACTTAAACAGAGACGAATGTAATGCCTTTGCTAACAGCAAATAAACTATGGAATAATTCATTAATGATATTTCTAATCAGGTTCTTCCCTTCATTGGCAAACCTATTAGTAGTTATTTTGTTTTCTCGAAACCTTTCTCAAGAAGCTTATGGTGAGTATCAACTATTTTGGGTTCAGCTATATGTTTTTTATCCTTTTATAACTTTTGGCATTCACAATCTTATTGTAACTTACTCTAAGAATACACTTGCAAATATTATAAGTAAAATCAGCAGAAAACATTACGCAATTTATTTATCCTTTTCTTTAGCTGTAGCACTTTTTTTCGGATGGCTTCAGTATTATATAGGCAGTGTAGATTTCATAACCTCCTTCTTATTTATACTTAGTTTTTCTACTACCATTATAACAGAGTCTATTCTAATTGTATTTAAGAAATTCAACGTACTAATATCCACAAGCTTAATATATGCATTTTTATTCTGTGTAGTACATAGCCTTGTGGCATCGAGTAATTTATCATTGTCATCACTTTTCAAATTTCTACTTATACTAAATTTATTTAGGCTATTTACCAATTCAATTGCAATTCTCAATGAAGTTAAAAAAGACAAAGAAGGTTATGAGGAAGAAGAAATAGATATAAGCCATATCAAAAAATTGTGGCTTAACTTAGGTATATATGATGTAACCCAATTACTTTCTACATGGATAGATAAGTTCATTATAGCCATTCTACTTACATCAGAATTAACAGCTATTTATTATAATGGGGCTCAGAATATACCATTTTTACCTCTGCTAGTAAGTGCTGCTGGTAGTGCAGTGTTAATGCAATTGGCTGAAAAAAGTAGTAGTAAATCTCAAATTGCTCTACCACAACTCATGCTACAATCTGGCAAAGTATTATCAAGCATCGTTTTCCCAATATTCGGATTTCTTTTCTTTTATCGAAATGAAATTATAGTAACTGTGCTCTCAGACAAATACGTTTCATCAATACCCATCTTTGCTGCCTCATTATTGATATTACCACTTAAAGCATACAGTTTCACCACTGCACTGCAACGCATGCATAGAGGCGATTTAATTAATATTGGAGCAATAACAGAGATAGCATTGGCATGTATTCTCATGTATCCATTATATCTATTTATGGATCTACCTGGTGTAGCTCTAAGTTTTGTCATATCAACCTGGATACAGGCCATATTCTATTTGTATAAAACAGCTGCATTACTGACTGTTAAACCATTAACGCTAATACCACTTAGAAACTGGATTCTTAAACTTATTCTTGTATCATTACTTTTTTACGGCAGTCATTATTATGGTGAATTAAACTTAACAGGAAGATCAACATTGTATACAGGTAGTGTGCTAATGTTAGTATTAATTGCCATCTTAGTATTTATGGAATTTAGGGCTGAACAAACAAATGGAAACAACAAAGAAAGCATCTAAAAACATTGACAACTCAGGCTTCACTGCCAATAGTTCCTATACTGGTGGGCGACTAGTGAATAGAGATGGCACTAATAATCTCAAAAAGATTGGCTTCCCTATTTGGCGTAGAACATCTTTTTATCATACACTTCTTCGTATGAATAGAGTGAATTTCTTCCTTACTATCATACTTTTTTACACTACTGTAAATATTGTATTCGCAACAATATATTTCATTATAGGCACTGAACACCTTTCTGGTGTAGACCAAAGTACAGATTTACTTCACAAACTAGCAGCTGCATTCTTTTTTAGCTCTCAAACACTTACTACTGTAGGCTATGGCCATGTGGCACCGAGTGGTTTATTAACTAATATTGTTGCTTCTACCGAGTCTCTTTTAGGCATTTTAGCTTTTGCTGTAGTTACAGGTCTTATTTATGGGCGCTTTTCCAGACCAAGAGCCTTTATTCTATTTTCAGACAATATGATCATAGCACCATATAAAGACGGTAGAGCACTCATGATTCGCTTAGCCACCTATAAAAATAATCACTTGACAGATGCCGAAGTACAGTTAACACTTGCCATGCATGTAAATGGGAATGAGCGCAATATCACACGTTTTTTTGCGCTTCCTCTCGAAATAAGTAAACTAAACTCCTTGGCACTTAGTTGGACAATTGTTCACCCTATAAATGAAGATAGCCCACTTTATAAATTCAATTTACAAGAGCTTAAAGATGCTAATATGGAGCTTCTAGTTTATTTAAAGGCTTTTGACGATCATTTTTCTAATACAGTACAGCAACGCACATCATATACATACAATCAACTAGTGTATGGAGCGAAATATAAACCCATGTATGAAAGAGCTATGGATGGTGATTACACAATAGTACAGTTGGATAAAATAAATGATTGTGAAACTGCCGAGTTACCTGTACAAGTTTAATTTTTCAGATATTTTTTTAATGGCGAATCAGGCTCATTCAAGAAATGATTGTAGACCATTTTATCTGCTAATGATGGTAGCAGTTTACTCAACCACACTGCAAGTTTCCCCTGCGTTGTCAACACCAAATTACGCTTTCTTCGCTCTACAGCATTAATAATGAATGTAGCGCAAGTTTCTGCTGACATTAATTTTGATTCATCCAGTGGTGTTTCGGCTTGAGAACTTCCATCTGCCACACGTGCTACATTTCTAATATTGGAAGCTGTAAACCCTGGGGAAACCCACATAATATGAGCACCAGTTTCCAACAATTCTGTTCTCAGAGATTCTAGAAACCCTTGCATTGCAAACTTGGATGCCGAATAACCAGTGCGACCTGGCAAGCCACGATAGCCAGCTATTGAAGAAACTCCTACTACAACCCCTTTTCGTATTATTATTGATTTTATTACTGCTTTAGTACAATAAACAGTACCCCAAAAATTGATATCCATTAGCTCTTTAACAACACTCAAATCAGCATCCTCGAAGATGGCCCTCATACTAATACCAGCATTATTAATTAGCACATCTACCCCACCCCATTTATTTACAGCAGCTTCTACAAATTCATTGCATTCATCTACATTACTAACATCTGCTTTTACACAAAGCAATCTGTCAGAAACAGGAAACATTTCTTTTAATTTATTGAGGTTTCTAGCACACACAGCAACCTTTGCTCCGCGAGCTAAAGCTACATCCACAAGTGCTTTACCTATACCCGATGAACCACCAGTAATGAGAACAACTTTGTTTGATAATGAAGACATGACAACAAATATACAGTGACAATTCTTGCTCTTACACCCAATCTTTGGGATAATAATTAGACATCATCTTTTCTTCTTCACTCCCCGTTGTTGGTGTATAATCATAATACCAGCGAGCTCTTGGCGGCAAACTCATCAATATACTCTCTGTTCTACCATTAGTTTTCAATCCAAATAATGTACCTCTATCATGAACCAAATTAAATTCTACATATCTTCCTCTTCTTATTTCTTGCCATAGTACCTGTTCTTCTGTATAATTAGTATCCTTTCGTTTCATTGCAATAGGCATATAAGCTTCCAAAAAACTATTACCATTTGCACGTTGAAAATCCAGAAGTTGTAGTGCGTGAGTATCATCATGTGGTCTCAAATAATCGTAAAAAACTCCTCCTATTCCCCTCATTTCATTCCCTCTATGCTTATTTGTAAAATAATCATCGCACTGACGTTTGTATTTAGGATACATCTCAAAACCAAATGGATCCATAGCGCGTTTTAGTGTCGCATGAAAATGGACAGCATCTTCTGCTATCAGATAATATGGTGTGAGGTCTGTGCCTCCACCAAACCAACTATCAACACGCTCTCCTAATTTATTATACAATTCAAAATAGCGCCAATTTGCATGTACTGTTGGTACATGTGGGTTTCTGGGGTGTAAAACCAATGATAATCCACAAGCATAAAAATTACTATCTGGCACTCCAAAACTGTCTTGCATAGCTTTTGGTAAAGCTCCATGAACTATTGAAGTATTAACCCCACCTTTCTCCAATACTGGCCCATCAGCTATTACTCTTGTACGTCCTCCGCCTCCCTCCGCACGCTCCCATTTATCTTCTTTAAATTTCGAAACACCATCTAGCTCTTCTAATGCAGTACATATACTATCTTGAAGAGAAAGTATATACTCTTCGAAACTATCTTTAATGCCAATCATTTCAACATCGGTTTAAGAGTAAAACTCAATCTAATTATGCATTGTAGTTTTTCACTGCGGCCACAAATGCCTTAGCATGATCTACTGGAACATTTGGTAAAATACCATGACCTAAATTTGCTATATATTTATTAACACCAAATCCATCTATCATTTGTTTTACCTCTTTTTCTATTTGAGATATTGGCGCCAATAACTTTGAAGGATCAAAATTACCTTGTAATGTCACTCTACCACCAGTAAACTGTCTAGCTTGCTCAGGGGTAACTGTCCAATCTATTCCTACACCTGCACACCCTGTAAGTGACAATGACTCTAACGCATACCAACTACCTTTAGGGAATAAAATAACAGGCACATGTTGCGAAACTGCATCTGAAATTTGTTTTAAATATGGAAGTGCAAACAGCTGAAAATCAGCTGGGGACAACATGCCACTCCAGCTATCAAAAACCTGTACCAAATTTGCTCCAGCACCTGCTTGGGCAATCAAATACTTGATAGTGACATCTGTTATTTTTTGAAGTAATTTATGTGCCAAATCCGGTCTGGTAAAACAAAATTGTTTTGCTTTGTCAAAAGACTTACTTCCCTTACCTTCTACCATGTAACACAATATTGTCCATGGTGCACCAGCAAACCCAATTAAAGGAACCCTACCGTCCAATTCTTTTTTAGTTAGTGATAAAGCCTCCATTACGTAGTTCAATCGCGCCTCCGTATTGTCCATTATCAAGTTATCTATATCAGCTTCAGACTTTATAGTTTCTGGCAATAAGGGACCTTTACCTTCCTCCAACAGTACTGTCATACCCATAGCCTGTGGTATGACAAGTATATCCGAAAATATTATTGCAGCATCTACTCCTACCTGATCTACTGGTTGCAAAGTGATAGCACATGCCAATTCAGGAGTCTCAACTCGTGTAAAAAAATCATATTTCTCTCTCAATTTTATGTAGTCAGGCAGATACCTACCTGCTTGTCTCATCATCCAAACCGGAGGACGACTCAATTCCTCTCCCTTTAATGCACGCAACAACAAATCATTTTGCAAAATGCTCATAGTATCAATATTTTCAGTTTTCGTTAAACCCGTTATTATGTCTAAAATAAGAGACTACTAAATCGAGTAATTTTATTTTATCTGGCTTGTCTGCCATCACTATATTGTTTGTACAGTATTTTCTTATAGCTGAAGCAGTAGTGCCACCAATAGCGAATAATGTACAATCATAATCGACTCTATTTACCTTAAAGAAACTATCAACTGCTGAAGGACTAAAAAACAGGACACCATTATATGCCTCATCAACATTCTTAGGTAATAATTTTGTTATATAAACTTTAACCTCTTTTAGTACTATGCCAAGCCTTTTCATTTCTGCAGGTATAATATCTAACCGCATACTGCCGCATAGCAGTAAAGCTTTTTGCAAATGACAATTCTTAAAAAATGGCAATAATGATTCTGCGTTATCTGCTACTCCACACACCAACCAATTAGGTTGCCATATTTTTACTGCATTAGCCACTTTTTCTCCTACACAATAAACTTTTCGTTCATTTTGCTCAATAGCTATATTTATCACCCCCCACTTTACTGCCTGAATACTAGTAAAAATTACTGGCATGTCATCATACAAACTATCTTTCACATATTGTGTAAGCAAAAGATCATCGATTAACTCTGTAGACACAAATGGGATATAAGAAAACAATACTTCTCCTTTAATATAGCTATCAAGCATTGCTTTGTCAATGTCACCCGTTATTAGCACTTTGGGTAGAGCCATATTAAAGTACATTATTCATAGATGCTATGATATCCTTGCCACCATTTGCTAAAATATTTTTTGCAGCATGCTCTCCCACATCAAGATAGTCACTAGCAGGTGCAACCATACTCACACTGGCCATATCTTTACCATCTTTCGATAACAAATTCCCTTCAAAATAGAGATCTCCTTCAATCATTTGAGCATAACCTGAAATAGGGGTTGTACACCCGCCCATCAAAGCTCGGAGAAAGTCTCGTTCTACTTTGACACATGCTGCAGTAATATCATGATTAAAATGCAAACAAGCATCTGCTAGCCAATGTTCCCCTTCCCTGGCAACTACCATTATAGCCCCCTGAGCAGGCGCAGGCAACATCCAATCCAATTCTATTGCATTTTCAGGTCTCAAATCTATTCTTTCTAATCCAGCTGCAGCAAAAATAGCTCCATACCAATCACTTTCAGCTACCTTTCTCAATCTTGTATTTACATTTCCTCTCAGGTTATCTATCCTATCAGTAGGATACCTGTTTAGCCATTGTGCCCTTCGTCTTACAGAGCTAGTTGCTATAGTTCTTATATATCCTGAATTACCTGATTGATAACCTGGACCAATCACTAAAATATCTTTTTGTGACGCTCGCTCTAGAACTGCTACCTGAACTATGCCTTTTGCCATGACTGTAGGCACATCCTTCATAGAGTGCACAGCTATATCTATTTCATTATTAAGCAAGGCAATATCTAAAGCACGAGTAAAGATACCTTGAACACCTATTTCGTAAAGAGGTGTCTTAAGATCCGTATCGCCTTCACTTTTTATATAAACCAACTCCGCTTTGAAATTATTAGCCTCAAGCAATTGTTTTACAGTAGCCGCCTGCCAAACCGCTAGCTGACTCTCTCGAGTACCTATGCGTATCGTTTTTTCCATCTTTTTAGCCTATAAATTCGTTGATGGCCTGAATATAATGACAACCTGGGGTATAATTACGACGCATATTAGTTGCTAAACTATTGATAGTTTTCTGGACTTTTTCTTCTCTACTTGAGGTATCAAAAAGCGCTGTTGCGTCTTGCACATCCGAAGGCAATAAACAACTTAATGGCAGTGCTAACAACTTATTTTTGACTTCTTTTAAGACTGGTACATGCTTGCGCATGTCGCACCATTCTTTGAAATCTGCTATATGCTCAGCAATAATTCTGAGGGCAAATGGCACTTCTTCCTTTCGTTTCTGTAGTGTCTCGTCCTTTATCTTTGACAATCTATCTACATCTACAAAAGTAACATTATCTAAAACTTGAGCATCAGTTGCCACATTACATGGCACCGAAATATCAATAACAAGCTTCTTACCTTTTCCGTCCAAATGGTTGGCTAATATAACTGGATCAGGCGCATTAGTAGATACCACAATTATAGTTGCATCATTCATTTGATCTTCTAAATGATGAAGCGGTGCCGATGACAGCCCCATCTGATTAGCAAGTTCTACTGCAGTAGATTCTGTGCGATTAACTAAAACAATATTACTAGTGCATAGATAATCTACCATATTTCTGCATGTCACTCTACCAATTTTACCAGTACCTACAAGCACAATTTTGGTATCATTGGCCTGCATTTTGTTTTCATCCAAATAGGCTCTGATGCATTGAATAGCAGCAAAAGAAACAGATACCGTTCCACTACTTAATGCAGTTTGAGTTTTTACTGCTTTTGATGCTTGTAATACTGAGTTGATAAGCCTTTCCATGAAAGGACCCACAAAACCTGCAGTTTTCGAAATTTTTACAGCATTTTTTATTTGACCTAAAATTTCGTAGTCGCCCAAAATCTGAGAATCTAATCCTGCAGCTACCTGATATAAATGCTCAATAGCATTATCGCCACTCTTACTGTAGCTTATTTCGTTAAATACTTCAACATTCCCAGGGCAAACACTACACAAAAAAACTGACATCATTTCTACAGAATCAGCAAAGCCATACAACTCAGTTCTATTACAGGTTGACAATACGAAAAAATCAGAAATTCCAAACTGTGAAGCAGTTTGAAGCAAACGAGTGTATTGATCCGGATTTATTGCAAACAAACCACGAACTGCAGCATCACTCTTTTTATAGTTGATACCCAATACCCTGAAATCTTCCGCTTGCTGAACTCTGTCTATCTTCATTTTCCTCTATCAAAAATGCTTTTGCAAATTTACCTTTGAGAAGCCCTTTAATGTCCTATTCAATGTCATAGCTACGTCATTTAAGACACTGATAATTATCAGTATTTATGTTTCAAATGCTGCAACAAACTGACTAAAATCATAAAAGACGTCTCGTGTATACTATATACGAACGAGACGTCTTTTAGGATTCTAATTTTTCTAAATTAACTCAAAAGAACTAAGCTCTCTTGTAGTGTTTTTATTTTTGCTAATGCATCATTTTTTTTCTTTTGCTCAGCGGCTACAACATCAGGCTTAGCATTAGCCATAAATTTTTCATTTCCCAACTTCTTATCCACACTTATCAAGAATCCCTGCAAATAGGCAATTTCTTTTTCCATTTCTGCTTTCTGGGCACTAGTGTCAATGGTGGCTGCTGCTGCTTCCATATACATTTTATCAGTACCTACAACGAAAGAAATAGCCCCATTAATAGCATGCTGAGTAAAACCTATTTCATCAGCATTTATTTGACGTTGCAAAATACCTTTCACTCTACCATATAATTGCTCATTTGCAGTTTGCACCCACAGCTTGATGCTGTCTTTAGGTTTCAGTTTATTTTTATTTCTCACGTCTCTCACAGCCGTTATCAACTCCTGTAGCAAAACACCTTCTTTTAAAACCTGAGTATCAGGTATTTTTATTACAGGTATTTGGCGAACAATCAGGTCATCCCCTTTAGACCTATCCTCTCTCAACAAATGATAAATCTCTTCTGTAATAAATGGCAAATAAGGATGTAATAGCTGTAGTAATCGCTCATAAAAATCAATAGTCTTTAAATAAACTTCTTTAGCCAAAGACTGATCTTGTGCTGGTTTTACCCACTCTAAGTACCATGAACAGAAATCGTTCCAAATCAAAGAGTAAATGGTTTTTAAACCTTCACTTAACCTAAACTCCTTTATCATAATATCTACTTCCGCAGAAACTTCTTCCAGTCTAGCATCCATCCAACTCATAGCAAATAGCGAAGCATCCGAAACTGTTTCATCAGCGCATCGGCTCTCCCACCCTTTCACTAATTTCATGGCATTCCACATCTTATTGCAGAAAAATGCCCCCTGCTCCAGCTGAGACTCATCAAACAAAAGGTCGTTGCCAGCTGGCGATGAAATCATTACACTGAAACGTACTGCATCGGCACCATGAATATCAATAAGCTCAAGTAAATCAGGAGAATTACCCAAAGATTTACTCATCTTTCTTCCTTGCTTATCTCTTACAATGCCTGTAAAATAGACCTTATCAAAAGGCTTCTTACCTAGAAATTCATAACCAGCTACTACCATTCGTGCCACCCAGAAAAATATAATCTCAGGTGCTGTTACCAGTGTACTTGTAGGGTAATAATAATTTAATTCAGCATTTTCAGGATTACGATTCCAATCAAAAACTTCCATTGGCCACAGCCAACTACTAAACCACGTATCTAATACATCATCATCTTGTCGTAGTGTTGGTTTTATGGCATACAGTTCAGGTTTAGCCTCTTTGTACTTTTCTAACGCTTCATTTTCATTATTTGCCACATATAGTGTCCCATCAGCATCATACCATGCAGGAATACGATGACCCCACCAAAGCTGCCTACTGATGCACCAATCCTTCACATTGGCCATCCAATGCCTATATGTGTTCTTAAATTTAGCCGGATGGAACTCTACAATATCATTCATTACTGCATCCAATGCTGGCTGTGCTAAATCCTCCATTTTACACCACCATTGCATGCTCAATCTTGGCTCTATAACCACATCTGTCCGCTCGCTATAACCAACCTGATTGGTATACTCCTCCTCTTTCAATAAATTGCCAGCTGAACGCAAGTCCTCGGCTATTTTTTTTCTTACTGCAAACCTATCCTCACCTATGTACATTCCTGCTGCCTCACTCATAGTGCCATCATCGTTCAAAGTGTCTATTACCTCCAACCCATATTTGAGGCCCAAGTTGTAGTCATTAATATCATGAGCTGGCGTAACCTTTAAAGCACCTGTACCAAACTCTTTATCTATATATTCATCAAAAATGATTGGCACTCGCCTATTGATCAATGGCACATAACAATACTTACCTCTCAAATGTGCATATCGTTCATCTTCGGGATGAACGCAAACAGCAGTATCTCCCAATATAGTTTCGGGTCTTACTGTAGCTACAGTAATGTATTCTTCAGATTCACCTTCTATCTTGTACTTAACGTAATACAATTTAGACTGTGTTTGTTTGAAGTTTACTTCCTCGTCACTCAGTGCGGTTTTGGCCTTAGGGTCCCAGTTTATCATCTTAACCCCTCTGTATATCAGACCTTTATTATACAACTCATTAAAAACCCGTATAACAGCTGCATAATAACCTTCATCCATTGTAAAGGCTGTTCTACTCCAATCTAGTGAACATCCCAACTTCTCTAACTGCTTTAATATTATCCCTCCATACTTCTCTTTCCATTCCCATGCATACTTCAAAAACTCATCGCGAGATAGCGTCTTCTTATCAATGCCTTTTTCTCTTAACATTGCTACTACCTTTGCCTCTGTAGCTATAGAAGCATGGTCTGTGCCAGGTACCCAGCAAGTATTCATACCACTCATCTTAGCTCGTCTTATTAATACATCCTGCACTGTATTATTAAGCGCATGTCCCATGTGCAAGATCCCTGTTACATTAGGGGGTGGCATCACTATTGTATATGCAGGCCTTTCATCTGGCTTACTAGTAAAATATCCTGAGTTTTCCCAGTGCTTATACCACTGCAACTCAGCATCTTTATGCTGAAAACTTTTACTTATTTCCATCTATATTCTTTATAAAACTTTAAGGATAGAGGCATTGAAGCCACTCATAATATTATATACAAGTTATTGCACCCATATGGGATGGGTGCAAATTTAAATAATAGCCATCATATTAATGAAGAGCCGGGTCAAAGAGCCCGGAGTGAAGCACTTGTCTACATCAAAGCGGGTTATTCTTTGACCAATTTGACGACAGTCTTTTCTGTTCCTGACTTATTGACAATATGCAAAAAGTATATACCAGCAGACAAACTGCTCATCTTTAAAGTTTCAGATTCATTAGCTGCTTTCATGTCTACTAATTTTCTACCAGTTACATCTAATACATACAAATTATCACCTACTGTTAACCCTGTCAAAAACAATTTATTAGTTACTGGATTGGGATATGCATCTACAACTATTTTAGATGTTTCATTTACACTTACAGGGGTGTAGGTCTTACGAATACGTTGATTGTTGGCATCTGCTATATATATGTCACCAACACCATCTGCTGCCACGCCAAAAGGAGTGTGCAAATTACAACCCAACACAGGTCCTAAATCTCCACCAAAACCAGGAGTACCATTACCTATAACCGTTAATATATTGCCAAAAGTATCTACTTTACGTATTACATCATTATCAGCATCTGCTATATATACGTTACCATCTGCATCTACTGTCAAGCCTGCAGGACGATTGAGTGAAGCAGAAATTGCAGGCCCACCATCTCCAGTGTAACCTTGCATTCCATTACCAGCGTATGTAGAAATTATGCCCATTGCATCTACCTTACGTACTACATTATTAAGCATGTCAGATATGTATGCATTGCCTTTATGGTCTAATGCAATTGCATATGGCGAATCTAATCTAGCTTCTGATGCAAAACCTCCATCACCACTGTAACCAGCTGTGTCATTACCAGCAAATCTATCTATTGTACCTGTTTTGCTTATAATGCGTACAGTATTGCTAATTGCATCTACCACATATATGCTACCTGCCGTGTCTACAGCCAATCCATATATACCATTCATTTGTGCAGATAAAGCTGGACCACCATTGCCTGTATTACCCTGTATCCCAGTTCCTGCTATAGTAGATATGATACCTGCTGTGTTGACCTTACGAATAACACCGTAACTAGCATCAGCAATATATATATTATTACCATTGTCTACCGCAAAACCGTAAGGGCGCATGTTGGCCGATGTGCTTATAGAGCCATCGCCAGTATAGCCTGCCACACCTGTACCTGCTACAGTTGATATTACACCTGTAGTACTTATTTTCCTTATTCTGTAATTCAATAAATCCAACACATAAACATTACCTGTCTTGTCCAGCTTCACATCTAGTGGAGCATGTAGTTCGGCAGCAGTGGAGTAACCACCATCTCCACTATAAGCACCCACACCAGTACCAGCTATGGTTCTTATACGAGTTCCTTGCGCAAATGCAGTGGATGATAGTAGAAGGGCTGAGCATACTAATGCAGGCAGAACAAGTTTCATACAGTAATTTCTATTTGTTTTTTCTAGTTAATTTATATCAAAGGCTTAAAGTACAGGAAATCTGTTATTTTTGTACATATTTCACAAAATATCCATCCAAATACAAATCACGATATCTTCCGCTCCTTAGCCTTAAAATGTCATTTGTATAGTCCGAAATACCAACTGCTACAAAAGTAGTAGGGTCTCCATTTATATTTGTCAAATAGATATTCTTATTATCATCAGTTGCACGCCAGCGAAATCTTAACGTATCGGGATAGGTATGATTACATGGACCGTTGTAAGTATAATATCCAGTGCTATCGGCATTAAATATAGCCATTACAGGAACTTTACAATCTAAACTACCAGATACATGTTTATCTATCTTCCAAGCGCCCACCGGCAAAACATCAACTGTTTTGTCGCGCAATTTTTCTTTGTAGCAACTAGCAAGCAACAACAAGGGTGCAGACACTACAAATAATACCTTCTTCATGATTATATGACTTTCGTTCGTAAAGATAACCAAACATTTTAAAAACAGGCACAGTCTCATTTGTTCACCAACAGCGTATCATTTCTGCTCTACAACTAATCTTGTTGATTTGCATGCAAATCCAGTTGTCTAAGTGCGGGAGTTGTAATCCAAGTAATAGCAACAACTACAATAGTCATTAAGCCTCCAAATACAACAGCAGGTACTGTGCCCATAATTCTGGCTGTAAAACCACTCTCCAATGCCCCCAATTCATTTGATGAACTTATGAACATCGTATTTACGGCCGCCACCCTACCTCTCATATTGTCTGGTGTATATAATTGCAAAACAGTACCTCTAATTACAACACTTACAGCATCTAACATACCGCCCAATAGCAACATTGCAAATGCTATAATAAAACCTACAGACAAACCCATTCCTGCAATGGTGATAAATGGCTTAACTCCAAAATAACCACAATAGCCAAATACAATAGTAGTAAGCCCGAAACCAACTATAGCTAATGCTAATTTATATCCTGGGTTCTTTCGCAATGGATAAATTGACAGCAAAACCAAACTAGCTACTGAACCTATTCCCGGGGCTGCCCTCAACCAACCGTAGCCCATTTCTCCCACCCTCAAAATATCATCAGCATAAACAGGCAACAGGGCTACTGCGCCACCAAAAAGAACAGCAAACATATCAAGAGTTAATGCAGCCAAAACTACCTTGGTGTTGAACACAAAGCGCAATCCTTCTCCTAAGCTCTTCATTATTGGTTCTTTGGCCTTATTTAGAATTGGTTGTATTGGGATGGTACAAATAGCTATCAAGGAAATCATTTCAATAATACCCGAAAAGACTATGCTATTTGTGAATCCAAAAGCAGCTATGGAAAAACCACCTGCTAATGGACCTAGTACAGCACCAGCTTGCCAAGATGCACTACTCCAAGTAGTAGCATTGGGGTACTGACTCTTGGGCACCAACATTCCCAATAGCGAAAAAGTAGATGGACTCAAAAAAGCACGCAACCCTCCTCCTACAAAAATGCCAAAATAAATTAGCCAAGTAACATGTTTAATCCCCAATGAATGTGCTACGCTCGGAAAAGCAAGCCAAACAAAGTATGCTGAAAGCACCAAATATAGTAGCAATAAATAGATTAATAGATTACGTTTCTCTCTTCTATCAACAAAATGACCCGAGAACATTGAAAACCCAACAGCAGGTATCACTTCCCACAAGCCAATCATACCCAATGCCAACTTATCATGCGTGAGCTGATATACATAATAAGCTATAATAGTAGCCTGCATATTGAGGGCCATTATTATAGCAAATCTCATCAGCAAATAGCTACGAAATTTAGCGTTATTTAATGTCTCATTCTTCCTCAAAAAACCTGACAAAACTGACAAAACAGAAAAATTGATGTGGTGCAAAATTATTGCTTAACCAATATATTAACCATTAAATTTGTTGCGCAATGATTAATGCAAGACAAATAATATCAAGTAGCATTGTGCAGGCTTTTCACGAGTTGAAAGCTAATAAACTACGCACTTTTCTATCACTATTAGGCATTACTATTGGCATATTCTGCATTATCTCGGTACTTACTGTTCTAGACAGTTTAAAAAACAGCATACAAAAAGACATGGCTACATTAGGTAGCAATGTTCTTTATGTGGGTCGTTGGCCTTGGATGGATGATGGAGGTGAATATAAATGGTGGGATTATTGGCGCAGACCAGGTATGACACCACATGAGGTGAAAGCTATAGAACAACAAGTACCAGATGCAGCCATCGCTACTTTGTGCCTAAGCACTAATAGACTCACCGTCAAATATCACGATATGGAAGTTGGCTCAATTGCAGGCTATGCCGTGATGAACTATTTCGATAAAGTTCAAAATATTGATGTTGAACAAGGAAGGTATTTAAGCATATCCGAGCTAGATGGTGGGAATAATGCAGTAGTGATTGGCAATACTGTTTACAGAAATCTTTTCCCAGCTGGTATTAGCCCGCTAGGGAAAAACATATCATTATTAGGTCGAAGATATACAGTAGTTGGAATCTTGAAGAAAGCAGGACAAAACATGGCCGGGTTTGATTATGACAATTCAGTTATTTTCCCATACAACTCTGCCACTTCTGTTTTAGACACACGCTCTTTGAGTTACGATCCATTTCTGATAATAAAAGCTGCAAATGGGAAAAATGCAGAGGACTTAAAATATGAAGTGGAGGGCGTATTAAGACGAATCAGAAAAGTAAAACCTGGACAACCTTCAAACTTTGCCATAAATCAGCTTAGTCAGGTTACCGAAAGACTTGACGTTATCTTCAAAACTGTTGATGTTGTAGGTTGGTTTATAGGTGGGCTATCATTAATAGTTGGAGCCTTCGGAATTGCCAATATTATGTTTGTGACAGTAAAAGAACGCACAAGAATGATTGGACTTAAGAAAGCTATAGGGGCACAAAAAAGTTCTATTCTACTTGAATTTTTGCTAGAGGCAATAGTATTATCTGGGCTAGGGGGACTAATAGGTATTTTGTTAGTTTTAGCAATTAGCCAAATAGTAACCTATGGTTTCAACTTCGAGATAATCATGTCAGTCAATAATTTCATAGTTGGCATTTTTGTTTCTATTTTCGTTGGTATGCTAGCTGGGTTTTTACCAGCTCGTGCTGCCGCTAGGCTAGACCCAGTAGTTGCTATCAGGTCAAACTGACAATTATAAAACAATGGATAAAAAGAGAGTATTAATACTTGACAAAGAACGTATAGATTACAAGCTACGCAGAATGGCGTATGAAATATGGGAAAGAAATGTAGATGAACAAGAAATCGTTTTGTTGGGTATAGAACGAGGAGGCAGCATAGTGGCTGGCAACCTTACTGAAATACTCAATGAAATAAGCCCTCTAAAAATCATCAATCTTTCCATCGAAGTAAATAAGAAAAACCCATTAGACTTTAATTTCAAGACAAGTATTGACTTAACTGGCAAAACAGTACTTATAGTTGACGATGTAGCGAATTCAGGTAAAACACTTATGTATTGCCTGAATGGTGTATTGTCTTTTGATTTAAAAAAAGTAATGGTTGCCGTACTTGTAGACCGAAATCATAAATCATTCCCTATTGCAGCAGATATAATTGGACATTCTGTGGCTACTACTTTGCAAGATCATATAGAAGTGGAAACAGGCACCAAAAGAATTAAAGCTGTTTATTTAGAATAACATATAACATCACTTCGGTTGGTTAAGCTGCTAGCAGCTACTTAGTGAGTTAGTTGACTATATTTACACCACAATACCTAGGGCTCAAGAGAGCTAGTTCAATAACATTATCCAAAAAAATATGTCATTTACATTACTGATACATGGCGGGGCAGGGAACATTACTCCTGCTATTATGAACAAAGAACAAGAAATAGAATACACTCAGGCGCTAAAAGAAGCACTCGATAAAGGAACCGAAGTATTGAAAGCAGGCGGCTCAGCAGTGGATGCTGTAACCGCAGCTATATGCGAAATGGAAAACAATCCATTATTCAACGCTGGTAGAGGCTCTGTTTTTACTAAAAAGGGGCTAAATGAAATGGATGCAGCAATAATGGATGGCAGCAATCTTGCGGCTGGAGCTGTGGCTGGTGTAAGAAACATCAAAAACCCAATCAAACTTGCCAAAGAAGTCATGCAGCATTCTGGTCATGTATTTTTGAGCAATGATGGTGCTAGTGAGTTTGCGCTTCAGCAAGGTATTGAAATGGCACCAGACGACTATTTTTTCAATAAGTCTAGATACGACCAATGGGTAGAAATCAGAGACACCAACTTTACTCAACTCGACCATAAAGGTGATAATTTAAAAGGTGGTTCTCCTATTCCTAATACTGGTCACAAATTTGGTACAGTTGGAGCTGTTGCACTTGACATTCATGGCAATCTTGCAGCAGGAACTTCTACTGGAGGTATGACGAACAAGCGTTTTGGGAGAATTGGTGACAGCCCAGTAATAGGAGCTGGAACTTATGCCAACAATAATACATGCGCCATTTCTTGTACTGGCCATGGCGAGTTCTTTCTAAGATCCGTAGTAGCTCATGACATTTCATGCCTAATGGAATATCGCGAGTTATCACTACAAGAAGCTACCAATATTGTAGTAAAAGAAAAATTAGTAAAAATGGGTGGAGAAGGTGGATTAATAGCTATAGACGCTAAAGGCAATTTTGATTTTTGTTTCAATTCCGCAGGTATGTATCGTGCTATGAGTAATAGCAACGGACAAGAGCAAATTGCATTTTATGACATATAAACACTAGAAGCATTAACAATACAATCTAAATTTCTTTAGGAACTTTGCACTCAGTTCGCAAAATCTAGCATCTCATAGCATGTCTGACAATTATATAGTTTCAGCTCGTAAATATAGGCCCCAAACATTTGATACTGTAGTAGGTCAGAGCCATATAACTACTACACTAAAAAATGCTATTCGCAATCAACACCTAGCTCATGCATATCTATTTTGTGGACCTAGAGGTGTTGGCAAAACAACCTGTGCTCGTATACTTGCAAAAACTATAAATTGCGAATCGCCTACTGCCGACACTGAGGCATGTGGACTATGTAGTACTTGCCTATCACTTAAAGACAATGCTTCATTTAATGTTTTTGAACTAGATGCTGCAAGTAACAACTCAGTAGATGATATTCGTGAACTTACTAGTCAAGTTAGATTTGCTCCTCAAAATGGACGTTACAAGGTTTATATAATAGATGAGGTGCACATGCTAAGTGCTGCGGCATTCAATGCATTCTTAAAAACTCTGGAAGAGCCACCACCCTACGCAATATTCATTTTAGCTACCACCGAAAAACACAAAATATTACCCACCATTCTTTCTCGTTGCCAAATCTTCGATTTCAAAAGAATTGTAACCAACGACATAGTAGATCACTTGCAAAGCATTGCAGCCAAAGAGAGCATGGTAGCAAATGAGGCTGCCCTGCATGTAATAGCGCTAAAAAGTGAAGGTTGTATGAGAGATGCCCTCTCAATGCTCGATAGAATAGCCAGTTTCACTAATGGCATGCTCACCTATGCCAATACTATGGAGCACTTAAACATTTTGGACAATGATTTCTATTTCAAAATCATTGACGCTATGTTGTGTCAAGATGTTCCAAGTACATTACTATACTTAGACAATGCATTGGAAAGAGGATTTGAGGGCGATGTTATAATAGAAGGTTTAGCAGAGCAGTATAGAAATCTGCTGCTATGCAAACATGAGCGCATTACTCGTTTGCTAGATTTACCTAAGGAGCTTAAAATAGCTTTTCAAGAAAAAGCACTCCAAATACCTGTTTCTTATATTATTTCTGCGCTCAACGTACTCAATACAGCACAAATTGAATATAAAAACGCAACTAACAGACGGCTACATGTTGAGATATGCTTGATAAGATTATGTTATTTACTTCAAGCTGTTGGCGGTGAGCAGGTGTCGGTAGACACCGAAGACGAAAAAAAAAACTCAACTAATGTAGCTTTTCAACCTGCGAAAGAAGTAGAAAATGTTATAGCTCCAACTTCATTACCTACCATAACTGAGCCAAATAACATCAACTACAACAATACAACTATACAAGAATCTATTGTGCAGCAACCCCAAACTGCTACTCAGATTGCCGTTACCAACACATCAACAAAAAACTTTACTGACACCAATCGTCCTACAAATCCCAAACCAAATACTACACGGAGGGTAAGTTTAAATCTACTTGGCGACATTGATTCAGCCGCAGCTAAAGCCGCTGAAAATGTGGTTATTAGGCCTACAAAGCTGGCACAGGAAGACGCTTTAAAAATATTCGAAGAATACAAAGAGGAATTGGCTAAAGCAAATAAAGGAGTACTTCACTCACAATTTTGCTTGATGTCTCTCGAAATGATGTCTGACGACGAAGTTCGCCTGATATCCCCCTCAGAGCTTACGAATACATATGCCATAGATCAGCGGACTTTACTTATAGAATTCTTTAGCAATAAGGCCAATATGAATATCCGTATTACCACAGAAACAAGGATAGATACTGAAGCTCTTGCAAATAAACCCAAGGTGATGTCTCGTTCAGAGATTTTTGAATTTATGGCAAATAAAAACCCTGCCTTATCCAAACTTAAAGAAGTCTTGAATATGCAAATAGAATTCTAATTTACACCCCTAATCTACTAATTCTGCGGCCCGCATTAGTCTATCATTTAGTGCAGCTCCTACCCCATCCTCAGGCAATGCCATTATTGCCATAACATCTAGCTGCATATCATCCAATTGATGCATTGCATTATAAATGTTCCTTGCCGCTTCTTTAGTAGCACCTGCATTACCTAATGATATAAAATTAGATGTGGCTATAAAACCTGGATTAACACCCAATGAAATGAAACCTAAATTTTTTGTTTTTGCTTGTAGTTCTTTAAGCTCATCTATATCTTTTACTAGTCGCACAGGTGTTGTAGGAGAATAGTGCTTTTTGTGCATGCCTGGGGCTAAAGTCTCATTACCCTCATATACGGCTACTCTACCCACTAATGCTTCTATTTCTTCTGGTGAAATTGCACCCTTTCGGTAAACAATTGGAATATCTCCATCAAATCCTACTATTGTCGATTCAATGCCTACATCACATACACCTCCGTCTAAAATGTAAGGTATCTTGCCCCCCAACATCTTTTGCACATGCCAGGCAGCGGTGGGGCTAATGTAGGTGTATGGATTAGCACTGGGCGCAGCCAAAGGAAAGTCTAAAATTTGCAGCAAACTATTACATAAACCATGCTTCGGGAATCGGATAGCAACATGCGGCAAACCAGCATTCACACATGCTGGCACCAAATCAGATTTGGGCAATAACAACGTTAATGGTCCCGGCCAATAAGCATCAATTAGTTTATAAGCAACCTCTGGCACATTGCTAACTAATCTCATTAGCATCTCCATACTAGCCACATGTAGTATTAGTGGATTAGTTGCTGGGCGTTGTTTAGTAGCATATATAGCAGATATAGCAACGCAATCCAAACCATTTCCTGCCAATCCATAAACTGTCTCTGTAGGTAACCCTATTAAGTTGCCAGCTCTTAACAAAGTAGCTGCCTTTTCTATGTCTTTACCTATTGTTGCCATATAGCAAAATTAAGGGTTGCAATAATTGCAATACATTGGATCTTCAGATTGCAAGTTATTAAGATTGTTATCAGACCACTCTGTTTTACACTGCTGACAAACATAAACTAAAGATTTTACACTTTCCGTAGGACTCCCACATAAACTACAAGGCAACCCAACTATCTTTTCTTTGAAGTGCATTCCAGGCACACCACATTCGATACACACCCTTTTTATTTCATTTACTAGTTGATAAGTAGCCTCACTAATCACCTGCATTCTT
Source organism: Asaia bogorensis (assembly GCA_943367855.1). Lineage (GTDB taxonomy): Bacteria > Bacteroidota > Bacteroidia > Chitinophagales > Chitinophagaceae > Nemorincola. The sequence goes on along the minus strand of CALRKH020000008.1, from coordinate 27,590 downwards.
GTGGGATTAAACATAGCTCTCATATCTGTTTCCAGTCTAGCTTTACCATATTTAGCTAAACAGGCCATCACTACTTCGGTTAATTTGCATTCCTTATCAATACCCTTATGTAGCAAATCAAAACCAGTATTACAGTCTCTTACTATGAGCGCATGTTGTGGAAAGCCTATTTGTTTAGCAAACAATATGGCTTCATCCATCTCTGTTACTTCGGCGTAGGAATAGTTCGTATTTGAACTTGTGACTTTTGCACCATACTCCAATCCATATTTGTAATCCTTTATCAACAAAAGCTCTTCATTTGCAGCTACAAAATGTGATAATGGGTGTGGACCAAAACTACCTTCACTCGAAATAATTAAATCAACATTTGGGAGTCGCTCCTTCAACAAGTCACATTTTGCTCTTGCAGTAGCTAAAACGCTTTTAGACCTTAACACATCTCCAGTAAATGTCCCCAACACATCTGTATCAAGCCCCTTAACTACAACACATCTCACATCAAATTCTTTATCTAAAATTGGAGCTATAGCCCATTCTTTACCATGCATTGTGGCTAAGTAGAGTTTTCTGCCGGCTAGATATTTTTCTATACTCATAGACAAACGCATATTACTAATACGAGAAGTGCCATCCGAAGAATCGGACGGCACTTTAAACCTCTATCCACCTCTAAAAAACAAAATAAACAATTAACACTATCCTCCTTGGGCAGCCGTATACATAGACTGACCATCCATTTGATATAAATTCTCAGTTTTAATTACATCAAAACCACTATTGTGCATTGCTTGTAATAGATCTACTATCGTTTGATTGCTAATGCCATCAGCATTATCAGTCTTGTATCTACACCTCCAGTGGTCCGTACAGAAAGTCTCAGGGAATCCATCAGGCCACACCTTTGTACCTCTGTTTGTAATCATATTTAAAGTCAATCCCTCTGCCGATACATTTACTAGCTGTGCAGCAAGTGCATTAGCATCTCTATCTCTATGATGTATAAAAACATCTACACCAACTAATACTTTTTTAGCGGGTGGTACTTCAGTAACAAACACATTGAACTTGGCATTACTCTTACCATAATCAACCTTAGTAAGCAATTTTGGTGCTTCATTGAGACGTGCTATTACAGCATCAGCGAATCCATCAGTACCAACTTTTTCTTTAGACACACCTTCTTTATAAATATCTCCGGTATGTACACCATCTTCTATTGTTTTCAACCATGCATTCTGCAATCGCTCTGCTACATCGCTCTGTCCTATATGAACTAGCATCTGTACACCTGCCAATATCAATCCAGATGGATTGGCAATACCTTTGCCAGATATGTCTGGAGCAGATCCATGTATGGCTTCGAACATGGCGAAGTCACTACCTATGTTAGCACTTCCACCTAATCCTACCGAACCTGTTATTTGTGCTGCCACATCACTTAAAATGTCACCATAAAGGTTTGGCATTACTATTACATCAAAGTATTCAGGGCTATCTGCAAGTCTAGCTGCACCAATATCAACTATCATATGCTCTTTCACCAATTCTGGATACTCAGCACCTACCTTATCAAACATTTTATGAAAAAGACCGTCGGTCATCTTCATGATGTTGTCCTTAGAAAAACAGGTTACTTTTTTTCTGCCATATGCTCTGGCATACTCAAAAGCATAGCGTATTATTTTCTCAGTTCCAGGACGACTTATGAGTTTCAAACACTGTATTACCTCATCAGTTTGCTGATGCTCTATACCTGCATACAAATCTTCTTCATTCTCCCTTACTATCACTACATCCATCACAGGATGTTTAGTTGAAACAAATGGGTGATAAGAAACACAAGGACGCACATTGGCATATAGACCAAGCACCTTTCTTGTAGTAACATTAAGACTTTTAAATCCACCACCTTGTGGAGTTGTAATAGGAGCTTTAAAAAACACTCTCGTTTTTCTTAGGCTGTCCCAAGATGAGCTATCAATACCTGCACTATTACCATGCAAATAAACCTTCTCTCCTATCTCAATCTCTTCTATATCTAATTTTGCACCTGCTGCATCAAGAACCCTTAATGTAGCTTTCATAATTTCAGGACCTATACCATCACCATACGCAACAGTAATAGTAGTTTTTGTAGTAGTATCAGTTACCATTTGGTTTGGCTTTGCCGTTTGCTGTTCCATAATCTATTATCTAATTAATGTTCATTTTTTGAGTTACTAAAGCTTCAAAAGTATAAACAACAAACTACCACAAAGATGCAAATACAATCTCAAATGATAGCAATACTATTGTTTATAGATGCATAATCATACTCTATCAAAGCAAAAATAGGTAAATTGAATGGTTTTGCTCACGATAGAACCAACTTTTATAATAAATTTTCACCTACCTTTGCACTCCCAAAATTGGGATAATATTATTGTTCACAGCCGGAACACCGCCACTTAGGTGAGTCCGTACAAATGTTTAAAAAAGTGGAAGATCAAACAATTAACACGGAAGCAACTGCACCGCAAGAAGAAACTGCACCGCAGCAAGAAACCGTAGCGCAACCAACAGTAGAAAATACAACTGTTGAAACTCCAACAGCTGATGTAGCTACTGCTGCACGCGCTCCTCGTCGTTATTACGAAGAGGCTTCAACTACTGCTCACGACGATTTCGACTGGAGCGTAGACAAACGTAATGTAGCAGCTTATAAAGCCGACGACCATAAAAAGTTCGACGAGCTTTACAGCAGCACGTTTAAATCTATTGCAGAATCAGAGTTACTTTCTGGTACAGTTGTAGGTCTAACTAATACTGATGCTATCATCAACATCGGCTTTAAATCTGATGGCTTGATATCACTCAACGAATTCCGCGACATCCCGGACGTAAAAATCGGTGATGAAGTAGAAGTTATGGTGGTACAAAAAGAAGACCGTAACGGACACCTTCACCTTAGCCGTAAACTAGCTCGCGCAGCTCGCTCTTGGCAGCAAATTGTTGACTTCTACAAAACAGGGGAAGTTGTTACTGGTACAATCACCAGCAAAACAAAAGGTGGTCTTATTGTTGATGTTCATGGTCTTGAAACATTCTTGCCTGGTTCTCAAATCGACGTTAAACCAGTTACAGACTACGACCAATACGTTGGTAAAACCATGGACTTCAAAGTGGTTAAAATCAACGAAACAATTCGTAACGCTGTTGTTTCGCACAAAGCACTTATCGAAAGCGATATTGAACAACAACGTAGTGTCATCATCGGCCAATTGGAAAAAGGTCAGGTATTGGAAGGTACTGTTAAAAACGTTACAGACTTCGGTGCATTCATCGATCTTGGCGGCGTAGACGGCCTACTCTATATCACAGACATCAGCTGGGGCCGCGTAACGCACCCAAGCGAAGTGCTGCACAATGGCCAAAAACTCAATGTCGTAGTCCTAGATTTCGACGACGAGAAAAAACGCATCAGCCTTGGCCTAAAACAATTGACTGCTCATCCTTGGGACAACCTACCTACAGAAATAGTAGAAGGTGCAAAAGTAAAAGGCAAAGTAGTAAACATAGAAGACTATGGCGCATTCCTAGAAATCATGCCTGGTGTAGAAGGTCTGGTACACGTTTCAGAAATCACTTGGTCTTCTCAGCCTATCAACGCTAAAGAATTCTTCAAAATCAACGAAGAGCACGAAGCAGTTGTTGTAACACTTGATAAAGATGAGCGCAAAATGAGCCTATCTATCAAACAACTTACAGCAGACCCTTGGGATAGCATTGAAGAAAGATTCCCAATAGACAGTCGTCATGCAGGTACAGTTAAAAACATAACTCCATACGGCGTATTTGTGGAACTTGAAACTGGCATAGGTGGTATGATACACATCAGTGACCTTAGCTGGATAAAGCGCTACAATCACCCAAGCGAGTTCGTAAAAACTGGCGATAATATCGATGTAGCAATTCTTTCTATTGACAAAGAAAACCGTAAACTTGCTCTGGGCCACAAGCAATTGGAAGAAGATCCTTGGAATACATTTGAGTCTGTATTCCCAATCGGGTCTATGCATGAAGGTCTTGTTTCGCGCAAAGATGATAAAGGTGCTACAGTTCAACTGCAATACGGTCTTGAGGCTTATGCACCAATACGCCACCTACGCAAAGAAGACGGTAGCAACATAGAAGCTGAAGAAACTCTTCCTTTTATGATTATCGAATTCGATCGCAACGACAAACGTATCATGGTTTCTCACAGCAAAGTGTGGGAGCAAGTGAAAAATGAAGAAAAAGAAGCTGCACGTAAAGATGCAGTTGCTGAAAGTGAAAAAACTAAGAAAGCAGTCAAGAACATTCAAAACAAGGTTGAAAAAGCAACTCTTGGCGATTTAGGTGCTCTAGCTGCAATCAAAGAACAAATGAAAAAAGCAGAAGACGACAACGCAGCCGCAGCTGAATAATCTATTCTAATTAGCATTAGTTCGTAGAGAGTGTTTCTACAGGTTTTTACCAACCTTAGAAACACTCTCTTTTTATATGCAATTCTACCACATTTTCAATCACAACTGCCTTACACATTTACAAAAACCCTTAATTTTACTCAACTTATAAACACTATAGTATGAAAAGCATCATATTTTTTATACTCTTACTCCTATGTAGTAATTGTATTGCACAAAGAGATTACGCAAACTGTGATTCCACTGAATATACCTATAAACCAGACTCTGCAATAGTAGCAGGTCGCCAAAAACTTTATTTTAAACTTTCAACAGGCCTCCTACAATTCTCCGACTTTTCAACCTCCGATACAGACACCTATATCAGAGACTTTGACATTATTCACGACAATCTATGGTACACACTCGTTGGGCTCCGATATATAGGTGGCCCAACCCAACTCTACAAATCAATAGACCGTGGTAGAACTTGGGTAGAAGACACATCATTCTATTCCGTTACCAGATACTATGCTGGAAGCACTATTCCTTTTTACAGCTACAACTCTGTCAACAGAGTTCAGAAAGTGGCAGGTAGCATCATCCTTTTTGTAGCTTATTACGAGTCAAGATTAGTTTACTCTAACAATGATGGCAATACTTGGAATGATTGGTTCCAGAACCAAATCGTTCACTATCAAGGGCTGCTTGAGTGTGATAATTACTATTACCTATACGGATTCAATGGAGATGGATTTAGAGCTGTTATGTTCCCCTTCGCCAAAAGCAAACTGTTTACTCCAGATACTGGCGGTGCATGGAGTACATCAGGCACTGGCAATCACCCACCCTGCCCACAATCCACACACCCTAGTTGCATTTTCGCACCAGGAGGCCTTAATAGATGTGAGATGTATCAATTCTTTACAGATACCCTCGAAGAAGTTTGCAGTAAACTTCCCAATTCGGGTCCAACTATTTTCCACAATCAAGCTCAAATAAATATATTCCCCAACCCTACACGCAACACATTAACAATTGAAACCGACAGCAGAACAATCAACAATATTAAATTAATAGATGCAACTGGCAAGCTTATAAATACGAATTTAGAACGCATCTCATCTAGCAGCTATCTACTAAGTGTCAATTCAGAAAGCAAAGGCCTATTGCTCCTTGTCATTACAAGTGATGATGGCAACACCTTAACACACAAAATATTGCTGGAGTAATTTACTTCTCACTTAAAAGTCCTACGCAATACTCTAATTATCCATCGCAAGCCTAAATCCTAAATTCCACTGGCGAGTGTTGGGCGCAAAACGACTGCGATATACAGTTCTACAAATGTAATCCTCGCTAAAATAGGAACCACCTCTTACAACTTTGAATTTCCCAGTTTCAGGGCCTTTGGGGTCTACGGCATCTGTTGTTGTTTTATAGTATTCAGGATCATACCAATCTGTGCACCATTCCAACACATTACCAGACATGTCGTATATACTTAGTTCATTGGGCTCCTTTTGCCCAACTGGATGTGTAGCACTTTTCGGTTTCCCATACCACCCCACATTACTCAGTTTGTTACTACCCGCATAAATATAGTTACCACTATACTTACCTCCTCTAGCAGCATATTCCCACTCCAACTCCGTTGGTAAACGATAAGTTTTGCCTGTTGCTTCATTTAGCCTGCGTATGAATTCTAATACATCATCATAACTTACTTTTACTACCGGGCACTCATCGCAATCTTTATTTATGTAATCAACATCATGGTAGGCAGCTGGCAAAATACCCATCAAAGACCTCCATTGTCCCTGTGTAACTTCATATTTTCCAATAGAAAAGCTAGTGACTGTAACACGGTGAACGGGACGTTCATTTTCAAATTCTTCACCTTTATACTTAGGGTCTTCGCAACCTCTAAAAAAGCTACCACCCTTAACATAAATCATCTGAATGTTAATCTTTTTCGTCTTTGGCTGGGCAATCAAAATTGAGGAAGACAGAATGGTAAATACAGCTAATAATAATCCTTTCATAAATGCTAACGAATTGAATTGCTTTAGTAAAAAGTGCTGCTGCGAATATAATAATTATTTGCAGCAGCCAACTTATTTTGAGAATGCATTATAAATTCAAATCAACTGCATAAGCCTTCTCTACTCTGTGCTGTCTATTCGTTCTATCTTTTTGATACCTTCTAAAGCACTTAGTTTCACACAAAAGTTATTAAGCTCTTCCCTATCATGAACATACACCATAATTACTCCTTCGAATACGCCATCATGAGACTCAATACTTATTGAACGCATATTTAGCTTTAACTCACCTGAGATTATATTGGTAATCTTCTGAATAACGCCTACATCATCAAGTCCCGTAAGCCTAACTCCTGTTAGGAAAGAAATCTCTTTATTTTTTGCCCATTTAGTTTTCACTACTCTGTGTCCATAGTTGGCCAACAACTGAGCAGCGTTTGGACAATCGTTTCTGTGAATTTTAAGGCCCTCTCCAGAAGTAACAAAGCCAAAAACATCATCACCTGGTATAGGTTGACAACACTGAGCGAGTTTATATAAAATTTTATCTGATCGCTCTCCAAAAATAACAAGTTCAGCTCCCTTAGCTTTATTACTTTTCAGCAGTTCCTCCTCAGACAAAGGTTTAGCATCAGACCTGACCTCTCTTGATGAGTGCAATAACTTATCACCATAAACATTAAATTGTTTAAGTTCTGAAAGATCAACATTGCCAACTGCAATTGCATAAAAGAGATCAAGTGGAGAGGGTTTCTTAAAATAGCTTACTAACTCATTAAGATTATGCTGAGAAAGAGAAGTATTCATTGCGTCTAGTCGCTTACGCAATATTTCTTTTCCGCCTTCAGCAGTCTTACGTTTGTCTTCCTTAAGGTAGTTCTTTACACCAGATTTTGCTTTTGCTGTAACAAGATATGCTAACCAATCTTCAGATGGATGTTGTTTGGCAGAAGTAATTACTTCTATTTGGTCTCCGCTATCTAATTTATGACTTAGTGGAACAAGTTTGTGATTTACTTTTGCGCCAATACACTTGGCTCCCAACTGAGAGTGAATATCAAATGCAAAATCTAGTGCAGTTGCGCCTTTGGGCAACACTCTCATATCTCCCTTAGGAGTGTAAACATATATTTCTTCAGTAAAAAGGTCTAACTTAAAATCTTGAATAAAGTCTATTGTATCGGTATTTGGGCTACTCAGCACCTCCCTTAGATGCTCAAGAAAGCTATCCAGTTTGCTTTCATGCGCTGTTGTAGCACCTTCCTTATATTTCCAATGTGCTGCTAGACCTTTCTCAGCAATCTCGTTCATTCTTGCGGTTCGTATTTGCACTTCAACCCATCTACCACCAGGCCCCATTACAGTAGTGTGCAATGCTTCGTATCCATTACCTTTAGGTACACTTATCCAGTCTCTAAGTCGTTCAGGATTTGGATGATAAAAGTTAGTAATAACTGAATATACTTTCCAGCAGTCGTCTTTTTCCCTTTCAGATGGGGACTTTAAAATTATACGTATTGCAAAAATATCATAAACCTCTTCAAAGGTTACATGCTTTTTTCGCATCTTATTGAAGATAGAATGAATAGCCTTTGGTCTACCATAAATTTCAAAATTAAGACCTAACGATGCAAGTTCTTCCTTAATTGGTTTTATAAATTCATTTATATATCTGGTACGCTCCCTTTTAGTTTCTTTAAGTCCTCTTGTAATATCCAAATAAACCTCAGGCTGTGTAAACTTAAGTGCTAAATCTTCCATCTCTGATTTAATCTCATAAAGACCAAGCCGGTGTGCTAATGGAGCATAAATGTATGTAGTCTCTGAAGAAATCTTTAGTTGCTTATCTCTACTCATGCTCTCTAATGTGCGCATGTTGTGTAGTCTATCGGCAAGCTTTATTAATATAACACGAGGATCATCGGCAAGTGTTAGTAGTATTTTTCTAAAGTTTTCAGCTTGTATTGTAGTATCTCCTTTGATGTCTACTACATTAGAAATTTTCGTAAGCCCATCTATTATTTTAGCTACATCATTATTAAACTCTAGCTTAATATCATCTAATGTAATCTCAGTATCTTCAACGGTATCGTGTAATAAAGCACAAATTGCAGATGTAACTCCTAAACCAATTTCCTCAACTACTATGCGTGCTACAGCTATTGGATGCAGTATGTATGGCTCACCAGATTTGCGTCTGGTATTTTTGTGAGCATCTACGGCCATTTCGAACGCATGCCTGAGTAGGGCTTTATCACCTTTTTTGATGTTTAATTTAAGCGCTCTTAATAATGCACGATACTCCCTAATAATTAACTTCTTCTCTTCTTCCTCAGACTTATTATAAATATCACTACTATTCATATTGTTAGTATCTGCTTTAGCCTGTTATTGTATTTGTAATTCTTATGAAAATTGTGTTTGCTCGGTGAAATACAGTGTAGACTATCAAATCACTCAATTGCTAATAAATTAAACTAGTGCAGTGAGATTGCATTCTATTTATTGTATGATTTTAGTTTGATAAAGCTGCAACTCCGTTCATTATAAATTTACGAAAAGAGCAACAATATTGCCAAAAAAAATTAATGAAGACAACTTAAAAAACTAAGTAAAATCAAGTAAATGAATAATCCTTTCGAACTTCATTCAGGCTATAATAAGCTGAGATTCACATCAAGTAAATGATTAAAATACTAAGCGTATTTACATTGACTCTCTTTATTTCTCTTAAATAACAACAAAAAAGTAGCGCAGCCTTTAAAGACTGCGCTAAAAATAGTCTATTGAGAATTTTTCTTATGAACTACATGTAATACACCCTTCCTGCATCGTACAAACTGCACCATTAGTATACTCTGTAGTTATATCATCTAAGTCATTAGCCGAATTAACTGGCGCCACATCTGCTCCCGGTATCACTGGCTGAATATCGTTAGATGCTTGCTTCTCCACGGTAAATTGAACAGCTTGGGCTGCCGCCTGTGTACGTAGATAATACATTCCTGTTTTCAAACCTTTCTTCCAGCCATAGAAATGCATAGATGTTAGTTTAGCCAATGTTGGGCTATCAACAAATAGATTAAGCGATTGAGACTGACATATAAATGCACCTCTGTCGGCAGCCATATCAATTAAATTTCGTTGTTTAATTTCCCAAACTGTTTTGTAAAGTTCTTTTATTGAATCTGGAATTTCCTGTATATGCTGTATTGAACCATTAGCAGCTATTATTTTGTTTTTCATTGTATTGTTCCACAAGCCTAGCTCAGCTAAATCTTTTAAAAGATGCTTGTTTACAATAATGAACTCACCACTCAAAACACGACGGGTATATATATTCGAAGTATACGGTTCAAAACACTCATTATTACCAAGTATCTGAGATGTAGAAGCTGTAGGCATTGGTGCTACCAAAAGCGAGTTGCGTACTCCAAACTCCATCACCTCTTTGCGCAACGTATCCCAATCATGTCTATCAGATGGTTTTACATTCCACAAATCAAACTGGAATTTACCATGCGATAATGGCGAACCAGCAAATGATTGATAAGGACCATCTTTTCTAGCCAAATCTTTACTGGCTGTCATTGCTGCGAAGTAAATTGTTTCAAAAATATTTTTGTTCAACAATTTCGCCATTTCGCTTTCAAATGGCAAGCGCAATAATATAAACACATCTGCCAATCCTTGAACACCAAGACCTATTGGACGATGGCGCACATTTGAATTGCGAGCTTCCTCTACAGGGTAATAATTTCCGTCAATAATCTTATTAAGATTGCATGTTACGTGATAGGTAACATCATACAGCTTTTCAAAATTAAACTTACCGTCTTGTACAAATCTTGGCAGGGCTAATGATGCCAAATTACAAACAGCTACTTCATCAGGACTAGTGTACTCAATGATTTCAGTACATAAGTTGGAACTTTTAATTGTACCCAAATTTTGTTGGTTACTTTTGCCATTCGCTGCATCTTTATATAATAGATAGGGAGTTCCAGTTTCAATTTGGGCCTCTAGAATAGCAAACCAGAGTTCCTGAGCTTTAATTGTTTTTCGTGCTCTACCTTCGGCTTCGTATTTAGCATAAAGCGCTTCAAATTCTTCTCCCCAACATTCAGATAGTCCCGGTGCTTCATTAGGACAAAACAGACTCCATTCTCCATTTGCTTCCACTCTTTTCATGAAGAGATCTGGAATCCAAAGTGCGTTAAATAAATCTCGTGCTCGCAACTCTTCCTTACCATGATTCTTACGAATATCTAGGAAATCAAAAATATCACTGTGCCAAGGCTCTAAATAAATGGCAAAAGCCCCTTTGCGTTTCCCTCCTCCTTGATCTACGTAACGAGCAGTATCATTAAAAACTCTTAGCATAGGTATAAGACCATTGCTAGTTCCGTTAGTACCGCCTATATAACTACCAGTAGCACGTACATTATGTATTGCTAATCCTATGCCTCCAGCACTTTGAGATATTTTTGCTGTTTGCTTCAGCGTATCATAAATACCATCAATACTGTCATCCTTCATTGTTAAGAGAAAACAAGAAGACATTTGAGGTTTGGGAGTTCCAGCATTAAACAATGTAGGTGTGGCATGCGTAAACCAGCGCTCACTCATCAAGTTGTAAGTCTCTATAGCAGACTGTATATCATTTTTATGAATACCTATCGCAACCCTCATATACATGTGCTGTGGACGCTCTACCACTTTGCCATCAATGCGCAATAGATACGACTTCTCTATTGTTTTAAAACCAAAATAATCAAAGGCAAAATCTCGGTCATAAATAATAGAACTATCCAATAATTCAGCATGTTCCTCTATGATGTTATATACATCATCTGCTATTAAGGGTAATTTTCTAGAATTGACATCGTCTTTGTAGTTATAGAGCATTTTCATCGTTTCCGAAAACGACTTAACAGTATTTTTGTGCAGATTTGATACTGCTATTCGACTAGCCAATAATGCATAATCAGGATGTTTTATGGTTAGCGAAGCAGCTGTTTCTGCAGCAAGGTTATCAAGCTCTGTTGTAGCTACACCATCAAAAATACCTTCAATCACTTTTTTAGCAACGTCAATCACGTTTACTACTGGACTAAGGCTGTAGGAAAGTTTCTCTATACGTGCAGTAATCTTGTCGAATTTTACACTTTCTTTCTTACCATTTCTTTTTATGACGTACATAAGTATATATTATTTTATATTTTGCGAGTTATTGTTGTTTGTCCGTTGACTTTAAAAGTCTTCATCTAAAGAAAAACTCTGCGAAGCAGGATTATTTGAGGCTACACCTGCTTTCTGATAATCTCCTACCCTTTTTTCAAAAAAGTTAGTTTTTCCTTGCAGAGAAATCATCTCCATAAAATCGAAAGGGTTTGTAGCATTATATATCTTTTGATAACCTAACTCTGCTATCCATCTATCTGCTACAAACTCAATATATTGTTGCATCAATCTGGCATTCATTCCTATTAGATCTACAGGTATCGCTTCGCTGATGAATTGTTTTTCAATATCTACTGCTTCACAAATAATGTCATATACCTGTTGTTGTGTCAATTTGTTTGCCAACATACTGTAGAGTAAGCAAGCAAATTCGCAATGCATGCCCTCATCCCTACTAATTAGTTCGTTGCTGAAGGTAAGCCCTGGCATCAGCCCCCTTTTCTTCATCCAGAAAATAGAGCAAAAACTTCCACTAAAGAATATACCTTCTACAGCAGCAAAAGCTACTAGGCGCTCTGCAAATGAGCCGTTTTGTATCCAGCGCAAGGCCCATTCTGCTTTTCTTCCTACACCTGGCACTGTTTCAATAGCGTGAAAAAGTCTATTTTTTTCTTTGGGGTCTTTAATATACGTATCAATGAGCAGTGCATATGTTTCGGAATGGATATTCTCCATCATAATTTGGAAACCATAAAAACATCTTGCTTCCGGTAGCTGCACCTCACTCATGAAATTAACTGCCAAATTCTCATTTACTATCCCATCGCTTGCTGCAAAAAACGCCAAGACATGAGAAATAAAGTGACGTTCACCATCATTTAAGTTGGCCCAATCTTTGAGATCATCACCTAAATCAATCTCCTCTGCTGTCCAAAAACTAGCTTCATGTTTCTTATACATATCCCAAATTTGGGGATAGTTAATAGGTAGAATCACAAACCTGTCTTTGTTTTCCTTCAATAAAATCTCTTCTTGCATGTAATTATATTTCTGTTGTGCGAACTTTGAGTTTATGGTGATAAAGAAGGGGTAAAGAAATCCATTAAACCCTATTGATAGTTAGCAATATCGGCAAATGGATAACAAATGTAACTACGATGGAAGAGGGGTAAAAAAAAGGATTTTCACACTTGTGGATAAGGGATGTTAGTAATTGGGAAATGCAATACTGCACTATCAAAAATATAAAACACTAATACTATTTTAGTATACTAGTAAACTATGCAAAACAAAAGATGACAGTTAAAAGACAAAAATGCACTAGCAAAACTTTGGTTATTGTTTCTAAAGATGATTCAGCACAACACAAACAAAATTCTAAACAAAACAAACTGCATCATTACATTTAGGGTTAATTGCTAAGAACAAAAAACATTAAGCAATACGAAAACAATGAAAACATCTGGAATTTCAATACTAAAATGGCTAACAATTTTACTGTTAAGTTTTGCTTGTTTATACTTGGGAAAAGCTTTTCTGGTTCCTTTTGCTATATCAGGCGTTATAGCTACTTTGTTTCTACCTCTTTGCAGAAAAATAGAACGTATTGGAGTGCATAAAGGCATAGCAGCATTCTTTTGCGTAATTATTCTAGTTGTTTTTATAACAGGACTTGGCTATGTATTAGGCTGGCAGATACAAGCACTATCTAATGATGCTACACTTATTAAGGAAAGGCTTACAAATATGATAGATGCTGTTCAAAGCTTTATACTCGAACACTTTGGCATTACTGTAAATAAACAAATGGAGCTCGTTAGTAAACAACAATCTGCAATAGGGTCTACTTTAAGTAATGTTGCTGGCTCTATTGCAAGTATATTAACCAGCTTTTTGTTAATGTTGGTTTACATTTTCCTGCTTTTACTCTACAGATCACACATAAAAAAATTCATACTCATGTTAGTAAAAGATAACGAAACTACAGAAACAGATAGATTAATTGAAAGTGTTGCTTATGTATCGCAACAATATCTAGTTGGTCTTTCAAAAATGATAGGATGTTTGTGGATTATGTATGGAATAGCATTTAGTTTACTAGGTATTAAAAATGCCTTATTCTTTGCCTTTATTTGCGGAATACTTGAAATAATACCATTTATTGGCAATATTACTGGCACATCACTCACTTTATTAGTCTCGGCGGCACAGGGATCCTCTCCAAGTATCCTTATTGGCATAGTAGGAGCATACGGAGCTATACAGTTTATTCAAGGATGGTTACTTGAGCCAATTATAGTAGGTCCACAGGTTCGGATAAACCCGCTATTTACTATCATAGCATTAATAGTTGGAGAACTACTTTGGGGAGTTCCTGGCATCTTTTTAGCTATCCCATTAACAGCAATGCTGAAAATTGTATTCGATAATGTAAGCCCTTTACAACCTTATGGATTTTTAATTGGAGAAGAACCCAGAAACAAAAAACCCAAATAACATTTCGCCATTACACGATAAAGAAAACTATAATCCCCCCAAAACACTCACTGTCCGACAGTAGTAAAGGGGGGAAATATTGTAGGATGTTATCCTATCTTAGCAAGTACAAAGACTATGCCAAAAGACACAGTTATTTGTTAATATCATCTAAAGGTTCATTTATAATAGGTGCAATTTGCTCAAAATCCAGATTCTCTTCGGGATTCCATTCAACAATAAAATTATTGCGACCTGTACCCAATAATATACCTAAATATTTTTGCTGAATCAACTCTAGCATTGCTAAGAAAGTAAATATTGCATGTATTCTACTCTCACATACAGCAAAAACCAACTCGAAAGGCAATTGTCTTTTTTCCTTTAAATGACTAATGAGAAATGACCGCTGCCCTTCGAGACTATAATTATACTTCACTACCACATGCTGTGGTTTATTGTGCCTTTCATTGAATCTTTTAATTACCCTTTCATAAGCTTGTAATAATTTAAACATAGTTACTGCCTGAATTTCAGTTCCTTCAGAATAGGTTTCACCCAAGCTATCTAGTTCTTGCTTGATGTTTCCACGTTTCTGTAGCATTTGGCGCTCCGCTTCCATTACCACCATCATCTCTGATGCTTCTTTAAAGCGCTTGTACTCCAGAATTTTATCTACCAACTCCTGACGCGGATCTATTTCGTTACCGTGCACGTCAACCTCTCGGCGAGGTAAAAGCATTTTTGCTTTGATGCGCATGAGAGTTGACACAAACAATATGAATTCACTTGCAAGCTCAATGTTTAGATTTTCTAGCTTGTGAATGTAATTTAGAAAATCCGCTGTTAATTTAGCGATGGGAATATTGTAAATATCCAATTCATCTCTTTCAATAAAAAAGAGCAACAAATCGAAGGGACCTTCGAACTGAGGAAGTTTTATTTGATAAGAGACTGACATTATAAACTCACAAAGATGTTTTCCAAAAGTAATTGAAATTAATCTATTTAAACTACCAGAATAGCAAACTAAAATTTGTAACTGATACCAAAAGTAAATACCTGTTTCAATTGTATCCATCCTAAACCTGCACCAGGTTCATTTTTATCTAACACAGCCCCTGTAGCGGCATCTGTATAAGTTCTACTATACGGGAAATTATTATCGTACATAACCGTTATTCCTAACGTAGTATTGAAATACTTTGAAATCTTCCAAGAAAACAGGTTATCAAACAGGACATTTATATTACCAGGATTATCTTTTTTTATAATAGCTCCTGTACTGTCTTTTGTATCTTTAGCAAGATAGTTTGCGTACAAATCGAGTCTTGTTTTGTAAACCATTCTTTTACTGATATTAAACGTATAGCGACCAGAAAAATAAGCACCTAGTTGAAAAGCAGTTGTTTCCCCAAAAGGCACACCAAATGCACCTTCAGGCGAACGAAGTGTGTAATATGTGTCTGCAACTAGCAAACGTGCTGCCGCTGGAGACAAAAATATTGTAACATCACTTCCTTTTCTATACTCTAAACCAAGACCTGCAGTAAAAAAAGCAGGTGAGAAAAAGGCAGATGTTGATATACTATCCCATTTTGGTAATGAATAATCATAACCCTTTGTGAACTGCGACTTAAAGTTGAATAGTCCAGTAAGGAAAATACTATTCGCACTATCTAATAACTTACCGTATTTCGAAGTAAAGTCAATACGGTCATCTGTTTTTCGTGGCACAAACCCCTGTGAATAATTATAAATTAGTCCATAGGTCATATCTAGGTTATTACTCCATATGTCGTTGTGATTCAAATAGTCGAGCTTACCACTAAAAATACCGTTAACGAGTAACGAACCAAGTTCCCCACCAGCAGCCCAGTTATGTAAAAAACCACCATTAGTGCCAACAGTTAATACTCCGCTGTATGTCCATGCAACAGTATCTTTGTTTGATGTTTCTAGCATCTTTTTCACTTCATCAACCTTGTTGATTTGTGCAATAAGTGACTGACTAGCAAGCAAAAGTCCTGCCACAATTTGTAACGTTTTATTCATATGATTTAATTTTCAACGAGTATCAAGCTATCTTGGTTTGTATTGTGATTTATTTAAAATTTGGATAGGATCAAGTTGATTTGACAATAAATCATTTAGCGTAACCTCACTATTGTTTTGCATAAAAGATGAAACTATCCTATAGCCTAGCCATGTGCCAATGTTACCAGGTGTCTCTTTCTCTGGGTTGGCAGTACTTTCTATTCCTTTTGCAAATGGCCCATCTGTTACATAAGGCATTATCGTTTGAGCTATTGTGCTGTAGAGGAGTTTTTGCTGAATGAAGTAGTTATACACTAAAGCCTCATTTCTATTGCACCAATCCAAGTGTCTCTGCTTGAATCCAAACAAAGTTGAGTCTGCCAAATCAGGAAGAACCTGATGCAAGAAATACTGCTCTTTCCCTTTTTGAATAATAAGGTCCAATAATGTTCTATCCTCAGTTACCCATGGGTAATAAGCTCTGTACCATGTAGTCATTGCTGCTACTGGCAAATAATCAGCTCTATTATGAGGACGCAAATATTCGTGAATACCAATAGCAACATAATGTGGGAAGCCATCACCCAAAAACATATCTAAACCAATACACAAAGTGTTTGTGTCTACAGCAAAAGATGGCCATTTACTTAAACCCATGTTTAGAAAAAATACTCTCGGTATATGTGTTTTAGGTAAATACTGCTTCATTAGACCAAAGCTGTTGACTAAGCGCTCTTTTATGTTGTTGTCATTAGGCGGAAAATGCTTTGTGATGGAGTCTTGTAGATCTTTAAAGTCTTTGAAAGTTAAAAATATCTTCAAGTCATTTTTAACCCCATTTACAGTGTCATTATAGTTGCCATTGATGTTATATGCCATCAAAGTATCCAGATAATAATCGAGAAAATCTGGGTATTTAGATTTTAAATTGCTTAAACCAACTCCAAGATTATTTGTGTCTAATGAGTATAAATCAACATCAAATCTGTTTGAAATCAACTCAATCTTATGATCTGGAGTTTTAGATTTCTCTTTGTTACCTGAAGTACAACTATTCAACAATAAAATAGCAAAAAAATTCACTAAACTAAGAGCAACAAACAGCAATATTCTTCTCATATGTAAATATAACAGCGCGCAAAGATAACAAACATGCATTGGACCCCACAATTCACTTTTTTGCATAAATCTAACAACGCACAGACCTGTTACCAACGCATTAACAATACTTGAGTTAATAACAATTAGGAAACAGAATTCAAAATCTTATTACTATAGTTTTGAAGTAGTTATGTATGCTAAACAGATACTATTTAGAGTAAGTTTCAATGTTTATTGAGGCTGAATTAAATAAATAGCATTTCGTTTGTAATTATAACCTTTAAATAATTGCTGAAAACTAAACACAATATAAACTATGAAAACAATCAAAAAAACACATTGGAACTCCAATGCAATTGCTACTTTCCTTGTAGTTTGCTCCTTACTTTTGGGCTTAAGCGCTTCCGCTCAAACTATCTACTATTCCAAAAGTACAGGCGACTTAACAGATCTTACTACTTGGGGGCTCAATACTGATGGCTCAGGCAGTAACCCAGCTAATTTTACAACAGCAAATCACCAATACAGAATTGTAAACAGAACACTAGATTCAATTATATCCAACTGGACAGTATCAGGCACCAATAGTAGAATAGTAGTTGGAGATGGATTAACTCCTACCGAATTTGTAATACCCAGTGGAGTTTCAGTCAATGCTACAATTAATGTTACTGCCGTATGTTCTCTTACATTACGTAATAATACAAGTCCAACAATGGGCACCTTAAATGCTAGCAGTACTGTATCTTATGCTGGGGTAGGAGCTCAAACAATAAACACAGGAACATATGGCACTTTAGTCATAGCAAATGATAGAGGCGGCAATAACATAACATTTTCAGGTATAGTAGCAGCTCAAAACTTCAACCTCAATTCTACTAATGTTGGGAACTACATAACTACTGGTAGTACCATTACTTACAACAAACCTACTGGTGGACAAACTATATACTCAGTTATCAGCTACAATAATCTAACAATATCTAATACAAGTGGTATACAAACTGCAGATGGTGCAATTACAGTTGGCGCTACATTAGCTTTAAGTAATGCAGCTGTACTTGATATGGGTGTCAATACACTTGCAGCTACCACTGTTACTCTAGGAAACGGCAGTAGTACTATCAGAACACAAAATACATCTGCTACACCTATCCCAGCCGTGAATTACACAAATGGTGTTATCAATTATAATGCTGCAACTGGAGGACAAACTATAGTACCTACAACATATGCTAGATTGACGCTAGGCAATACTAGTGGAAATCAAACTGCTGGAGGGGATATAACCGTAAATACCCTATTGACAACAACCGCTGGTGGAGCTTTCGATTTAGGCAACAACAGGCTGTTGGGCACACTATCTACTATAACTAATGGTGGCACTATAAAGACATCAAATACAAGTACTACCCCACTCACTACTGGAAAAACATGGACTGGTGGAACAATTCACTACAATGCTAATGGTGCCCAGACAATTGTAGCTGGCACATATACAGGCACCTTACTTATCTCTGAAGATAGGAGTGGACAGGATATAACTTTTGAGTCAGGTAATATCTCTGTTTCAGGCACATTATCACTAACAGCCACAAGTGTTGGCAACTACATCACAACAGGCAATAGAATCAACTATTCTGCAACAGCTGGTGGTAAAAGAGTTTACAGTATAATACCCTACAATAAACTAACAATTGGAAATACTAGTGGCATAGACACTGCCGATGGTAACATAACAGTAATAGACTCCTTCGTCACTACTAGTGGTGGAACATTTTTTCTAGACACTTTCAACTTATCGGGCACACTAAACACTATTATTAATAACGGAGCTATTACTACAAACTCTACTAACACCGCTGCCATACCATCAGGTCGAAATTGGACTGGAACAACTGGATTAGTAACATTTGCCAATCCTACCGGTGGCCAATTTATACCCGAAGGTTTTTACAAATCCTTGACTCAAAGCAATAGCACAGGAACAAATACTGCTATAGGCAATATAGATATAAGCACTGCACTTAGAGTCACATCAGCTAATGGCACACTATCAATGGATACACTATTGTTAACAGGTGCATTTACTTCAACAGTTACTGGCACATTAGCAACAAAAAACACCAGCGCAACCCCCTACCCTACTGGAAAAACCTGGGGTGGTACTATTGTATATAATAACACATCAGAGGGGCAGACGATACCACAAGGCACATATGCAAGAGTATCTATAGAAAATGGAACAGACACTACTATAGCAGGCGGAATATTGTCTATAAGCACCCTATTGAACGTCACATCAGGCTCTGTATTAAAAATGGGAAGTTTTGCCATTTCAGGGGCTCTTACTACTATTACAAACAACGGCACCATTACTTCAGAAAACACCTCAGCAACGCCCTTCCCAACAGGTAAAACCTGGAACGGTACCGGTAATGTAGTACTGGACAAAATAGATGGTGGACAAACCTTAGTATTTGGCACTTACAATAACAATATCATACTGAATAACACAAGTGGAACTAATACCACAGCAAGTTTAATAACTGCTAATGCAGGATTAACTACAACAGCTGGGGGCACCCTTGCTTTCCCAGCCGCAACATATTCACTCATTGGCACTGTGACACCAAACAACAACGGCACTATAACTACAGAATGTACATCCAACCCAGCTTTACCTTCTGGCAAAACATGGGGCGGAACCATTATATACACCAGAGCTTCGGGTGGACAATTTATTCCATCAGGCACTTACAACAACCTGATGGTTAGCAACACTGCAGGTACAGTAACAGCAACAGGTGCCGTGAATGTAAATGGTACACTTACTACAACAAGTGGTGGCCTATTATCGATGGCGGCAAACCAATTAGGAGGTATACCAACAAGCATTGTTAACAACGGAACCATTTCAACCACTTGTACATTGAACCCTGCTATACCAAGTGGCCAAAACTGGACAGGCACTACAGGAACAGTAATAATGGGTAGCACAACTGGACGACAATATATACCTGAAGGGACCTACAAAAATCTAACTTGCAGCCACACATCTGGCTCAGATACTGTTTTAGGCAATATTGAGGTTACAACAGCATTAGCAGCTAATGCAGGAGGCACACTGGATCTAGTAAACAGCATACTAACAGGCTCTTTTACACAATCTGGAACAGGCACTATACGAACTATAAATACATCAGCAACACCACTACCAAACAATAGAGTTTGGACAGGAACTGTAAACTATGCTAATGCAACTGGCAATCAAACTGTAGTATCAGGTACATACAATGCACTTACATCATCAAACACATCTAATGCCAACACTGCAAATGGCGACATAGTGGTGAATACAACACTTACATTGTCAAATGCAACAAGCGTACTAGATATGGTAAACAATCTTTTGACAGGTAGTTTTAACACATCAGGTACAGGTAAGCTACAAACGCAAAACACAACTGCTACTCCAATACCAAGTGGAAAAACATGGAATGGAACAGTTGAATATAATAATCTGAGTGGAGGACAAAGTATAGTTGCTGGCACTTACACTGGTTTAATCAATGGTAATAATACTGACACCAATACTGCAACTGGAAATATCATTATAACTACTGCCTTAACTACTATATCAGGTGGCACATTAAAAATGGGAACTAATACCCTATCAGGTGCATTTAGTACAATAACGAATAATGGTATTATTACCACAGAAAACACAAGTGGCTCTGCTCTACCTGCTAGCAAAACATGGGGAGGCAGCGGAAGTATTGTTTATAATGCTAGTAATGGTGGGCAAACAATAGCATCAGGCACATACAACAGCAATCTAATAATCAACAACACAAGTGGAATTGATACTGTTAATGGTGCAATAATAGCTAATGGAAACTTTACAACAGCTTCAGGCGGAACATTACAATTCAAAAATATTGCCCATAGCTTAAGTGGATCATTTACAGCAAACCATAATGGAACTCTTCAAACTATATGCACTATTAATCCAGCCATAGCTCCAAATAAGACATGGGGAGGCAATGTAGAATTTACCAGACTTACTGGCGGGCAAAGAATTCCTGCAGGAATTTTTAATAATTTAACTGTTTTAAACACAAGTGGCACCAACAGTGTTGTTGGCACTCCACTACAAGTTGATGGCACACTTACAACAACTGCTGGGGGTACGCTCAATATGTTAAACAACCAATTAACTGGTGCTTTAACTTCAACAACTCACAATGGGATACTCACTACAATCTGTACATTAAACCCTGCAATACCAGATGGTAAAACATGGAGTGGTACAGTAGGTAGGGTAATATATGCACTATCAACTGGAAATCAATTTGTAGCTGGAGGTACCTATAAAACACTCTACCTTACTAATACAAGCGATACTAACACTGTTACTAGCAATCTAAATGTAACAGATACAATTAGTGCTAATGGTGGGGCAAATGGTTATCTAGACTTACAAACAAACCAACTATTAGGCAGCTTTAATCATACTGGCGGTGGTTTTATTCGCACTCAAAACACTAGTAGCAACCCTGTACCAAACGCTAAATCATGGGCTGGTACTGTGTTATATGATGCAACACTAGGAGGTCAAACAATTGCATCAGGAACATATACTAATTTACGAATCAATCATTCTACACCATCTACATCTTTACCAAACGGAAATCTAGTGATTTCAACAGGATTATTTGTTGGCACTAATGACACTCTAGATGTTAACACTAACACTGTTACTGGTGCTTATTCATCTATAACCAACAACGGAGTGATAGTTACTAGAAACACAAGTGCTACACCATTGGGTAGTGGAAAGAACTGGGGAACTAACGGTACTGTACTTTATGCTAACTCATCAGGTAGTCAAACAATTTTAACTGGCACCTACAATGTTTTAATTGCAGGCAACAGTACTGGTGTAGACTCTACAACTGGTCCAATTACTGTTGGTAATAATTTCACTACAACTTCTGGTGGCACAGTCACTTTTAGCGGTGTAAACCATAGCCTATCAGGAACTTTTACTGCTAATAACAATGGTACATTAATTACATTCTGCACGGTTAACCCTGCCATTCCTTCAGGTAATAGCTGGGGAAGTACAGTTATCTTCAACAGAAGTAATGGAGGACAAAGTATACCTGCTGGCACCTATAATAATTTAACAAGTGGTAATACAACAGGTACAAATACTGCAGTCGGAAGTTTAATTATAAATGGTCAGTTGGTTACAACATCTGCAGGCACATTAGCAATGGGTTTCAACCAATTAAGCGGTAGTTTGGCAAGTCTCACAAACAACGGTATTATATCTACAAGTTGCACCGTAAATCCTGCAATACCTTCAGGTTACAATTGGAGTGGCACTACAGGCAGAGTAATTTATGGAGCAACTGGTGGTTTACAATTCTTACCCGAGGGAACATATAAGTCTCTTTATCTAGCCAATACAACAAATACTAATACCGCAACAGGAGCTATAACTGTTACTGATACTTTATCATCTACAGGTGGAGCCTCAGGAATACTCAACATGAGCACAAATGTTTTGTCAGGCTCTTTTGTTTATGCAGGTTTAGGCACATTACGCACGCAAGCTATTGGCAGTTCACCTATACCATCAAGCAGAACCTGGACTGGAACTGTTTTATACGATGGCACCTCGTCTCAAACTATTGTAAATGGCACATACACCAACATCGGATTATCGGGCGATAAAGCAGGAGGTAACATTACACTAGAGAACGGAACTATAAGTATTTCGGGCAATTTCAGTGTAACAGCTACCAATATTGGCGGTTACAGTGTAGGCACCAATACATGCTCATACACTACTACTTCAGCTGCCAGAGTAGGAGGCATCAATTACAATAACCTTGTTTTTGCTAACACATCTGGCACCAAAACTGCCGATAGACCCGTTGGTGTTGCAGGAGCATTAACTACAACCTCTGGTGGTACATTTTCATTATCTACTTACAAATTGACAGGCAGCATTAGTTCTTTAACAAACAATGGAACAATTGCTACCGCATGCATAGACTCTGCTGCTATACCCAGTGGCAGGACATGGACTGGTACCACGGGTGGTGTAATTTTTAATTCAACAACTGGAGGACAATTTCTTCCTGCTGGTACATACAGAATACTAAGTTTCACAAATACTAGTGGAGAAAATACTGTACTTGCCCCTTTTACAACTAATACAATTACAGTTTCTGGAAGCATTAATGGAACGCTAAATATGGGTAGCGAAGCATTAAATACTACCACAATAACAAATTCTTCAAGTTCATTTCGAACACAAAATACTTCTTCATTGCCATTCCCGTCAGGCCTAAATTTATCTTCTTTATCAATCCAATTTGACAATGCAACAGGTGGACAAACAATACCTAATTGCACTGTAAACAACCTAATTTGTGGCAATACAACAGGAACCTTAACAGCTACTGGTAACGTAAGGATAAACAACAACTTCACAAGCGGACCAAATGGAACTGTTATTGATATGTCCACATTCACGCTAGGTCATTTTGGTAGTTCATTCGCGATTACTGGAGGAGGAACAATTAGAACAAGAAGCACCAGCACTACAGCAATTCAACCAAATAAAAACTGGCCGCAGTTAATAGAATTTTATAGAAGTAATGGAGGTCAAACAATTGCAAATGGAAACTTTAATGGCGGATTAATGATTAGCAATACTTCTGGAACAATCGTTGCTGCAGCTGGGTCTACTATAAATATTGGTGGAGACCTTACATTATCATCAGGATGCTTGTTTAGCGACAACAACACTACCATTACTTTGACCGGCAATGTAGTTGGCACTGGTACTCATTCTGTATCTGCAACCGGAAAAATCATATTGACAGGTTCTAATAAAACAATTTCAGGCGCAACTCTAGGTAATATTACGCTTAATAATAGCAGTGGTTTTTCACTTAGCGGCTCTCCTACAGTACAAGGAACTTTGAACTTAGCTGCCGGAATACTTAATATAGACACCAATAATATTACATTAGGTAGCTCTTCAGTTCTTGCAGGCTCTTTTGATAATACTAAAATGATAAATGCTAACTCTAGCGGAATGGTTAGGAGAGTTTATAGTTCTAGTGGATCATTTACATTTCCCATTGGCGATAGTTCAACATTTACACCAATTACGATTACAGGTATCGGTGGAACTTACGGCCCAACTTCAACTTTTAGTGTCAACCTAAAAGATACTAAACACCCAAATAATGCGAACACAAACAACTACCTTAACAGACATTGGAACATTTCTGTAGCTAATATCTCAAGCCCTACTTACTCTTTGCAAGCCACATATAACAATAGTGATATAGTTGGATATGGCTCAGGCATACTATCGGCAACTTACAACGGAGCATTACCATGGTCGTTTCATAATGCTTTAGACACAGTAACCAATAGTCTTTCAGCATCAGGACTATCTGCAAATAATATTTCAATAAGTGGTTTAAGTGGCACTATACCTACAGTAAATATAAATTCAACAGCGTATGCATTTTGCTCAGGAAACAGCGTAAACATGACAGCCAATGCAACAACTGACACACCATTCACTTATGTATGGGCACCTGCAACAGGACTCAGCACCACAACAGGCAATAATGTAACTGTAACGCTAACAACGGTAGGAACACCTAACACAATAGTATATACAGTAACAGTAACTGATGGAAACGGCCTGACAGCAGTAGATACAATTTCAATTACTGTAAATCCTTTACCAACTGCTATTAGTGGTAGCACATGGTTCTGCGCAGGCACTAGCAGCACTTTAAGTAGTAGTCCAGCAGGTGGCACCTGGTCTAGCAGCAATACGTTTGTAGCTGTAGTAGATACTGGTGGCGTCGTTAATGGCGTGATAGGTGGCAACGCTACTATATACTATACATTGGCAAGTGGTTGTATGCGTACTGTAAATATTACAGTAGGCAATTTACCAGAAGCTATGTACGGACCTGCTACCGTTTGCGAAGGTAGTTCTGTCACTGTCAGTTCTTACTCACCTGGCTATACATGGAGTAGCTCTAATACAGCAGTGGCTACTGTTAATGCTACAACAGGCAGTGTTTATGGTGTGAGTGACGGTGTGTTTACTTTGACCTATACACATCCAAGCACCTGTTCTATCACAAGAACTATGACAGTATCACCAACACCATCTGTTATTACTGGCGATTCTGT
Source organism: Asaia bogorensis (assembly GCA_943367855.1). Classification (GTDB taxonomy): domain Bacteria; phylum Bacteroidota; class Bacteroidia; order Chitinophagales; family Chitinophagaceae; genus Nemorincola. The sequence goes on along the minus strand of CALRKH020000008.1, from coordinate 2,074 downwards.
ATTGTGCTTAGGTTCTACTAGTATGTTGACTATTGGCGACACCTTATCTGGCGCAGTATGGTCTAGTAGTAACCTCAGCGTTGCTACCGTTAATAGCACAACAGGTTTAGTGAGCAGTGTTGCAGGTGGCACAGCTACTATATCATATAGAGTTCCAAGTAGTGGCTGTTTTGCTACTAAGCAGATCACAGTTAATACAGCGATACCAAACATAACAGGTACCTTCAGAACATGTATCGGTCAGAATACCACATTGACACACGTTTCTGGCGGCGGCATATGGAGCAGTAGCAATACAGCAGTAGCAACTGTTGATGGCGGTGGCATAGTGTCAGGCTTAACGGCAGGCACAAGTGTTATTACCTATACATTGGGGACAGGTTGTTTCAAAACAGCCGTATTTACTGTCAACAGTAACCCAGCAGCTATAGGAGGCTCATCATCAGTTTGTATAGGAGCTACTGCATTGCAAAGCTGTATTACTCCAGGTCTTACATCCTGGACCTCAAGCAACCCATCTGTAGCCACAATAGGTGCAACTAATGGTTTGGTTTCTGGCGTAAGCGATGGAACAGTAACGATTACCTACACCATCTTTACAGGTTGTTACAGCACCAAAGAGCTCACCGTAAATCCATTACCAGCTACCATCACAGTGCCATCATTTGTATGCGCTGGGTCTAATGTGTCTATATCGTCATCAATTGGCGGAACCTGGAGCACTAGCAATCCTACAGTGGCTAGTGTCAACTTAAGCGGCGATACACTCAATGCTAAAGTAGGGGGTAATGTAGTTATTACCTACACACTACCCACAGGATGTCGTCGGGTAACCACTGTAACAGTAGGCTCTCTGCCTGCTGCTATCACGGGAACATTAACAGCTTGTCCAGGCGGGACAGGCACTTTATCATCGTTAACTCCAGGCTTCTCGTGGAGCTCCTCCAATAGCAGTGTGGCAGGTATCAGTGTAGGTGGTGTTGTGAGCGCAGTATCTGTAGGAACTACTACTATTAGCTATACACATACCAACGGTTGCTTCCGCACAGCTACGTTTACTGTAATCGGCATGCCAGATACCATAACAGGCACCTCTAGTTTCTGCCTGGGTTCAACATCTATATTAAGTAACACCACACCTTCAGGAACCTGGAGCACATCAAACAGCGGCGTAATAGTAATTAACAATCTTACCGGTTTAGCTACTCCTCTTGGCGTAGGCACAGCAACCATTAGTTATCGTATTTTAGGTTTTGGCTGTGTTACTACCAAGACAGTTACTGTTAGCAGCACCCCAGCAGCCATTACAGGCACTACGCTTGTATGTCAGGGAGCTACCACTACCTTGAGTCATGCAGTAGCAGGTGGAAGCTGGATGTCTTCAAACGCTGCTATAGCCAGTGTAGATAATACTACAGGAGTAGTGACAGGAGTTAGTTTAGGTAGTGCAACAATCACCTATTATGTGAGCAGCGGTTGTTATCGTACAATAAATGTCACAGTACGTTCTATGCCAGCGGCCATAACAGGTGCTAACGAAGTATGCGTGGGCACTACTGCAGTTCAGGCTTGTGCCACAACAGGTGGCACCTGGTCCAGTGCTACACCAGCTATAGGTACCATCAGTGGGTCTGCAGGAGTTGTAGGAGGTGTTTCTTCTGGTACAACAACTATATCTTATACTATAACAGGTTCTGGCTGTGTGTCCACCAAGGTGGTAACAGTGAACCCAGCCTTAGCACTTATCACTGGTCCTACAAATGTGTGTGTGGGCAACACAATAGATTTAGATCACGAAGCTGTAGGTGGCGTATGGAGCAGCAGCAATGTAGCCAGAGCCACCATAGATGCAGGTACTGGTCTGGTGTCAGGTATAGCAAACGGAGGCGTGAACGTGACTTATACCATGCCTAACGGCTGTTTCCGAGCAGCGTCTATCATGGTCAATCCATGACCAGCTTCTATCACCGGTACGCCTAGCGTATGCCGTGGTTCTACAGCCAATGTGTTTTCAGCAAGTGGAGGCACTTGGAGTAGTAGCAATGCATCAGTGGCAAGTATAGGTGCAACAACG
>CALRKH020000007.1:0-58874 GCA_943367855.1 Asaia bogorensis | reverse complement strand
CTGTAGATACTGTTATTCAAGTTGGTTCGCCAAAAGGAGTAGCACGTTTCTTGCAGCGCGCAGGCAGGTCGGGGCACTCGCCAGAGGCTACCAGCAAGATATACTTTATGCCCACTCACTCGCTAGAGATAGTGGAAGGAAGCGCATTGCGCTATGCCACAGAGCATAGCATTATGGAGCAGCGCATACCCTACATTCGCTCTTTCGATGTGCTGGTACAATACATGGTAACACTAGCCGTATCAGATGGCTTTGATGCCGATGAGCTATATCAGGAAATTGCTCAAACCCACTGCTATAGCTCTGTAAGCAGGGCAGAGTTCAACTGGTGCTTGCAATTTGTGACGGGTGGCGGCAGTTTAGATGCTTATGATGAGTTTCATAAAGTAGTAATAGAAGACGGCAAGTATAAAGTTACCAGCAGACGCATAGCTATGCGGCATCGCCTGTCTATAGGCACCATAGTAAGCGACTCTATGATGCAGGTGAAGTTTGTGGGTGGGGCCCGTATTGGCTCTGTAGAAGAGTGGTTTATTGCGCGGCTCAACCCTGGCGATGCGTTCTGGTTTGCAGGCAAGCATCTGGAGCTGGTAAGAGTAAAAGATATGATAGCACACGTGCGCAAGGCTACTGGCAAAAAAGGAGAGTTCCCCTCTTGGCAAGGTGGTCGCATGCCACTATCCAGCCAGCTTACAGAGATTATCAGACAAAAGCTAAACGAATATGGCCAACCCATAACACACGATAAAGAAATAAGTATACTGGAGCCATTGTTCGAGGAACAGAAAAAAAGATCGCACCTGCCAGCCACCAACGAGTTGTTGATAGAAAAAATACACTCCAAAGAAGGCTATCATGTATTTATTTATCCGTTTGAAGGGCGCAACGTACACGAGGGGATGGCCATGTTATTTAGCTATCGCATATCTAAGCTGCAACCTATGTCTTTCTCCATTTCTCTCACCGACTATGGCTTTGAGCTGCTAAGCGATACCGACATACCTATAGAAGAAGCACTGGGCAGTGCCATCTTCGACACCACAGGCATTACGGTAGACATTCAAAACAGCATCAATGTAGCAGAGATGGCCAAAAGGAGATTCAGAGATATAGCCACCATATCGGGTCTCATTTTCTCTGGCTATCCCGGCAAGCAAACTAAAACTAGACAGATACAAGCATCATCAGGACTATTCTTCTCCGTATTCGAAAACTATGATGGCAGCAACCTGCTGCTTCAGCAGGCATACGACGAGGTAATGACGTTTCAGATGGAAGAAGCACGTATGGTAGATGCCCTGCACCGAATGGAGCAACAAACTATTGTCATCAAACAACTGGAACGCTTTAGCCCGTTTAGCTTCCCTATACTTGCCGAGCGCATCAAAGAACAGTTTAGCAACGAAACAGTAGAAAGCAGAGTGCAAAAACTGATGAAACAAAACCTACTATAATAACCATGCTCATAGACCTCTGCGAACATAAACTGGAACTACTACCCGAAAAAGCACTCTACCTGCCCGCTCTGCGCACCATGGTTGTAGCCGATGTGCACTTGGGCAAAGCAAGCCACATGAGAAAAGAAGGAGTGGCTATACCCGCATTAGCTCAGCTACCCGACTATGCCCGCCTGCAGCACCTCATCACACTTCGCCCCACAGAGCGCATGTACTTTCTAGGCGATTTGTTTCACAGTGCCACCCATAGCGATTGGCCCCTATTTCAGGCTTTTATTTCCCAACATACACATATAGACTTCACCCTCATCATTGGCAATCACGACAGGATACCTCCTGGCCGTTTTGAGCAAATAGGCGTAGCTACAACCCTACAGCTTCGCCATGGGCAGCTCATATTCACCCACGATGAAATTACCGACCTACCTCCCGACTGTGTCAACATTGTTGGGCATATCCACCCAGGCATATCACTTAGCGGGCGTGCCCGACAATCCATTACACTACCCTGCTTCTACCACAGGCACCCAACTTTTATATTACCAGCCTTTGGCATACTTACAGGTTTGTACAAATTACCTATCAAAGAGGCCAACAACGTCTACATAATCACAGAGCAAGCCATACATAAGCTATAAACCAATGTAACTATCCAATAGAACAAAAGTTTTCCACACTTCTATAGAAAATCCATTTTTCTTGTCATTTTCCATTAAATTTGACAAGCGATGAAGTTATATGCCAACCATACCGGATTAAACATAGGCTCTCATGTCATGTACATTGACATGAACAGCTACTTTGCAGCCTGCGAGCAGCAGCGCAACCCTCAACTCAGAGGTAAGCCAGTGGGTGTAGTAGCCTACGATAGTGTTAATGCTGCAGTAATAGCAGCATCTGCCGAGGCCAAAAAGAAAGGTGTAAAAACAGGCATGAGGCTCTCCGACTGTAAAATATTATGCCCCGACATAACACCAGTGGTGACGCATCCGGCCTGGTACAGGTGCGTACATGTAGATATCATCACCATACTGCGCACTTATAGCGAAGATGTGATAGCCCGCAGCATAGACGAAGCCGTAATCAACTTTGCCAACTACAAACTAGTGTATAAAGACCTGAAAACCATAGCCAAACAAATAAAAGCAGACATCAAGAAAAAACACGACTACCTCACCTGCTCCATAGGCATAGCCCCCAATACTTTTCTGGCTAAGCTAGGCACCGAACTACAAAAACCCGATGGCCTGGTTGAGATAACGCCAGAAAACATAGATACATATCTGGCAGGTATGCAGCTTATAGATCTGCCCGGCATAGCTAGCGCCAACGAAAGACGACTGAAAATGATAGGCATAAAAAATCCGCTGGATCTACGCCACGCATCACCTGCCCTACTACGCAAAGCATTTGGAGGCGTAGTAGGCGAATACTGGTACCGTAGAATGAATTTTGGCGAGGTAGACTTCTCCAATAAAAACAGCCAGCGCAATATGAGTGCCGGGCGCTCACTAAGCAGTCGGCAAACTGCACATCCTCAAAACATGGAGGCCATGCTAGTGGCACTATGCACCAGATTGGAACAGCGAATGGTGAAACACAAGGTTATGTGCCAGCAAGTATCGTTTGCTATACGCTACAAAGATGGAACCGGATGGGACACCTCCATAAAAATACCCGAGCCTGCACAAGATGCCATGGAACTGAAGCAATACATCAACGAGCGCATAGATGCCTTCATCAAACCTCGCGGATTAGACACACTCTTCTCTGCACGGGTGCAAAAAATGGTAGTAACAGTAGGTCTTCTTATAGATAGCGACAGAGTAATACAGTATAACCTCTTCGACAACCGAATAAAACAAAACCAGCTACGCAAAGCCATTTACGAAATAAAAGACAAGTATGGCCGAAATCTGGTGAGGAAAGGCGCCGAAATAGTAGTGCCCAACATCTTCAAAGATGCCATAGGGTTTGGCTCTGTAAAAGATATGGGACTCAACGAATTAGGTATAGTCGCCAATCAATACCTGCTCGAAGAAGATGAAAACGACCTGGACATATCAACAGAATGGTAGCAACATGAGTACTTTTTGCAATAACGAACGTACCGAAAAGGGAAGAGGCACATCGCTAAACCCTGCCAACAAATATGCAGCGCTAAGCTATGAGCGCATGCATAGCGAGGCTATAGACGACTGGGAAACCTCACCCAGACAAACAGAGTTCATAGTAGACGATAGTAAAACGCTGGTCAACAAGGTCACAAGTCCCGATGTGGGTATGCTCTACTCCGCCAATCCCTATCAGGGCTGCGAGCATGGATGCATATACTGCTATGCACGAAACAGTCACGAATATTGGGGCTATAGTGCTGGTATCGACTTTGAAAGCAAAATAGTGGTAAAGAAAAATGCGCCAGCACTACTCCGGCAATTTTTCGACAACCGAAACTGGCAGCCAGCCACGCTATCCCTCAGCGGCAACACAGACTGCTACCAACCCATAGAGCGAAGCATGAAGATAACCAGAGCGCTGCTGGAGATATGCCTCGACTATCGCAATCCCGTAGGCATCATCACCAAAAATGCACTGGTGCTGCGAGATACAGACTTGCTACAAGAGCTAGCTAAGCGTGGCTTGGCTCGTGTATTTGTATCTATTACCTCTACCGACGAGCGGCTGCGACTGCAACTTGAGCCTAGAACAGCAACCTATAAGGCAAGATTTGGCATTATAGAAAAACTAGCAGCCGCAGGTGTACCGGTGGGAGTAATGAACGCTCCACTAATACCAGGCATCAACGATATGCACCAGCACGATGTGCTGCAACGCGCGGCCAACGCGGGCGCACAATGGGCTGGCTACACCGTGGTGCGGCTAAATGGTGCCGTAGGTCCTCTTTTTAGAAACTGGCTCTATGAGCAGTTTCCAGACAGAGCAGAAAAAGTATGGAATCAAATATGCGAGTGTCATGGCGGCAAGGTAAATGACAGCCGATGGGGCAATAGAATAATTGGCGAAGGAAAATTTGCAACGCTTATTCAAGACCAGTTCCGACTCTGGTGTCGGAAATATGGGCTCAACCAAACCTCCTACCAAGCCAACATCAACGATTTTCGGAGACCAAAAGGAAACCAACTTTCGCTTTTTTAGCATTTTAAAGCCTATTCGAGCTATAACACCCCCTTTTGTGTGTAGGTATTAACATACTACCCACAAAGCCAAAATTTAGGCTTTTTTAGCACCATCCGCACCTCGGTTTACGACCCGAATAGATTATATTTGCCATTCTTATTTTACATTCTTATATGGATCAGAACAACGAGGATCTGTTACCGCAGAATTCGTCTGAGGAAAACGACAAAATTATACCAGTCAACATCGAAGAACAGATGAAGACTGCATATATCGACTATTCAATGTCGGTGATAGTAGGCCGCGCACTACCAGATGTGCGCGACGGGCTAAAACCTGTGCATAGAAGGGTACTATTTGCCATGCACGAGCTAGGCAATACGCACAACAAACCATACAAAAAATGCGCCCGTATAGTAGGTGAGGTGCTGGGTAAGTATCACCCCCACGGCGATACGGCGGTGTACGACGCTATGGTGCGTATGGCTCAGCCTTGGAGCATGCGCTACATGCTGGTAGATGGCCAGGGAAACTACGGCAGTCAGGATGGAGACAACCCGGCGGCTATGCGTTACACAGAAGCGCGTATGCTACGCTTGGGAGAAGCAATGATGGAAGACATCGACAAAGAAACTGTCGACTTCACCCTCAACTTCGACGATTCTCTGCAAGAACCAACAGTTATGCCTACCCGCATACCACAGCTATTGGTCAATGGCTCGTCGGGTATAGCAGTAGGTATGGCCACCAATATGATGCCACACAACCTTACTGAGGTAATAGACGGCTGCCTGGCATACATAGACAATAGAGATATTACTATAGACGAACTGATGAAGTTTGTCAAAGCCCCCGATTTCCCAACAGGCGGCATTATTTATGGCATAGAGGGCATTAAGCAAGGTATGCACACTGGGCGTGGCCGTGTGGTGCTTAGAGGCAAGGTTACGGTAGAAACTACCAAGTCAGGCAAAGAGCAAATTATCATAACTGAGGTACCTTACCAGGTGAGCAGAGATGCGCTGGCCGAAAAAATTGGCAACTTGGTGAACAATAAAATCATTGAGGGTATCACACACGTTGCCAACGAGTCTAACAAAGAAGGTACTCGTATCGTTGTAGAACTTCGTCGCGATGCTGTGGCGCAAGTCATCATCAACCAACTATACAAATATAGCGAGCTTCAGACCTCTTACGGCATCAACAATGTAGCACTGGTTAACGGTCGCCCACGCACACTCAACCTTAAAGACCTGATATCAGAGTTCATTCTCTTCAGACACGAGGTGATAGTGCGCCGCACTCAATATGAGCTACGCGAAGCCAAAAAACGTGCACACATCTTAGAGGGTTATCTCATAGCCCTAGATCATCTGGACGAAGTAATCAAGCTCATAAGAGCATCTGCAAATCCCGAGATAGCTAAAGATGGCTTGATGAACAACTTTGGCATGACAGAAATTCAAGCCAAAGCCGTTCTGGAACTGCGCCTACAACGCCTTACAGGCATGGAACGCGACAAAATACGCGAGGAACATGCTGAGCTTATGAAGCTAATAGCTCACTTGGAGGCTATACTTGGCGATGAATCAATGCGCTACCAAATCATCAAAGATGAATTATTGGACGTGCAAAAGAAATTTGGTGACGAGCGCAAAACAGAAATTCATTACATGGCCGACGAGATGAGGATAGAAGACCTCATCGAAAAAGAAGATGTGGTAATCACTGTATCTCACCTGGGCTACATCAAGCGCACATCGGCAGCAGAATATAGAGCACAGCGCAGAGGGGGCAGAGGAGCTATGGGCGGTCGCACCCGTCAAGAAGACTATATTGAGCATCTGTTCATTGCCAGCACTCACCATACGTTACTGTTCTTCACAGAAAAGGGACGCTGCTTCTGGCTCAAAGTATACGAGATACCCGAAGGTGACAAAAATGGCAAAGGACGCGCCATACAAAATATGATACAGATACCGCCAGACGATAAAATAAGAACGGTGATAGATGTACCTAGACTAGATGATGAAGAGTTTTTGAGTAACCACAGCGTGGTACTTTGCACCAAAAAGGGCATCATCAAAAAAACAAGACTCGAAGACTTTAGCCGCCCTCGCTCCACAGGCGTTATAGCTATCACTATTGAAGAAGGAGACCGCTTACTCGATGTTTCTTTGTCGCAAAACGACAACAGCTATATCATGATGGCAGTTCGTAGTGGTAGAGCAGTTTGCTTTCACGACGAGAAAGTACGTGCTACTGGTCGTGGCGCAATAGGTGTTATAGGCATAGAGTTGGAAAACGATGCAGACGAAGTGATAGGTATGATTTGCGTAGGCAAAAACGACATTAGCAAGCAAATACTGGTTGTGTCTGAAAAAGGCCTTGGCAAACGTACTCCTTTCTTCACCCCTGCTACCGAAGAAGACAAACAAGAAGAACCTGGCAATCTGGTGCAGATAACGGCTGCCGATGGCATGAGCGCCGACTACATATTGTCTTACAGAATTACCAACCGTGGTGGCAAGGGCGTTAAAACCATCAACGTAACAGAAAAAACAGGCGGACTAGCAGGCCTGCTTCAGGTAGAAGAAAAAGACGACCTGATGATAACCTGCGAATCTGGAGTAACCATACGCATGAAGGTAACCTCTATTCGCGAGGCCGGACGTGCCACACAAGGTGTAAAACTGATAAATATTGATGAGGGCGACCGTATAGCAGCAATAGCCGCCATACGCGACCAAGAGGAAGAAAGTGAGGCTGAAAACGCCGAAGAAAGCGAAAATAATGCTGCCGACTCAGCTGCAAACAACGAAACAGCTGCCGAACAAGAAACCGAAACAACAGAATAACTAACATTTAGTTTGAAATAAAAATCGCAATTTGCAAGCTCAATTAACATTAAAAATGAAAAAAGCACTTTTAATTGCCTCTATCGTAGGTGCATCTTTGCCTGGTATTGCGCAAGACAAGTATGTAGTATCTGCCAACCTGGCGCTTAAGAGCCAAAACTATGACGAGGCTAAAACAGAGATAGACAAAGCAATGGCTAATCCCGAAACTAAAGAAAAGCCAAAAGCATTGTATTCTAAAGCTCAGATATACTTTGCCCTGCAAAATGCAGAAAAGTACAAAAGTGCCAATCCTTATAAAGAAGGTTTGGAAGCTGCAATGAAGCTGGCCGAAGTGAAGCCCGATTATGAAAAAGACAATGTAGACCAACTACTTATCAACGGTGGTTACCTAAGCTACAACGAGGGTGTAAAAACCTACAATGACAAAGAGTACGACAAGTCCGTAAACGCCATGAAAACCGTGGTAAAAGTTTACGAAATGGGCGCAGGTGGCAAACGTTTCAGCAAAATGACGTCTAATGTCCTGAAACAATTCGACACTATTGCTGCCGATGCGTATCTCACTATGGCCAACGCTGTATACTTCTCAGGCAATATGGATGAGGCAATTCCGCTATTGATCAAAGTAAAGAGCAACCCGATACGCAATGTACCTTCTGTGCACCAATGCCTAATAGATGCATACATGAAAAAGGACAATTCGGCAATGGCACTTGCCGCTATCGAAGAAGCACGCAAAGCATTCCCTACCGATGTTACTATACGCAACTATGAGCTCAACTACTACATCAAGTCGGGCAAACTTGCTGAGTTGACTAAAAAGCTAGAAGAAGCATCTGCTAAAGAACCATCTAATGCTGACCTTTTGTTCAACCTCGGCACCACATATTTATCTATAGCCAATCCAAAATCAGGTCAAAAACCTGCTAATGCTGCCGAATATTATACTAAGTCCGAAGATGCATTCACTCGTGCTATAAAGTTAGCTCCAGAGAATGGCGGCTTCAACTATAGTTTGGGTGCGCTCTACTTCAACCAAGGTGCCGACTTCAATGACCAAATCAATGCTATTACAGGTTCATCTAAAGCCGATCAGGAGAAATATGAAAGCCTGAAAGCTAAACGTGATGGTGTTTTTGCTAAAGCAGTACCTGCATTCGAAAAAGCTTACGCTATTTTTAATGCCAACGAGAAGAATATCAACAATGAAGATTTAGCTAACTTCAAGAATACATGTAATGCGCTTAACCGCATCTATTTGTTGCAAAACAAAATGGATAAAGCTGCAGAAATGAAGAAAAAATCAGAAACGCTGTAACACAATCTAAGAATTAACACAAAAACATTCAGCCGCAACTTAAATGTAGCGGCTGTTTCTTTTTAATTTGCACTACACAATACCTTTATAAAATCTAAACTTCCACTAGTAACCATCTTTTATAACACTAAACAGCAGTTAAAACATGAACATACCTTCAGTAGATTTATCACAATACACCAAAGGAAATGAAGCAGACAAGCTTGCATTTGCTCATACACTAGGCAAGGCATATGAAGAGGTAGGCTTTGTAGCTGTGAGCAATCATGGAATATCAGACGAGTTAATTCATAAGATATATACGCTCACTGAAACCTTCTTTCAGCTACCAACAGAAACTAAAAGCCAATACGAAATACCAGGTCTTGCTGGTCAACGAGGGTTCACCTCTTTTGGCAAAGAACATGCCAAAGGTTATGACGCTCCAGACCTAAAAGAATTCTTTCAGGTAGGCCAGGAAGTGACAGATGGTGATGCTATAGCTTCCGAATATCCTTCCAATGTGTACGTTAAAGATGTACCAGAGTTTGCGGCTACCATGATGGAAGCGTATAGAAATTTTGAGCGGGCAGGCAATGCCTTATTGAGCGCCATAGCTATTTACTTGGGCTTAAAGCCAAATTTCTTTGACGGATACGTACATAATGGCAATTCAATTTTGCGTGCCATTTATTACCCACCAATCACCACAGACCCTAAGTCTGCTATTCGTGCCGAACAACACGAAGACATCAACCTTATTACACTGCTAGTGGGCGCTTCTGCCGACGGGCTCGAAATACTATCAGCTGATGGTAATTGGGTTCCGGTTACAGCACTTCCTAACCAAATAGTGGTAAACGTTGGTGACATGCTACAAAGATTGACCAACAACAAACTAAAGTCCACTACCCATCGGGTAGTGAACCCTCCAAAAGCTCTTTGGGGAACAGCACGCTATTCGCTACCATTCTTTTTACATCCTAAGCCATCTATGAGTTTAGCATGCTTGGAGTCTTGTATTGATGAGGCTCATCCTAAAGCTTACGAAGACTACACCGCAGGCCAATACCTTGACGAAAGATTGGCTGAAATAGGGCTTAAAAAGTAAAAACAACATTTTTACAACCCATCTAACACCCTGCCTCAAAAAATGGCAGGGTGTTTTGCATTAAGGCAAATGTCATCCATTATATGCAATCCATAACTAGACATTGCATTGTTAACCTCAAATTACAAGAACCAAAGCCACGTAATTCCCAAGCTAATTACACACGAATATCAATTAGAACAAACTTCAAGTGATAGATGATTCATGAAAAAATGAATCACAAAAACGGGGCTTGCCTTTACAGACAAGCCCCGAATGAGACAAATAAAAGTAGCCTAATTTTTTACTACTTAATCAAAGTAAACTTCATTGTTTGTACACCATTGCTGCCTATTATCTGAACTAGATATACGCCAGCAGCTGCAGAACTTGGCATAGTTACCTGCACATCTTCGCTGCCTGCTACTATAGCTACTTCATTTACTACTCTACCCGCCACATCCATTACAGTTATCGCCTTACTACTTGCATCTGCTACAGACACTGTAAACGAACCTGTATTAGGATTAGGGAACAATTGCACATCGCTAGATGATGCCACTTCTGCTACACCAACAAAGTCGGTTACTGTCATCACAACTGCACCTTCTGTTGTTACCCCACCGCATTCGCCACGGCTGGTAACCGCACAAGACACGGTTGACATATTGTGCAACGTACTTGTTGTGAAAGTTGCATTTGTTGCGCCAGCAATAGGCGTACCGTTATACTTCCACTGATACAAAGGCGTAGATCCTGCATTTACTGCAGCTGCAGTAAATGTTACAGTCTGACCAGTGATTACAGATGTACCTGGCATTGCTGTTATATTTACTATCGGTGTCAGTGTAGGCAGAACAGTAATATTGATAGGTGCACTATACACAGTATCTGTTGTGCGGCATTGAGCAGAGCTTACCAAAACTGCAGTAACATCATCGCCATTAGCAGGAGTACGCATCATTGTGCTGCCGCTATCAGCATAAGCTCCATTCACCAACCAATATACACTAGGTGTTGTTCCACCATTTATATAGGTAGATGCATGTAGCACACTATTCCCCGAACATACCGTATCGTTGGGCCCTACAGTGCTGTAGATACCTGGTATAACAGTAGGTATTACGGTTAGCACTCGTGTATCTATAGCAGAGTCTATGATGCGGCATACAGCACTACTATTCAGGCGAACTGTAAGCACATCCCCATTTACAGGTGCATAAGTATAGCTTGCACCTACAGAAACTGGCACACCATTTACTCGCCAGTTATAAACAGGCGAAGTTCCCGTACCTGAACCCATAGCCGAATAAGTAACAATAGTACCAGAGCAAATAGGATCAGACGGAGTAGCATCTATAGATACTGCAGGCACTTCTATTATCAGTGGTGTTATGGTAGCAGTGCCAGTCATACTACTTACGCATCCAGTTGTGGTATCACGAGCCTCTATACTATATATTCCAGCAGCAGTTACACCCGAATATGTAATACCCAAACCTGTACCTAATTGCATTATTGTTGGCAAGCTCGTTGCTATCAGGCTATATCTTACCCCTAATTCCGAACCTGAAAGTGTGATTGGCATACCAGCACCACCTGTGCAGTAAGAGCCGCCTCCACCTACATTATACACATTGGGCAGCGCATTCACCGTCACGCCCATACCTGCATAGCAGCCTGTTGGCAGTATATATGATATAGTAGCAGTGCCTACTGCTAGTGCAGATATACCACCAATAGTATCTATGGCAGCTATACCAGGTGCCGATGATGACCATACACCACCAGCAGAAGTATCTACCAACAAATCTATTGCACCCAAACAAAGTGTGGAATCGCCCACAATAGCTACAGGAGACGGATAAATAGTAAGTTGTTTAGTAGTGAGACAGCCTGTGGGCAATACATAGGTGATAGTTGCTGTGCCAGCACTTAGTCCCCTTGTTATACCATCTGCAATACCCACATTAGCTACAGTTGTGTTTGATGACACCCATACACCTCCAGTTGTTATGCTATAGAGCACTGTTGTACGGTCAGTACACAAGCTAGACACACCTATTATTGTATCAGGTGTTGGGTCTATAAATACAGTGCTTGTGGCTGCACAACCTGTCGGCAACACATAAGACACTATTACAGATCCTGCATTAAGACCAGTTACCACTCCTCCAGCATCTACACTACCCTGAATCGGATCATTTACCGTCCATATACCACCAGTCATTGAGTTAGACACAGTAAGAGTTTGCCCCTCACATACACGACCGCCAGATGTCAATACATTTGCAGGAGGTACGGAGTTTACACTCACTACATGAGTTACAAAACATACCGAACCTAGAGAATAAGAAATTGTAGCAGTACCTACATTCAGGCCCACCACATCACCAGTAAAAGAGTTCACATTGGCTACTACAGGATTGCTACTAGACCAAGTTCCACCTGCTGTGGTGCTGGTAAGACTAATAGATGAGTAACGGCATACTGTTGGCGCTCCAGATATAGGTGCTGGCACAGAATTGACTGTTACTACACGAGTAGCTATACAACCAGTAGGCAGGGTATAAGTTATAGTTGATGTACCTATTGCCAAAGCAGTAATGTTACTTCCTGCAAATGATACATTCGCATTACTTGCCGACCATGTGCCACCTGCAGGTGTTGATGATACAGGTGTTGTATTACCCAAACACAATGATGCTGCTCCTGTAATAGCACTAGGCAGCGGAAACACACTCATAAATGCAGTACGTGCACAGCCATTTGCCAAGGTATAGGTAACACCCGCTGTTCCGGTTGTCACACCAGTTACGGCTCCAGTAGCAGCTACTATGGTAGCATTACTACCCGATATAGTCCATATACCTGGCGTTATAGCATTGGTAAGATTTACCGTAGAACCTACACATACACCACCAGGGCCAGCTATTGCTGTTGGCGACTGATTTACCGTAACAGGGTGTGTTACAAAACACGAATTGGTTGCAGTATAGGTGATAGTTGCTGTGCCACTGAGTACACCATTCACTACACCTGTAGTAAGCCCCACAGATGCACGAGATGATGACGATGTCCAGTTGCCTCCAGTAGTAGCACTACTTAGATTGATAATAGAACCTTCGCAAACCGAACTAGGTCCTGCTATTGCTGCTGGTGTAGCCAATACAGTTACCTCTCTCACTATAAAACAAGTAGTAGGACGCGTGTATGTAATGAAGTCTACCCCTGCAGATATACCTGTCACCACACCTGTAGATATGTCCACCGTAAAATTAGAACTTGTAGTAGACCATGTACCGCCAGATGTAAATACAGAAAGAGCCGTTGTTGCACCTTCGCATACTATTCTAGTACCCAGTATCGGAGTAGGGGCACCTAATACTTCAATTGTATCTATTGCAAAACAACCCGATGGTAAAGTATATGATATTACGGACAGCCCTCCACCTATACCCGACACTATACCAGCAGGATCTACATACGTATTTGCGGTAGAGTTAGACCATGCTCCACCTGGCGTAGCGTTAGTTGCTAGCGTTGTGGTACCTTCACACACAGTTGGTGCCAATACTATTGATGCAGGTGTAGTGTTTACAATTACTGTAGCTATAGCAAAACAACCACCAGCTAAAGTGTAAGTAATATTCACTGTTCCCGCACTTATTCCAGTTACTACTCCCGCACTACTTACAGTTGCGTTAGCATTAGATACTGTCCAGGTGCCTCCCGTGCTTGTTGACGACAAGGTAGTTGTTGCGCCCTCACATACAGATAGTGTTCCAGTTAGAGCAGCAGGGCTAGCATTCACAGTTATTGTGGTAGCTGCAGTTACACTACATCCATTATTACTGGCCACACCACTTATAGTTGTTGTAGTAGCACTAGCTGGGTCATAATACACCGTGTCAGCAGCTGCACCTACATATGCCGATATAGCACCAGCATCTGTATACAAATCTGCTATTGGACTCCACACTACAGGTGCTTTGTAAGTGTAGTAAAGCGTGAGCGACCATTGTGCAGTAGGCACTACTATGTTTGAGAAAGTAGTATTGTTGAAAATAGATAATGTCCAGGTACCATTAGGTATACTAAACAATGTGCTCCAAGATGCTGTGTTGGACAAATATGCAGGCGCACCCACACCCACAACTGCATCTGCAGTCCACAATCCAGTAAACGTACCCGAACCGGTAGCTAATGAAGTAGCACCCAGAGAACTAACTCGGGTGTTTGAAAACAAGGTAGTTACAGTGGCAGTATGAGAACCACGCTGATTGATTAAATTCAGCGTGTTACCATTTGGTGCCGAAATATTCACAACATAATCGTCTTGATATTGAGAACCAAATGACACCAAGTTTACTTCTGCACCTGTTATCACTGCGCCTGCAGGCACGCCAGCCATTATTTGGCTATGTGTTATTGTTCCCAGTGCCCCTATAGTGGCAGGTATCGTTATAGAACCCGAATTGACTGTTGTAGGGCCTACAGATCCACCATTAGCTATTAAACGTAATGGAGCAGTACTAGCACAAACAGACGAAGTAGCTGGCGATATAGTTAAAGCAGTGGGAGTTATATTGTAGGTCACCAAAGCAGTAGCTGTAGATGAACAACCACTAGCTGATGTACCAGTAACAGTATATGTAGTATTGACTGATGGACTAGCCACTACCGATGAGCCAGTTACCCCAGAAAGCCCCGTTGCAGGACTCCAACCATAGGTACTTGCCCCCGTTGCTGTAATGGTCAAACCAGATGTACCAGAACAAAAAGCACCGCCAGTAGCTGTTACAGTCGGTAATGCCTCGATATTAACTGCCCCAACTGCCGAAATAACAGAAATAGAAGATGTAGCGCACGTTGTTGTGCACCAGTAATACATAGTATCTGTAAGTGTGCCCGTAGTATAGCTAGCATTGGTTGCTCCTGGTATATCTGTACCAGGAGGTGTATTAGTGCTCGATGAAGACCACTGATAACTGATACCTCCACCAGCAGTGCCTCCAGACAAACTCAGAGTTGTACTACCACTACCACAAAAGAAAGGCGTAGCTGCAATGGCTGTTCCCGAAGCAGGCGCACCACTACATGTTCCCGATGATACATTGAGCAAAGCAGGCGAAGAAGTAACTGTACCAGCACAATTAGTAACTACACAACGATAAGCATATCCATCCCATGAAGCGGGAACAGATGATAGCGTTAGCGTATTGCTAGTGGCTGTAGATGTAGTGGTAAAACCAGAATAAGTACCAGTAGGATCTAGTGTTGCCGATGTTATATTTACCCAGGCACCTCCAGACAACCCACTTGTATTGCGCTGCCATTGATAAGATGCTGCACCACTCACACCCGACACACTAAATGTAGTCCCTGTCCCTGCTACTATTGTTGATGGCAAAGGGGATGTAACTAAAGTTGGCGCAACAACAGGATTAACAGTCCCATTAAGCGCTAAACTGGTATTGGTAAAATACCAGTTTCCTGTCGTACCATTAGGGGTTATCTTGAATCTAACATCCGTACCAGCAGGAATATTTTGTAAATCAGTTATGCCTGTTAGTACGCTAGAACCTGGCGTACCGACTGTACCTGAAGTTGATGCAGTTGTCCATGTGTTGATAAAAATGTAAGGTCCTCCATTTATAGAATAGTAAACATTACAACCTCCAGGCCCAGAGCTTGAACGTCTAGTACTACCAGCCAATGAAGACAATGACATCTCGTGACATGATGCACTTACCGAAAAATAAAAACTGTTTGCTTCCCCTCCTCCAGACGACCAACCACCAGAACTACCATAACAGCCACCTGCAGGTGAGCCAGATGTTAATAAACTACTTCCTCTTACTAATCCTAAAGTAGGAGATGTTACAGCTGGGTCTATACTTGCAGGAGTCCATGGACTTGGTCCAAAAGTGCCTGATAATGTCCCTGGATTCCAACTAATAATAAGCTGAGCAAAAACGCTTGATCCAGAAAGCAAAGCTGCACACAACAACAATACTAAGAGTCTAAATTTTCTCATCGGATTTATGATATATATTCTATTTACAATTCACAATGCAAACGCACCGTTTGCAAAATTTCTTCATTTATCTAAACTGAACGGCAAGACACTGTTACCATAACATGAACTAATTATTAACAAGCCACACCTAACTTAATATAGCAACTCAATTCGGCTGCTATATTACAAAAAATAAAAATGGGCTGCAATAGTACGATTGCAGCCCATTACAAATTACTCCAAAATTTACCTATTAAACACCGTACACCTCATCTGAAACTGCACATAATCTCTATCTATAAATTTGTCGCTCGGGTTTATCACACCATTTACACCCTTGCGGTAAGCCACTGCAGCTTTTATGCGTTGAGACAATGCATATTCAGTTCTGCCCACAAACCCTACATCAAACGTGGGTGCCACTTGTATATTACCCCTGTCCACCTCCGATTTTGCAGGCCTGTTATCCACTAGCATAGTCTGAAAATCGGGGCCTACACCTATCGCCATGCGCTTCATTATCTTATAGCCTATACTAGGTGTCACCTGTGCATAATACAAGCTGTAGTTCACATCTTTCATTTTCAGCGTGCTTCCCACCCCAGGCTCCATCACGCCATCGGCAGTGGTTTTTGATGCCGATGTTGATGGCTTGCCTGCTGTGGCTCCGCTTGTGGCACCACTTATAGACGCAGCACCTCCTTCCAATATCATTGTTTGCTGCACATTATCACTTGCAGCAAAGGCTATATCACTTTCCACAAACACCTTATCATTAATCATCTTCCTCACATTAGCTCCTGCCATATACCCACTGTTCCTATTTCCCTGACTTATGCCACCTGCCAGTGTCACAGACAAATTGATAGGCTTCCGCATAGTATTAGCCGCCATAGCATTACTATTGCGGAAGGTCGATATAACTTTATTATTCTTTGTTTCAGTCTTCTCTGTCGGGTGTGCGGCCACTGGCTGCGCTTGGGTAGGCACTGCCGCGGCTAGGTCCACTATTGGCTCCTGACGCACAGCTTGGTAGGCAGTTGTTTTTAAATTATGAAACTTGAGCCCTATACTCGTTGCTGCTAATAGATCCTTTTCTGGTAGCGGTGCAGGCTTCCCTATTGTTTTTGTAGCCTTGCGCACTATGCGCTCTTGTTGCATTTCTACTGCTGGTGTTGTAGTGGGCAACATGGCAATGGCGTTACTACTGCTTTTAACCATTGCATTTTGCGTTTGGCTTACAGCAACACTTTTTGCAGCTCCTACCTCATCCATGTTCAGATAAGCAGTTACTCCAAATGCCATAGCTACAGATGCGGCAAGGCCCATTGCTGGCATCCAAAACCACATCATCATACTACGTTTTTTCTCACGGCCGTCCAGTTGCTCTGCGAGCCTATCCCAATTTGCGGGATTATACGCAAAGTCGTTCTGATCAAACTTCTGCCTGACCAGATCGTCAAATTCTCTTGGCTTCATACGTGACTTTATTATTAGATTGACTATTTATTATCTTTTTTTGGAGCGTGTTTCGAGCTTGATGAAGGTGCCAATGCGATGTTCCCTCACTAATCTCTAGCTGTGCTCCTATTTCTTTATGACTAAACCCATCAAATACAAATAGGTTAAAGACTGTCCTTGTCATGGCTGGGAGAGATTGAATAATATTCACCATCTCTTTGAACTCCATGTTTTCAATTGCCACATTCGATACCGACAACTGAGTTTCCTCTGCTGGCACCGCTCGCACATGCATCACCATGTCTTGTTTCAGAGCCGTACTCCTCAGGTAATCCAGGCAGGTATTCACCATTATTCTCCTCATCCACCCCTCAAAAGAACCCGCATTCTTGAAATGCTCCACCTGCGTAAAAACCTTTAGGAAACCATCATTCAGCAGTTGTTCTGCATCTTGCATATCCTTAGCATAGCGTGCGCACACTTTCAAAAACGTACTGTAGTACGTTTTATACAGGTACTCCTGTATTGCCCGGCTTTTTTGCCGGCAACCAGTTATCAATTCCTGCTCAGTATACGCGGGCATACGCTTTGCTGCTGTTGTTAATAATAGTTATATCATTTCGCTCATTTCATTTCCACTTTTCTCAAGCTTTTGGTGGGCACCCTTGCAAATATAAGGTCTATAGGGGCCGGCAATTCCTTTATTTGGCTAATTATAGTGATATGGTCTATAGTTTATTCAGGCTTAAATATTTCAAATTATTCACTTCGAGTAGCTGCTTCTATATTCAAGAAAGGCGCCTTTCTATCTTCTATTATTAACCACTCACTATCATAGACGTATTTAATTGCCCTTATCTTGGGTTTTGAGAAAAATATTTTTTGAGCTGCCACTTATTACCAACAACAATGATGCCAAAACACCTCCAGTCTTCTATATTTTTTCTCAACTACACACCTGCTTGCGCTTCAATGCCTTTATAAATATTAATAAAGAATTCTGATTCCAGGGTAGGAATATCGTTCTGTTATTCGCATATTTGTATATAAATTAGTATCATGGCTACAATACTTCTGGCAGAGAGCGGTTCTACTAAAA
Organism: Asaia bogorensis; assembly: GCA_943367855.1. Classification (GTDB taxonomy): domain Bacteria; phylum Bacteroidota; class Bacteroidia; order Chitinophagales; family Chitinophagaceae; genus Nemorincola. Next base: position 40,449 of record CALRKH020000007.1, on the reverse strand, counting down.
CAGATTGGTGCCTGCTTAAAAAAGGCAGCAAACCTACACTGTTCAAAACTCAGGGTATCAATCCATATCTACAATCACAAAAAGACATAGAGGCAATGTTAGCTGATGAGCTACCATCAGGCACTATTCAAAAAATTCCCGACGTCATAGAATACTATGGGGCAGGCGCTGCCGCTGCCGATAAGCAACGCTTGCTAGCCAAAGCACTCAAAAACCATTTCAACTCCCCCTCCATTCAGGTCAATAGCGACTTACTGGCAGCAGCACGTGGTTTATGTGGCAGCAATCCCGGATTAGTATGCATTTTAGGCACTGGTAGCTCCACCTGCTATTACGACGGCTCAAAAATAAAAATCCAGCACCCTTCGCTCGGCTATTTGGCTGGCGATGAAGGTAGTGGCAATTACATTGGTAAGCGCGTTTTGCAATACTATGCCTATGGCACTTTCGATACAGAACTCAAAACCGGTTTTGAGATGCGCTATGGTAAAGACCTCAAAGCTATTCTTAGTAAACTTTATAGCGAACCTTTCCCAAATAGATACTTAGCCACTTTTGCCAACATGCTTATAGATATGCGTGGACACTATATGGCCGAAAACATTATTGAAGACTGCTTGACAGATTTCTTCCGCACTGCCATCCTTAAGTATAGGCAAAGCTGGGTAACACCTCTTTATTTTACAGGCTCTGTTGCTGCCGGATTTAAAGACGTGCTCGAAAACCTTTGCGCGCAATACGAGTTGGAAATTGGAGCCATTGAAAAAAGCCCCTTGGAAGGACTTATTAAGTATCACAAAAAAGAGCTTTAAAGCTATCTCCTATTATTCTGCCTCGCTATTATTAATCACGTACTGTTAGTGTGTCTATCAGCTGAATAGATGCCGTATCTTGTTCCTGCTGTTTTTTCAGCTTGTTCATATACTTCACCCCTCCAAAAAACTCTGCTAAATTATCAAAAGACTTCCGCCAGCTAAGCCCAACACCACTTCTCTGTATGTTTCTATCAAGTGTTAAGTCATAGTCACTATTGTGAAACACATTTAGGCGAAGTCCACTATTATTAGACAATTGATATTGCACCCTGAAGTCACCAGCCAAATTGAATGTAGAAGATGAACTGTTTGCTGCTACTGGCCTGCCCCAGTCCGATGTACTACCTACCGACACCAGCAATCTGTCATTAAGATAATTCTTTGTCACACCAAGTTTTAGCTGGTTTCTATTTACAGAGCTCACCGAGGCTTGCTCACCATAGTTATAATTATTGTACTTCACAGATACATTCAAATCTCTATCGCCCAGTAGTTTATTAACTATTTTCTGCAAACCCTGCGATACTGTACTAGAAGCTAACTGACTAAAATTATTTGCTGCACCCGATCTTGCTGATGCTGCCAATCCCCCACCTTCCATAGGTATAAAACTATTCACCAATAACAGCGCTGCTACTTGCTCAAATTTCTGTCGGTCATCATTGTTTAGCAACACCAACTTACGATAGGCATACGATGCCTGCGACTGCTTACTTTCAAGGTCTATATCAAAAGTTAGTTTCGATGTGTAGATAGGCCCATTCATATGCAATATCACATTCACCCACTGCGGTGTTTGTGCTTCTATCAGTTCACTTCTGTTATCTTTTATCAATATTCGCTCATTTTCTGTCAGCAGGTCAAATGTGCGCGCTTTTGCTGCATATATGGCATTTACAGCAAGGTTAGTAGCCGAAAAAGGACCATTAAAATTAATAGTACTTCCGGCCAGCAATTTAAACTGCCTGCTTATATAAAATTGAGGAAACGTTAGTTTATACAAACCTTCATTGATGGTATACATCCCAGTCATTCTCAGGTCGTTATTGGGGGGTATATCCATTGTAATATTTCCACTACCTGTAGCTATTATCTCGTCTTCGGTAGCAGGGTCTAGCACCACATGAAACTCAGCTAGAGAATTCATATTTGCATCTAGATTGATAGATATCTTATCATTGCTTTTGCGCACTTGTGGCACTATTGATGTACCATACGTTTTGAAGGTAGCATAGCTATATCCCCCAGTATATCCACCCGTACTTGCTGGTATATATACTACCGACTTAGCCGCAGGTTCTCCATTATACAAATTAAGCCTGATGTTGTTGAATGGACCACGAATGGTGAATGAGTCCATACTGGCAAATAAATGCCCATAAAACAAGTCATTATCATTACGCCCCAGATTCAGCACCTCCATCTTTTTAGTAGTCACTTTCAGCCTCATCCTCATTTTGTCAAACACATCATGACTAAAGTACCCAGACAATGTTGCTTTGTTTTTATAAACATCATAGATGGTTATGTTGCCCATATCTATGCGCTTATCTGTTACTGTCACTGTAGCATCTGGTATAGTATAGGTACATCCCAGATAGTCCAGTTTCATTGCTGCATTGCGCAGTTGCAGCTTACCATCTATATCTGGCTTGCCATTGCGCCAACCTACAGATACTGAGCCATGCACAGTTCCGCCCAAGTTGCTAAACAGCCCCTCCAAAAAAGGAGCAGCCCAAGCTATATTAGCATACACAAACTTTATCTGTCCACTTAGTCTATTAGCTACCGTGCTATCTAGGTAATAGTCGCCAGAGGCTGCTACTGAGGCAAACTCTCTGTATATACCTGTTTGCGGGTCTATATGTATCAGTTGTTTTTTGTCGTCATAATACCCTACTGCATGTATTGTACCTATAGTGTCAGTGGCTAGCTTCACATCAGTAGCGCGTATGTTGGCATTCACCACCATGTCAGTCAATATGTTGTCCACATACACAGTGCCACTTATACGTCCGTCCGGCTGGTATGCCGACAGTCCCAATAAACCACCAAGTTTAGCTATGTCAATTTGCTCCGCATTGAGGTATATGCGCCCATTGGTAGAATAAGAAGAAATCTTCTGTATTCCTGACGTCAATGAAACCCCTTGTACAGACAAGTATTTTTCTGCATACACCACCTTACTACCACCTGCTATCTCCCATTGGTCTCTGGAGAAAGAAAACTTAGACGGCAACACACTCAGACTCAGGGTGTCGTTTCGTGCCACTATACCACCATTCAGCACAAAAGAGTTTTCCCTGTCTGGAGACAGGGTTGATAGTTTAAACCTTACCGAATCGTTACCCACTGTAGCCTTAAGGCTCAGTTCGCCATTGAGCGCACTATCACCAAATATCACATTATCAATGTCGGTAGTTATACTCAGTTTGTTCATATCCCCATCACCTATCACTTCTATATCACTCATCAGCATTCCGCCTACACTTCCATAGGGTATTTGTGCATTCAGTGCAAGCTTCCCGGCTTTTGTGTTAAGCTTGCCTGTTATTAACGCATGATCAAACCCTCTTACAATGGGCACCGTAACAGCAAATATGCTATCTACCTCACGCGTAGCTATTGAGAAGGTAATGTCCTGCTCAGGAGCCTCCGTACTTGGCGGTTTTATGTAGTTGGGTATATAACGAGATAGATAATACTGAAACGATGCTGGCAGTTTACTTAGTCTATAATCTCCGGTTATGCCAACTGTAAATGCATCACTGGTTATATTCAACTTACGATCCACTCCACCGCCAGTAGACCGTAGATAAACAGAGTCTATATCCAGCAAATGCGGCCCTCTTTTCAGATCTATATTAAACAGTTTGGCATACCCATTAAAATCGTCAATATTACTGCCAGTACAGTCTAGGTCAAAGTCGGCAGATGCAGTAAGATTATCACCTATAAGGTTCATTGCCTTAAAATCGGCATGTAACAAATGTGCTGTTGCCGCTACTTTTACCAGTTTATCTGCGTAGTTGAAACGGCCATTAAAACCCATAGCTAGGTTAGGGTCATCTATCAATAGCTCTCCGTCAAACTGCTTTTTAGCTAGTGTACCCTTGGTATATATGTTGTGGTATAGATAATCATTCAATCCTAGCTCTGTCACCTTCCCTTCTACATACAGCTGCATATTCTCCGGGTTAAAGGATGAACCAGACACTGTTTCATCTAGCGACAAACTCCCTAATATGGGCTGATTCAACAATTTACCTAATGCTAATTTATCTGCAGTTACAGCACCTATATACTGTGCAGAATCTACATTGAAGTTAGGAATATACATTTTCAATGCAGTGCTTACAGTACCAAGATTGGATGTAAATACTCCATTAATCTTGAAGTTTTCAATATACCCTTCATAGGTTCCTTTGTAGGTAAGCACCTTAACACTATCCATCGCCAAATCCGGATTATTCTTAAGTGATGGTGCAAACTTCAATATGCCCTTACCCGAGGTACTTAGCTCACCATTTGTAAACGTTATAAGGGTACTGTATATATCAGGAAGACCGCGCATAGCCAAGTCTCCCTTCAATGTGGCATTACCCTCTTTCACTACCAAATTTTTAGCTTGCAAATCTGCCACCGTACCTCGCCCTTCTCCACTTATAGACAAGGTAACCTGTGGAAAGTCTTCTAATTGCGGTGCAAAAAACTGTACATCTCTCTTATCCACTTGTGCATCATCCATATTCACCACCATGGTCACACTATCCATGTAATCTATAAAATTCGGAAAGTGCTTGTAATGCATCGCATAATAATCGCGAAGCACACTATGATTGGTGCGCATGTACAGGTGATTACATATAGAAGCTACTGGCGATACAGTTACATCTGCCCGCATTTCTAGTATAGATAGCCCGCAACGCTCATGTGCCGTCAGATTGCGCAAATTACCAACAATCGTATCGTTAGCTACACGCAGGTTTTCTACACTTATGTTGATGCCCGACACCGAAAGATGATCTTCATCAAACTGTCCTGGCACTGGCACATCTGTATCTGCCTCTAGCCGAAAGCTACAATTCTTCAACTCCACTCCATTAGCAGTCACTTGCCAATGCTCCGTATTGAAAGCCGTAGTGTCAAAGTCTATATGCTTGGGGCGTAAATGTTTAGGCCTGCCACCGTGATATTCTCTTATAGTTATACTAGTGTTGTTTATCTCTATAGCAGCTACATCAAGCCGCTTTTTCACCAAGTCCAGATTATCAGCATCTACCAACAAGTAGCCTATATCGTAACCCATGTCTTCACCTATCCAGGCATCATCCATGTGGAAACGTACGTTTTCCAGCTCCACCTTTTCCAAATTGAGCTCAAATGCCGAATTTCCACCACCGCCTCCGCCCGAAGAGCCAAAAGCATCTGCTATAAAATCATAGTTCCACACCTTACTATCAGCACCACGATACAGGTGCACATAGGCATCTGTCAACCCCAGATAGTGCAGTACAGGCTTCTTCTTAAATATAAACCAGTCAGTTATTCTTGCTTGCAACTTTCCAGCATAGAGCAGCGTATCTCCTTGCTGCCCCTCCAGATACACACCTCCTACTTCCAGGCTATTCAGCAATCCCAGATGTACATAGTTTACTTCTACTCTTGTTTTAAGCCTCTTAGAGAGCACATCTGCGGCTTTACCTACTATATAGGTCTGAAACGGAGAATAATTGATGAGTAGTATCACCGTCAGCAGCAAACCCAGCAGACAGGATAAAACAATACCAGATATTTTAAAAAATCGCTTCAGCTAACAGACTATTATTCCCAATTTACAAAAATAACCGATGTGCAGTGCCTACCAAGAGGCCAAATTGTTAAAACGCTTAATTTTTCAAACACCTCGGGGGGCTATTTAGCCATTGGGCTATCTTTACGCTCACCTATCTGCTGCCGCCACATAGCATAATATAGTCCTTTCTCTGCCAGCAATACCTCATGACTACCCGTTTCTACCACTTGGCCTCGCTCTAGCACGTATATCCTGTCTGCATGCATTATTGTAGATAATCGGTGTGCTATCATTATAGTTATGTGCTGCCGCTGTGCGGTAATGTCCCTAACTGTTTTAGATATCTCCTCTTCTGTTAGTGAGTCTAGTGCAGATGTCGCCTCGTCAAATATCATAAGACGTGGCTGGCGCAGCAAGGCACGGGCTATCGACAATCGTTGACGCTCACCGCCAGACAATTTCAAACCTCCCTCCCCTATCACAGTATCCAGTCCGTCACTAGCTCTCGATAGCAAATTGTTACAAGCAGCCTTTTCTAGCACTTGCGCTATGTCTGCATCAGTAGCCGTCGGATTCACAAATAGCAAATTCTCTCTTATTGTACCAGAAAACAACTGAGGATCTTGCGTCACCAGACCCATCTGCCTCCGTAGCTCCTCATAATTTATCGCATTATCAGGATGTCCGTTATAATAAATTCGTCCCTTCCGTGGCTGATACAAGCCAACCAACAACTTCACCAATGTTGTTTTTCCACTACCAGAGGGGCCAACAAATGCAATTGTTTCACCTAGCTTCACGTTAAAACTGATGTCATTTATAGCTGGCCTGGAGGAACTATTGTGCTGAAACATAACTTGTCCAAAACTGATCTGCTCTATGTTGCCTATCGCTTCTGGCTGTGCCGGCACAAATTCTACAGGCTTTTGTAGCAGCTCTTGCATATTATTTAATGAAGCCTCTGCTTCCCTATATGCAAGTATCACATTGCCTATCTCTTGCATGGGCCCAAATATGAAGAAGGAATAAAACACCAGCGTCAAATATTGACCAGGAGTAATAGAACCACCATATATAATATACAATAAGCAAAGCACTATCGCTTGACGCAATAGATTCACAAAGGTGCCCTGCACAAACGATATTGCTCGCAAACTGCGCACCTTCTTCAACTCCAGATTCAGTATTTTGATGGTGGTAGTGTTAAGTCTTCTTATCTCCTGATTAGTCAACCCCAAACTCTTCACCAACTCTATATTGCGTAGAGACTCTGTTGTAGAGCCTGCCAATGCATTAGTTTCTTTTACTATTGTCTTTTGTACAGTCTTTATCTTCTTACTTAGCACACTGGTAAGCAATGCAAGCACTATTGCACCACCCACATATATCACTGGCAACATAGGGCTAAGCGCAAACGCATATATAATTACAAACACGATGCCCACCATTGTAGGCAGCAATACGTTGAAGAAAGACTGTATGAACTTCTCACAATCCGTGCGTACTTTTTGCAACACAGATAGTGTTTTGCCACTGCTCTGGTCCTCAAACTCTTGGTATGGCAGGCGCAATGCATGCTTCAGCCCATCTGTGTACATTTGAGCACCATACTTCTGAATCACCACATTCACCACGTAGTCCTGAAAATTCTTGGCTATTCTCGACACCATAGCCACACCTATCAGCGCACCTATCAGTCCCAGTGCCCCTTTTAGATACTCGGGCAAATCTCTGTGCAGATGTCCTTCCTTATCAAATGTATGTGGGTGATTCACATACCGGTCCATCAACTTACCGGCTATCAATGGGTCTAGTAGGGAGAAACTTTGATTGACAGCTGCCAATAATATAGCTATCACTATCAGCCATTTGTATCTTGCCAGATACTGAAAGAGCAATTTCATGGCACAAAGGTAGGTGCTCATGTCAGCATTTTTGTCATAGCTATATTATATACCTCAATATAGCTTGTCTGCTACAAAATACCATCTTGCACAAAACGGGTATATAGCATAGCACCCACCATCTTATCTATGGGCAGTGTAAAGGCATGTTCGTTTACCATTGCTATCGGCATCCAATATGTTCGCTCGTTCGGCATATGATTCACTATCATGCATGCAGCAGCTGCATGCACATAATAATAAATACTAATAACCTGAGAATCATCAAAGGCTGAATGTTGAAAGAAGTCTGTGGTATAAAAATGATTACCTACTGTTATGTCCAGCCCCAGCTCCTCTTTCCATTCTCTTATCAGGCAGTCTCTTGTCCCCTCTCCCCACTCTAGCCCACCTCCAGGCAGCTTTATGATTATCCTATCTCTTATAAGCTCCTCATTTACCAGCATCATCCCATCTCTAATAAGAATCCCATACACGCGCACATTAAATCTTCTACTCATACCCTATCACAATTAAATGTTCATTTTAGCCGTTTTAATCCCTACTGCCTCTGTGGCTATCCAAAAATAACCGATAAGATTGTAACAAAATGCTAAGTACCTATGCAGGCAGTGTATTATACAAATACAGTAACTTCGCACCCGTTTCAAACGCACATACATGCAAAATTTGCAAATGGTAGACCTGAAAAGGCAATACCTTAAAATAAAGCCACAAGTAGATGCAGCTATACAAAGTGTTATAGACAGCACCATGTTCATAGGTGGCACCGAGGTCAACAACTTAGCTACTGAATTAGCTACTTACATTGGTGTCAACCACGCTATACCTTGTGCCAACGGTACAGACGCTTTGCAAATAGCCCTCATGGCGCTCGACCTTAAGCCTGGCGATGAGGTGATAACCCCTTCTTTTACTTACATGGCTACTGTAGAGGTGGTAGCACTTTTAGGCCTTACTCCAGTTTTTGTAGATGTATACCCTGATACTTTTACTATGGACGTAGCTGCCATGGAAAACGCTATCACACCCAAAACCAAAGCTATAATACCAGTGCATCTCTACGGGCACAGTGCCGATATGGAACCCATTTTGGCCATTGCCAACCAACATGGCATCCCAGTTATTGAAGATAATGCTCAGGCCATCGGAGGCACATATACATTTAGCGATGGCAGGGTAGCCAAAACTGGATCTATGGGGCTTATAAGCTGCACTTCCTTCTTCCCTTCCAAAAACTTGGGCTGTTATGGCGATGGTGGTGCCATGTTTACAAACGACTCCTCCCTTGCCGAAAAACTAAAAATGATAGCCAACCACGGCCAACAGGTTCGTTATTATCATGAGATGGTGGGCTGCAACAGCAGACTCGATGCTATTCAAGCTGCCATCCTCCGTATCAAACTGCCTCAACTCAACGAGTATTGCGCTGCCCGTCGCCGTGCTGCCGATTTCTATGACAATGCCTTCGCAGGCAACCCAAAAATAACTACACCTTTCAGAGCGGCCAATGCATATCACGTCTTTCACCAATACACGCTGAAACTCAACGGAGTTAACAGAGATGAGGTGCACCAAAAACTCGCCGACCGCAAGATACCTTCCATGATTTATTACCCAGTACCTTGTCACAAGCAGCAGATGCTGGCCAAATATAACACTGCCGACATCCACCTGCCTGTCACTACTATGCTGCAAGACTGTGTCATATCTTTACCTATGCACACCGAGCTTACCGAAGAAGAACTTAACTTCATCGCCCAAAACTTCATAGAAATAGTAGGTTAATCACTCAATACTCATCCACACTACCAATGAACGTAATAAAAACACCACTTGAAGGCTTGCTAATACTTGAACCAACTGTGCATGGCGATGCCAGAGGTTACTTTTTCGAAAGCTACAACATGAATACCCTCAAGGCCACTTCTGGTTACGATATACCTTTCGTGCAAGACAATCAGGCAAGATCGATTAAAAATGTATTAAGAGGGCTTCACTACCAAAATCACCCTACACCTCAGGCAAAATTGATAAGAGTGCTCGAGGGTAGCATTTGGGATGTAGTTGTGGATATACGTAAGAATAGTGCCACTTATGGTCAGTGGTATGGGGTAGAGTTATCTGCCGAAAACAAACGCCAATTCCTCATACCTCACGGTTTTGCACATGGCTATGCCGTGCTTACAGACACTGCTGAAGTTTTTTATAAATGCGACAACTTCTACGACAAGTCAGCTGAGGGAGGTGTGTTCTACAACGACCCTGCACTCAATATAGATTGGAAAATAGACCTCAGCAAGGCTATCATTTCCGATAAAGACTTGAAACAACCATTGCTCAAAGACGCTATTAACAACTATCAATAGTAGTTGTCATTCGCTACTCAACCACAGAAATTAAAAAAATAACATACTAAAAGCGGCTCTTTACAGCCGCTTTTTAGGTATCTGCTGCCATTTTTCTATCTTTGACAATATGGACATCCCCCATTTACTGCTTTATATACTCTGTTGCATTCTCCTCATTGGCTTCTTTGCAGGTATGGAGATAGCGTTTATATCTGTCAACAAACTCAATATTGAGCTAAAAAAGAAACAGGGCAGATATTCAGGTAAGATACTAGCTCGGTTCATGGAAAACCCTGCTGAGTTTATAGGCACAGCACTTGTTGGTGTCAATGTGGTCTTGGTCGTTTATGGTTTGCTAGGCTCTCAGCTCACTACCAAGCTGCTTGCCATGTATGATATTCATTTGCAGGAGTACGCTAAGCTAGCACTCGACACAATCCTGGCTACTGCAGTCATCCTGGTTTTTGCCGAGTTCTTACCCAAAGCCATCTTCAGGCTCAAGGCCGAAACTATGCTTACGTTTCTGGCTATACCTATGAAGGGTATGTACCTCATATTCCAACCCTTAGCTCGTGTTTTCGTCTCCATTTCCGAGTTTATACTCAAGTATCTACTCAATGTGCGTATCAAAGAGAACAAACAAGTCTTCAACCGAGTAGACCTCGAGCTATTTGTAAAACAAAGCATGCACGGACATGAAAACGAAAATGCAGAAGTAAATCAGGAATTGTTCGAAAACGCCTTATATCTCGTCAATGTCAAGATACGTAAGTGCATGGTTCCTCGCAATGAGATTGAAGCCGTCGATATCAATATGCCCATCAACGAGGTGCGCAAGAAATTTATTGACACTAAACTATCTAAAATCATCGTCTACGACGATTCCATCGACAATATAACAGGCTACATTCACCACCTTGATATGAACCGCAAGCCGGCCGACATCAAGCAGATAATGCACAACATCACACCCGTTCCCGAGGCTATGAGTGCTGTAGACCTTATGAATAGATTCACTAAAGAACGAAAAAGTATAGCTTGGGTTATAGATGAGTTTGGTGGCACAGCAGGCATTGTTACTATGGAAGATGTGCTCGAAGAAATATTTGGTGATATCAACGACGAATATGACGAGGAAGAACACGTAGAAAAACAAATTGCTGAGCACGAATACATTTTCTCCGGAAGACTAGAACTAGACTACCTTAATGAAAAGTATGGGTTCAACTTCCCTACAGACGAGTCCGAAACACTTTCAGGCTTCATCATTACCGAACACGAAACAATACCCAAAATAAAAGAACGCATCATTATAGATAAATACGAGTTTGATATATTACTGGTAACCAATACCCGTATAGAAACCGTAAAAATGAGAGTACTTCGCTAAAAAAACCATCGCTAACTTACAATACTTCTAACAATGCCGGTAAGACGCCCCTTCAATTTAATGAAATGGATAGATGACAACCGCCATCTACTGAAACCGCCAGTTGGCAACCAGTGCGTGTACAAAGAAGCAGACAACTTTATAGTGATGGTAGTTGGCGGGCCCAATAGCCGAAAAGACTTTCATTACAACAAAGGCGAAGAGCTTTTCTATCAACTGCAGGGCGATATTGTAGTGCGTATTCAGGAAGACGAAAAAATTGTAGACATCCCTATCAAAGAAGGAGAAATGTTTCTACTACCGGGTGGTACTCCACATTCTCCACAACGCGGTGCCGATACAGTGGGTTTGGTGTTAGAGATAGTACGCCATACCGAGGAATTAGATGGATTTATGTGGTTTTGCGAAAACTGCCACGAAAAACTTTACGAAGAATATCTGCATGTTTCAGACATAGTTTCCCAGCTCCCCCCTGTCATGGAGCGTTTCTATAGCGATGTCCATAAGCGCACCTGCTCTAAGTGTGGCACCTTAATGGAACCACCTGTAAAAAAAGCATAACTACTTTTCTAAAAAGCTAATAAGGCCGATAACAACTGCTCCCATTCTGGTCTCGATAAGTTGTGCCAGTGCCCATCATCATTGGTATGGTTACGCCCATGCCAGGCTACGTAGCAGCGCTTCATTGTGCGCCCTACCACAATAGTAGCACTAGCTTTATGATCTGCTGCTTGTGCAGCCTCCCCAGCATAGTGTAGCCTTATGGCAAATGTCTCTGCTACATCATCAGGATAGTCATCATATTCCAGGCTATCCACCACCAGCCAGTCAGTATCTTCCTGTCCGCTATGTACCAGTATATGATCATCTCTGCGCGCAGTGCGGCTCACCACATCTCCATTTTTATCTACCAGCTCTAGTTTTATATGTTGCCATCCCGTCAATCCATGCCAGTTATTTACATCTAGCATTCTGTCTTTGGCCAGCACAAATAGTTCTTCGGCATCCTCCAGCGTTTCCAATGCTGCTGCTACCTCCAGGTCCAGCCATTCGCCAGTCTGTTGGTCAGGTACCATGTAGTGATAATTGCTCATCGGCTTCTATTCTATATCCCTAAGTTACAAAACAATGTTATAAACAATTAGCATGCGCACTAGCCGCTTCCAGCTTATCTTTACATCACTATGCATTCAGTAGTAGCACCAGCCCCCTATATTAGGGAAGTGCAGGTTACCAGGTATATCATGCCCTTTCGCGAGGGTGGCTCCATGCCCGCATTAGCCGATGCCGATGACGGTTTCAAATACGTTATCAAATTCAGAGGTGCAGGGCAAGGCAAAAAAGCACTCATTGCCGAGTTGATTGGCGGCGAAATAGCACGAGCACTTGGGCTTCGCGTACCCGAATTAGTCTTTGCTCAGCTCGATGCCGCTTTTGGTCGCACAGAGCCCGACGAAGAAATTCAAGACTTATTGAAGGCAAGTGTTGGTCGAAATATGGCACTACATTACTTATCTGGGGCTATCACTTTCGATCCTGCTGCTACCAAAGTCGATGACAAAACAGCATCGCTCATTGTTTGGCTTGATAGCCTGCTGCTCAATGTAGACCGCACCGTTCGCAACACCAATATGCTCATGTGGAACAGAGAACTGTGGCTCATAGACCATGGTGCATCTCTATATTTTCATCACTCATGGACCAATTGGGAGGCTAAAGCCACCGCTCCATTCGATAGAATCAAAGACCATGTTCTTCTGGCTCAGGCTACAGACATGGCTCATGCAGATGCAATAGGCAAGCAAAAACTCACGCCACAACTCATCAACAGCATCGTGGCACTCATACCCGATGAGTGGCTGCTCGAAGACAGTCCTTTTAGCTCCACACTGGAGCATAGAAACGCATACAGCCTATTCCTCAACAATAGAATAGCCTCATCTCTCAATCTTGTAAACACAGCCAACCATGCCCGACAAAGTATTATATGAGTATGCCGTGCTTCGTGTAGTGCCTAGGGTAGAGCGAGAGGAATTTGTCAATGTAGGTGTCATTTTATTCTCCAAGCAGATTGGCTATTTAGGTTGCAGCATCAATCATCAACCACTTCGGGTATCGCAGCTATTCCCCTCTGCCGACCTCGATTATATCTGTAGTTACTTACTGTCATTCGAGCGTATATGTATGGGGCTACCCGATAGTGGGCCAATAGCACTTTTACCTCCTGCAGAGCGGTTCAGATGGCTGACCGCTGTGCGTAGCACAGTTGTGCAAACATCTCGCCTTCATCCAGGCTTTTGTAGCAACCCCGCTCTTGCACTCCAAATGCTATATGATGAGTATGTTCTTTAACATTGTTTTGCAACTATAGCTTATAACTTTGAATTTATAAACGGACTTGAGAAAATGGCATTAGCAGCAGGAAGCAAAGCACCGGCATTCACAGCAGTAGACCAAGATGGAAACATACACAGCCTTAAAGACTACAAAGGCAAAAAACTGGTCATCTACTTCTACCCCAAAGACAATACACAAACATGCACAGTAGAGGCATGCAACATCAGAGATAATTATGACTTACTAACCGAAAACGGCATTACCATACTTGGTGTAAGCCCCGATAGTCAGACAAGTCATAAAAAATTTGAGCAAAAGTTTCAGTTACCATTCCCATTATTGGTCGATACAGATTTGGCTTTAGCCAAAGGTTTTGACGTGTGGCAATGGAAAAAGTTTATGGGCAAAGAATACTTTGGCATTGTTCGCACCACTTTTCTTATCAATGAAAAAGGTAAGATAGAGCACGTTATAGATAACGTAGTGAGCAAAGACCATAGCAAACAGATATTAGATATCTGGCAAGGCTTGGAGTATAAAGCACCTAAAAAATAACTAACAACTCCTTACACATAACAAATTAATCACTACAACATTTGAATAGTAGGCGATAAATGATTTATTTTACGCCTTCAATGAGAAATTTCCTTCTTGCCCTATTGGTCACATTGGCTGCAGTTAGTGGCTATGCAAACAGTTTTTACTTTGCATGGAACGGTTATGGGCTAGCCAATAGATACAATTATGGGCTTGGCTCCTCTTATGGTGCTTTCTATTATAGAGGTATTGCTCGGGGTGTAGCTGTTGGCACTTTAGATTTCTACCAGCAATTTAATATTTATTATGCCAAAGAAGAAGGTAACACCATCGGCGGTAAAGTCCGCATAAATGGTAGCTACCACTTTTTCTCTCCTATGGTAGTTATGCAGCTTAGCCGCACAGGCAAGTCTCAGGTCTATTGCACAGCTGGTATTGGCCAAAAACAAGATGGCATCGAAATAATACACGACAAGTGGAACCGTACAGATTGGAGCGGCACACCTGTTTACGATAGCAGCATGGACCTCTCCAAAAATGCTAACAAATATGTATTTCGTTTAGGTTTTGGCTTTGCACAATATTTCCCTTTGGGTGGCAACTTTCACGCATTCATCAGCGAAGATGCCGGATTTATGATTTCACCTATTGCCGACCTCGCTACTGGTCAGTTCACCGGACTCAAAACCAATCCGGCTCACCTCTTGCAGCCAGGCTTTATATCCATTCGTGCTGGCATTGGCCTTATCACACACTCCAAAACTAAATTACATCCTTGCCGCATATATCCAGGAGAATATGATACTTACGAAAACCAGCGAAGAAACTAATTCTATTAACAGCAAATACACACTTATCGATTCTATTTCTACTACGATTTAACGAACAAGCAGCTACTCATGTTATTTTTGTACCTTTCAGCCGGTATGAGCAGTCATACCATTTTTTGTCTGAAAAGGGCAGCCATATCATGAAAAAACTTAAAAACTAGCTGAGCCTGTTCAATAAACCCAAAAAAGAATTGTATAATGTTTGCTTTTTTAGAAGGTGACCTGGTCTACAAGACCCCCTCACTATTATATATGAACGTGCACGGTGTTGGCTACGAGCTCAACATCACCCTACAGACCTACGCCAAAATCCAGCATCTGGAAAAATGTAGGCTGTTCACTCATTTACAAATCAGAGAAGATGCATGGGTGCTATATGGCTTTGCCGATGAGGCCGAGCGGGCTACTTTCAGGCAATTACTCAATATTAATGGCGTAGGTGCAGCTACTTCACGCATCATTCTATCTTCACTCACCACCCACGAGCTCGAAAATGCTGTAAACAGTGAAGACAATAAAGCGCTGGAACGAGTGAAAGGTATAGGTGCCAAAACTGCCCAAAGAATCATATTGGAATTAAAGGGCAAACTGCAAAAAACCTCAGCTGGTGCTGCAGGCACGGTAGTGATACACAATACCGTTCAAGATGATGCGTTAATAGCTTTAGTTAATCTAGGCATTAACCGCGCAATGGCCGAAACAGCCATTAAAAAAATAAAAGATGCTTCAACACTTTCGGTTGAAGAACTTATTAAACAAGCATTAAAAGCATTGTAGCCAACAAAAAGGAGAGACAATTGAAGGGTAGTAGCAATTTTGGAGTCAAATTCCTTTTGTTTGTTGTATTGGTGGTATATATCGCCAATGCAGCTGCCCGTGGCTACAACCCAGTTTTCGAATTCTTTGAACCTGCAGAAGACACTACTGCTGTCAAACGCGACACTACAGCCAAAACAGACACTGCTCGTAAGCTCCGCTTTTCTATTCACGATAAAACTGGAGACCCCCTCGTAGACCAATCTAGACCTAAAAGCATTGACCTCGAAGACCCCAAAAATGTAAAAAACAACTTCGACTACGATCCAGATTCTAACAGATACTACTACGGCTCCAAAGTAGGCAACGACTATCTACGAAACCCCACCTACCTCACAATGGATGAATACATGAGGTATAGGGCAAAACAAGATGAACAAGCTTACTTTCAGCGCCGCCTCGATGGATTGATGCAATTCAACAAAACTCCCGAACTACCACAAATGTATAAGGAAGGGCTGTTCGACCGCATTTTCGGCAGTAGCACCATACAGGTAAAACCTCAGGGCAACGTAGATGTAACATTTGGTGGCAACTGGCAAAACATTCAAAACCCAGCACTACCTATCCGCGCTCAGAAGTATGGCATATTCGACTTCGACATGCAGATGAACATTAATCTGTTAGCTACCGTGGGCGACAAACTAAAGTTCAACATCAGTAACAACACTAAAGCAACCTTCGACTACCAAAACGTCCAAAAACTAGACTATAATGGAAAAGAAGATGAGATGCTCAAAAAAATAGAAGCTGGCAACGTCAGTTTCCCGCTCAAAAGCAACCTCATTAGTGGTGTCCAATCGCTATTTGGCCTTAAAACCCAACTTCAATTTGGCAAACTTTGGTTCACTGGTGTAGTTTCTCAACAAAGATCCCAACGCAAAAGTCTCACTATTCAGGGGGGAGCACAGAACCAACAAATTGCTATCAAAGCTTATAACTACGAGGAGAATCGAAACTTCCTTCTTGGCCAATATTTCCGCAATACTTATAACACAGCCTTAAAGGATTTTCCTGTTATCAATTCTTTAGTTACCATCAATAAAATAGAAGTTTGGGTCACCAACCGTACAGGTGCTGTTACAGGCGTAAGAGACATCCTCTGCTTTATGGACCTTGGCGAAAGCGACCCATACCTGCCACAACTTGTAAACCCTGCCAACCCTGTACCCGGAAGCTTGCCCGATAACAGGTCAAACCGTCTTTATAGCCAGCTTCAAATAGACCCTCAGGGTCGCCAGCAAAAATCAGCTAGCAATGCAGCTACTCGCCTGGGGCTCGAAGCTGGTCAGGATTTCGAACGCACCACAGCTCGTCAGCTTTCTCCATCAGAGTTCAGTTTCAACCCTCGCCTTGGGTATATAATGCTTAATACGCAGATGAACCCAGACGATGTGCTTGGCGTTGCGTACAGATACACTTATCGTGGACAGGTATACCAAGTAGGCGAATTTGCTTCTGACCTCCCACCAGATACTACCAACCCTAAAGTACTATTCCTCAAGTTGCTAAAAGGAACATCACCCCGCACGCGTCTACCCGTTTGGGACCTTATGATGAAAAACGTTTATGCACTCGGTGGCTTTGGTGTATCTAAAGATAACTTTACGCTCAATATCCTTTATCAAGACCCAGGTGGTGGCGAAAAACGCTATATGCCCGAGGGGCCTCAGTCTGGCGTTCCCTTCATTAGCCTCCTCAATCTTGACCACCTCAATGCTCAAAACGAACCAAGACCAGATGGTATCTTTGACTTTGTCGAAGGTATCACTATCAATACACAGCAGGGCAAAATCATCTTCCCTGTTCTAGAACCGTTTGGTAGCGACCTGGCTAGGGCTGCTATAGACCAGCCTGCGCTCGAACGCAAATACGTATATCAAGTATTGTACGACTCTACCAAGTTTATTGCTTCTCAATATCAGCAGCTAGACCGCTACATTATGCGGGGCACCTACAAGTCTTCGTCCTCCTCAGATATCTTTTTAGGAGGCTTCAATATTCCTCAAGGTTCGGTGAGTGTTAGTGCTGGAGGCACCAGACTTATCGAAAACCAAGATTATACTATAGAGTACGGACTCGGTAGAATAAAAATTCTCAACACCGGCATACTCAACTCTGGCGTACCCATCAACATACAGTACGAAGACAATGCAACCTTTGGATTTCAGCTTCAGAACTTCATGGCGGCACGTTTCGACTATTATCATAGTAAAGACCTAACAATCGGTGGCACCATCATGAGGCTCAAAGAGCGTCCTTTTACCCAGAAAGTAGTTTTTGGTGAAGACCCTATACAGAATACGGTCATTGGTCTCGATGCCAATTATCAAAAAGAAGCCCCATCTATCACTCGTTTGGTGGATAAGCTCCCTATCTATTCTACTACCGCGCCTTCATTCCTCAACACCAATCTGGAAGTTGCAGCCCTATTACCTGGCCACCCAAAACAAATTGCGGCACTAGACCCTGAAGGCGCAGTATATATAGACGATTTCGAAGGCACTAGCAGCACCTACGACCTCCGCACTCCTGTGCAAGCTTGGTCCCTTGCCTCTACACCTCAGGGTGCTACCAATCGCAACGGCCAAACACTCTTCCCAGAAGCACCTCTATCCAACAACCACGAATATGGCAAAAACCGTGCACGTTTAGCTTGGTACACGCTGGAACCATCCCTTATTTATCCATCCACAGGCATGCCCGACTATGTCAAAAACGACTCCAACCAACACTATATTCGTCAGGTACAGACTCGTCAGGTTTTCCCTAATCGTCAAACAGCTTTTCAAGCCGCTTCACTCAATACCTTCGACCTCGGCTTTTACCCTAAAGATAGAGGGCCATACAACTTCGACGTTAATAATATAGACCCAACAGATGGTAAACTCCTAAACCCCGATCGCCGCTGGGGGGGTATCATGAGAGCTATCGACAATACCGACTTCGAGGCATCTAATGTCCAATATGTTCAATTCTGGGTCATGGACCCCTTCCTTACCGGCGCCAACCCTAATGGTGGTTCGCTATACATAAACCTTGGCAACGTTTCCGAAGATGTGCTCAAAGACTCTCGTATGTTCTTTGAAAATGGTATCTCTTCTCCCTTCGATGCTAATAAACTTGATACTACCGTTTGGGGATATGTGCCTCGTTTCGTTCAGCAAATCACACGCGCATTCGACAATGACAACAATGCCCGTAAACTTCAGGATGTTGGCTACGATGGCTTGGCAGACCTTGGCACTTCTGGCCAGCAGAGCGAGCAAACTATTTTTGCTCGCTTCCTCTCCGACCTGCAAAGAAAATTAACAGGTGGCGCAGCCAACCCTGCCTATATAGCAGCACTGAGCGACCCTGCCCACGACAACTTCAAGTTTTATAGGGATACCATGTTTTCTTCTGGTCCAAACGCTCAATTTACCAGTGCATTAACCCGTTACAAATACTTCAACAATCCAGAAGGCAACTCTCCTGTTACCGACCCTACCTCCGCTTTTGCTACTTCAGGCACTACAATACCAGAGTCCGAAGACATAAACAGAGACAACACCATGAATGAGGCAGAGTCTTATTTCCAATATCGTATAGACTTTACTCGAAACATGCAGGTTGGCAGCAACTACCTCATCAACGTTCAGGAGGTTCCAGATGTAAAATTACCTAATGGCACCACTGGTACCGAACGCTGGTACCAATTTAAAGTACCTATACAAAACTACGAGCGTCGTGTAGGTGGTATATCAGACTTCCGCTCAGTTCGTTTCATTCGTATGTTCCTCACTGGTTGGCAAGATAGCGTCTATATGCGCTTCGCCTCACTCGAGTTAGGTCGCAACCAATGGCGCACCTATGCCTACTCCCTCAACAAACCAGGCGAAGTACTCCCTCAGCAAAACCAAGGCGTTACAGACTTTACCGTATTATCTGTTAGTCTCGAAGAAAATGCCACCAGAGAGCCTGTACCTTATAGTATGCCTCCTGGGGTTATGCGCCAACAGCTACCCAACCCTCAGAGCCCACAAGCCTCCTTAGCAGGCAATGAGCAGTCCATAGCCCTGCGTGCATGTGCATTGCAAGATGGCGATGCACGTGGTGTGTTCAAAGAAGTTAATGTAGACATGCGCCAGTTTAGCTACCTCCGCATGTTCATCCATGCCGAGTCTATGCCTGGCCAACCCGTTGTGCGCAATGCTGATGTAAATGCCTTCATCCGCATAGGTAGCGACTTCACCAACAACTACTATGAGTATAGTATTCCGCTCACTATCACCCCTCCTGGTGTCAGCAACCTTAATCAGGAAGCCATATGGCCTGCCACTAATAATGTAAACATTCTCCTGCAGGAATTAGTGGATGCAAAAAAAGAACGTGATGCCAAAAACTGGCCCAACTATCTACCTTACGAAACTAAAGACTCTAAAGGCAACCCTATTGTCATTGTGGGCAACCCTAACATTGGCGGCTCCAAAAACATAATGCTCGGTTTGAGAAACCCTGCAAAAACTACCCAAACACCTTCCGATGATGGACTCGCTAAATGTATAGAAGTATGGT
Organism: Asaia bogorensis; assembly: GCA_943367855.1. Taxonomy (GTDB): domain Bacteria; phylum Bacteroidota; class Bacteroidia; order Chitinophagales; family Chitinophagaceae; genus Nemorincola. The sequence goes on along the minus strand of CALRKH020000007.1, from coordinate 20,117 downwards.
TCGACGAAATGCGTATCTCCGGCACCAACGATCAGGCAGGCTATGCAGCAGCCGGTAAGCTTTCTATACAAATGGCCGACCTCGGCAATGTGAACCTTTCAGGTAGCATGCACACCCCAGGCTATGGCAATATTGACCAAAAAATACAGCAACGCTTTCAAGACCAATATTACCAATACAATGCATCTACTAACATGGCATTGGGCAAGCTCATGCCCAAAGACTGGGGCGTTCAGCTACCTTTATACGTTGGCTATACAGAAAATGTAAGCACACCAAAATACAACCCCTTCGATCAGGATGTATTGCTGAAAGACGAACTAGAAACAGCACGCTCTTCTCGCGACAGAGACTCCATTCGTAGAGCTTCGCAAGACTTTACATCTATTACCAGTGTCAACTTTACCAACGTGCGGGTACAAGGCAATAGCGCCAAAGCTACTGCTAACAAAATGCCTTGGAGCATCAAAAACTTCGACTTCTCTTATTCTTACAACAAACAGCTGAAACGAAACCCCGTGCTCGAAGCCGACCAGCTTACCACACAGCGCTACGGGGCTGGTTATACTTATGCCATCAAATCAAAACCTATAGAACCTTTCAAGAAAGCAATCAAATCCAAATCAAAATGGTTGGCTTTGGTTAAAGATTTCAACTTCACTCCATTGCCATCTACCTTCAACATGCGCAATGACCTCAATCGCCTCAATCAAGAAACCCAGATAAGAAACATTGACGATGCCTCTGGCTATAGAATCGCACCTACTTACTTCAAAAACTTCACCTGGACCCGCACCTACTCCCTACGTTGGGAATTGATGAAATCCGTCTCTCTCGACTATTCTGCTACTAACGTATCCAGAATTGACGAACCATACGGGCGTATCACAACATCAGATCAGCGAGACTCTCTTTGGTCTGCAATAAGCCGGCTGGGGCGCAACAATACTTTCAACCAAACCTTTAACGGCACTTACAATGTCCCTACGTCCAAGCTACCACTCACCGATTGGATAACTACCCGCGTAGGTTATAGTGCCACTTACAACTGGACCACCGCCCCACCAATAGCATATGCACTAGGCAATACTATTGGCAACACACGTACACAAACAGTTACGGGAGAGTTCAACATGACCCAACTCTACAACAAGTCCAGATGGCTCAAAGCACTCAATTCCAGAGTACGTAAACCTGGCGAAAGTAGAAAACCTAATGAAGCCAAAACAGGAGGCCCTTCTAGTAGAAGTGCAGTCAGCGACTTCCGTAGCTCACCAGAGAAAAAACCTGGCCCTAAAGACAAATCCGATAAAGTAGCCGACGACAACCCTGTACCCGAAGCACCTGAAGCAGATGGCACAGACGGTAAAAAATCTAAAAAAGATAAGAAGGATAAGAAAGAAGCTGACACCACCAAGGTTCCAGAAACACCTTTAGAAAAAGTCAAGGCTGCTTTCCCTCGTATCAATACTGCTACACTCACCGATGAGCAATTGGACTCGCTTGTAGAAGTACAAAAACAAATAGACCGCAAAAAAGCAGCCGAAGAAAAGAAAAAGAAAAAACTAGCTCGCAAAGCACGCCGCAAACAGCCTATACTGCTCTCGCCTATCGAGCACGTTATAGGTCATGCGCTCACCATTGTCAATAGGGTTACCGTAAACTATTCCCAAACAGAAGGCACCATACTGCCCGGCTACATGGATAGTACACGCATCATGGGTATCAACAATTACAATAGTGCTCCTGGCTTCAATTTCGTCTATGGTTACCAACCCAACTATCAATGGATGGAACGGTTAGCTAATGCCAATAAGCTCTCTAGAGACTCCTTATTCAATGCACAGTTTCAGCAAACATATTCCCGTAACCTCAATGCTCAGGCTACCCTGTTGCCACACAAATCATTCCGTGTAGACCTTACACTAACTCAATCATTTAGCAAGTCGCACAGCGAAATTTATGCAGACCTTGGCACCGGCACCTTCGAGCACCTAACACCTTACCAGTCAGGCTCGTTCAATGTCAGCTACATGGGCACTAAAGCCATGTTCAGGAACTCTAGTGTCAACTCTGATATTTACAATCAATTCTTAGATGGCAGACGTGTTATTTCCCAACGCCTCGGCGCATCCAATCCTTACACCCTAGGCCTCCCCGACCCCATCAATCCTGGCTATACCAAAGGATACGGCCCATTCTCACAAGATGTGCTAGTGCCCTCGTTCATTGCCGCTTATACTGGCAAGGGAGCCGAGAATGCTGCACTTATAGACTACAATAGAGATAAACTCAGCGTCAATCCTTTCAGATATTTCACGCCTATGCCCAACTGGCGTGTTACCTACAATGGTCTTAGCAAACTGCCTTACTTCTCTAGGGTCATGACTAATTTCGTTATTAATCATGCATATACAGGTAGCCTGGCCATGAATAGCTTCAACACTTCTCTTCTTTTTGGCGATTTATACGGCTTAGGTTTCCCCTCGTTTATAGATTCCAACTCCAACAACTATATACCCTACTATCAAGTACCAAACGTCACCATTTCTCAGGCATTCAATCCGCTTATTGGTTTCGATGCCGCACTCAAAAACAACCTTACAGCCAAGTTCGAGGTGCGTCGCTCTAAAGCTCAAACACTCAGCCTCATTGATTATCAAGTAAGCGAAAACACCAGCACAGAGTACGTCATTGGTGGCGGCTTCCGCAAAAAAGGTATAAGGCTCCCATTCCCTGTGTTTGGCACCAGAAAACTGAAAAACGAAATGGTTTTCAAACTAGATATTGGTCTGCGCGATGACAAAACCAGCAATACCTTCCTAGCCAATAATGTGAATGTTACCAGCCGTGGACAGAAAGTAATACGCGTATCCCCTACTATCAACTATGCAGTAAACGACCTCCTCAATTTGCTATTCTTCTTCGATAGGCAGCAGACTATACCCTACGTGTCCAACTCTTTCCCGTCATCTACTACACGTGCAGGTGTCACACTTCGCTTTATCTTCGCTCAGTAATAGATTATTACCATGCCGCTATCCATCAGCTCACCAACCCCTGCTGTCTACAATAGGGGCGTTATATTGGTTTGGCTACTACTCCTACTGCTCTGCTTGTTTCAGGTCTGGATACCTCATGCTTATCTCACCTGCGATGGTCCCTGCCATCTCTACAATGCCCGCATAGTGCACGAGCTGTGGCAAGGCTCCACAGCTAGCAACGTCTATCAACCCTACTATCACCTACAAAATAACATAGACCCCAATAGTGCCACCACCTTCCTCATGGCCGCATTGTTATACCTCTTTAGCGGCATCACTACAGAGAAGGTTTATATCTCCATCTACATTTTACTCTATGCCTCTGGCTTCACACTATTGCTACGCAGCTTAGGAGCCCGTGGGCTTTGGTTACTCACTCCCTTCATCTTCATATTCACCTATGCCTTCACCAAGGGCTTCTACAATTTTTCTTTCGGCACAGCATGCTTTGCATGGATGGTCTATAGCTGGTTGCGATATCAATCTAAGCCAGGCTTTTGGTCACTATCACTCTTTTTCATCTGCAGCACAGTCACCTATTTTAGCCATCTGCTACCATTCACTTTCGGTGCCATTGTTTGTGCGTCTTTGTTAGTATCTCACGCCTGGGCTGCTGTCGGTCACAGACTACGCATATTGCTCATTAGTGGCAGCATGTTATGCTTAGCGCTCCTACCTTGCATTGCGCTATCATTACTATTCACTAGCAGAGAGGGTGGCCTGCAACTTCAGCTCGCCCCTCATCCCTATCGCATTATAGAGCTTGTAGAGTTCAAGTACATCATCAATGCTGTAGAGGCAGAGCGACCTTTTGCGTTATTGGTTGGTTGTACATTAGCTGCACTAGGCACTGTTGCACTGCTCACACGCATCCATCAAAAATCATTTCATCCACACGATGGTCTTTTTATAGCATTTGCTATCAGCTGCTTTGTTTATGTCTTTTTTCCAGAGGAGTTTATGGGCCGATTGCTCATCATCAGCATCAGAGCGCAGCTTTATGTCATGATGCTCGTAGCTATGCTTGTAGCATACTTGCCCATTCCTCGCCGCATAGTCAACATTGGAGCTTCAGTAATCATAATATGTTTCATTGTCCTGTCTTCGCTCAGGTTATCCTGTAGTTTGGCTGCCAACAAAGCTTTAAATGTCATTATCAATGCTGGCAATTACATCAAGCCTGGTAGTAGCTTACTATCATTCACTTACAGCACCAATGGCAAAGACCAAAATCTAAACATCATTGCTCGCCGGCAAGCACTTTTTCATCATGCTGCCCAATATCTGGGTGCCGATAAGCCCTTGCTCCTGCTTAACAACTACGAGGCCAACCTCGGCTACTTCCCCATTTCTTGGGCAGACGGCTTCAATCCTTACCAGATAATGAATAAAGGTCAGGGCATAGATGGCCTACCTCCAGAGGCGCACATCAATCGATATTTTGAGCAAACTGGCCGCAATATAGACTACATATTATTCTGGTGTCCCTCCTCTCAAGACAGTTCATATCTGGACCTATTAAACCAATTGAAACCCAACTATAAACTCATTCACAAAGACAATTACGATCGTCTATTCTTATACTGCCGCTCCACCCAAAACACTTATAACACAAACTAAGTACCTTTGCAGACTAATAAAGGTATAAGATGGAAGAAAACAAGCGTCAGAAACAGGTAGCTAAGGTATTGCTCGAGGAGTTGAGCGATATTTTCATGCGCGAAGGAATCAATATGATTGATGGCGGCATGGTATCTATTGCTAAAGTATCTGTCACTCCCGACTTGCTTGAAGCCAGAGTATACCTCAGCTTTTTCCAGGTCAAGGACAATGCAGCTCTTTTACAACGCATAAAAGATAACGGCTGGGAATACCGAAAGCTACTTGGCCAACGTATTAAAAATCAATTGCGCCGTGTTCCGGAGCTCTCTTTTTACCTGGACGATACACTCGATCACGTTTTCCATATGGAATCCATCTTCAAAAAAATTAAGGAAGAGCGGGCTGCAAACGAGAAAGAAGACACCAACTAAAACATGAATAGGCTACTGGTATGGCAGCTGGCTTGGCGATACATGCGTGGCAAACGGTCGGCTAATGCCGTTCCCGTTTTGGCACGTATCAGTATGATTGCTATCGCCGTCAGCAGTGCAGCCATGATAGTCATCTTCTCCGTCTTCAATGGCCTTGAGGGCATGGTAAAAGATTTATACAAAGGCTTCTACCCCGACGTTAAGATTACTGTCAATAAAGGCAGGTTTTTCCCACTCACTGCTCAGCAACTGGCAGCTGTAGCCAAGGTGCCAGCCGTAGAAAAATTTGCAACCGTTATTGAAGGAAATGCTATTGTCAACAACCCAAACATCAACGAGCAAAAAGTAATAATGCTCAAGGGTATTGACAACAGCTACCTCTTGGTCAATGATATACGTGCCTCTATTACAGGCGATGATACCGTATCCTCTGGTGAGCTACCTACAGCTATAGGTGGAGTAAAAATCCTCAATTCACTTGGGGTAGACATCAACAATGTATTTAGTCGGTTCGACATTTACTATGCCAACCCAGAGAGTGCACTGATTACCGACAATCCCGAGTCTATCACCGTTCACCCTGCTGGCGCATTCCGCATCTCCGACGATTTCGACGATCAATATATTCTTGCCCCCTTACAGCTCGTCCAAAAGTTGTTTCACCAAACCAACAAATACACCTCTTTAGAGATAAAGATTGCCCCAGGGGCAGATGAAAATAAGGTGGTGAAAAACTTAGAAAACTTCTTTGGTAGCAACTACACAGTCGCCACTCGCTACCAGCAAAACAAAACCATGTATATGGTGATGCGTAGTGAGAAGTGGGCTATATATGCCATATTGGTCATGGTACTACTCGTAGCTTCTGTCAATATGATTGGCGCTCTTACAATGCTCGTCCTCGAAAAACAAAAGGATATGGCAATTCTCAAAACTATGGGCGTTCAGTCACAAACTGTTCGTGCCATATTTTTGTTAGAGGGTATCCTTTGGGCGCTTACCGGCGGCATTATTGGTTTGGGATTAGGCTCCATTATATGCGTGTTACAGCAGCAGTTTGGCATCATCTCTGTTGGTGGTTCTTTCCTTATGGATGCTTATCCCGTAGCTATGAGCGCCACCGATTTCCTGCTTGTACTCCTTACTGTTGCTACTGTAGGCGCATTAGGAGCTTGGCTCCCCGCTTCCAAAGCTATGCGTATAGACGTACCCTCACTTCGCTCGCAATAAGCACACTTACATCAGTGCTCTATACACCTCTAGATACTGCATAGACACCCTTCTATGTTCATACTTCATGGCATTGTTATAGCCATCCATCACCACTTTGTTATACAGTTCCTTATCATCAGTTAGGCGCACTATGGCATCCCTTATTTCATCTACACTACTTGGCGATACCAGCATGGCCGACCCTCGCCCCACTTCTAGCATAGCACCTATGTTACTCGTTATCACGGGTCGCCCCACAGTCTGTGCTTCTATTATTGGCATCCCAAATCCCTCGTAGTGCGACGCTATGTACAGTATATCACACTGCGCATACCGCTCCAGCACCTGCTCATCAGTTAGTCGGTTATAGATTGTATGCGATATCTTATACGCTGCCAGCCGCTCCAGTTCATCTTTTGCTGGCCAGCCCACTAGGTCCAGGTGCACATCCAGACCTCGCACTGCTGCTATCAGTCCATCAAGATTCTTATGTTTGCCCGACCCTAGCATCAGCACCACTGGTCTATTGCGCACTCCAGCTCGCTCCACCCGTCTGAAGGCCGGCTTCACAGGGTCTGGAATCACCCTTATTCTATCCTCAGCATAGTTAAAATACTGCCGCAACTTCTCGCCTGTAAACTCAGATACTACTGTCACCAAATCCAACTTGCGCAGTGGCAAAGTAAACCAGAACAGTTTATATATCTGGTGTCTCCACCACGGGTGCACAGGATTCTCATAATAGCCAAAATCATGAATCGTAAGTATGTTAGCCCCTTTGTTCAACCCCAGTGCCAAAAAATTCACATCCCCTGTTATGTGGTTAATGTCCGAAGTATGCAATCCAGCTGCATTTATATTTCCTATCCTCGATTTCTTTCCGTCACAATAAAAGTCTTTTATATCCGCTAGCCCAGCCAGGTCTTGCTTCACAGTAGTGAATATACCTTCTATAGATACACCTGTGGGGCGTGGTTCTCGGTAATAGTGCGTTACGGTTGGCTGTTTTAGCTCATTCATCATTTAGGGGCTACTCTCTTTAGTCTGGTACTTGTTGGCTAGGCATACAGTGGGCGCATCTGCTCCACTATTATCATCGGCACTAGCCACTATCCCATAAAGGTAAAAATTAACCTAAATCATACAATCCTACACACCCATTATTATACCTCCAACTTTCATTTCCCTTCGCTAATTTTGCAATATGAGTACACGTATTTTAAACTCGGGCACTAAATGGCAAACTGACGAGGTTGCCGATGTAGCAGTGCTGGAACAGGAGATGCATAACCTCATCGTGTGGAACGACGATGTCAATACCTTCGATTGGGTGATTGAAAGTCTTGTAGACATTTGCGAGCACGAGCATATTCAGGCAGAGCAGTGCGCCCTTATTATTCACCACAAGGGCAAATGTGACGTTAAAAAAGGCACTTTCGATGAGCTCCGCCCAAAGGCTGAAGCACTTATAGACAGAGGTATACAAGCTACTATCGACTATTAGCTATCCGCCCCTCCGCGCTCGCCTAGTTTATATATATCACAATAATTACCCCCATTTTTACCCTGCATATCTGTTGCAGACAAAATTTACTTTGCCAAAGGCATACTACTTTTATAGCCACATACACGCTTCTATTATGAAATTGCTTCTCATCGGCCTCATGGCTGCTTTATCTTATAGCACGCTAGCCACTGCACAGCAGGGCAACAAACAAATAACCTTAGAAGACCTCTACAAAAATGGCACCTTCAGGTTAAAAGGTGTTCCTGGTTTCAATGCCATGAAGGACGGTAAATTCTATACACAGTTGGATGCAGAGGAAAAAACTCAGCGTATCAATGTATACGAGCTGGCCACTGGTAATAAGGTTCGTATCATTTTCGACAATAGTAGCAACCAGCATAATGGCAATAAGCTGAATGTAGAAGATTACAGCTTTAGCGATGATGAAAAAAAATTATTACTCCTTACCGATGGCGAGCATATTTACAGACACTCTCAGGTGCAGTTCGCTTATGTGTTCGATATAGCTACTGGCAGCATCACTCCCGTTAGCAACGATAAGGTGATGCACGCCACTTTATCACCCGATGGTAAAAACGTAGCTTATGTACTCAGAAACAACCTTTATATAAAAAATCTGATACTGGGCACCACCACTATGGTTACTAAAGATGGTGAGTGGAATAAGGTAATCAATGGCAATTGCGACTGGGTTTACGAAGAAGAATTCTCGTTCACCAAGGCATTTAGCTGGTCTGGCGACAGTAGGTTTCTGGCATATTACCGCTTCGATGAGAGCAACGTGCCCTACTACACCATGGCAAAGTACACAGGTCTTTACCCTGAGCAATACACCTACAAATACCCAAAAGCTGGCGAGCCAAACTCTGTTGTAAGTATCAAGATTTATGACGTTCCTACTGGCAATACGGTTACTGCCGATGCTGGCACAGAAACAGACCAATACATACCCCGCATCAAGTGGAGCAACAACCCAGCCAAACTCGTCGTTTACAGACTCAACCGACTGCAAAACCACCTCGACCTTTTACTTACAGATGCCACTAATGGCTCAGCCACTGGCATTTATACCGAAGACAACAAAGCTTATATCGAGATAAACGACAACGTCAACTTCCTACCCGATGGCAAATCAATGATACTCAGCAGCGAGCAAAATGGCTATGAGCACCTATATCATTGGGACTGGCAAGCAAAAAAACTCACAGACCTTACTCCTGGCAACTTCGATGTAGAAACACTCATTGGCATTGATGCCAAAAAGAAAATCGTTTATTACTCCGCTGCCGAGGCTTCACCTTTGCAGAGACAACTCTTTGTTGTAGACTTCTCTGGCAAAAAGAAAAAAGTCCTTACTCCCGAATCAGGCACTCATGCCATTACACCTTGCACAGGCTACAGCTATTTTCTTGACCGCTACTCTCAGCTCAACAAAGTACCGGTTTATTACCTAAGAGATGCTAATGGTAAAATCGTAAGAACCCTCGAAGACAACAGTGCGTTGGAAGCAAAGATGAAAGAGTATGCCATGGGCAATATCCGTTTGCTTACCGTAAAAGGAGTATCAGAAGACCTAAATGCTTGGATGATCACCCCGCCCAACTTCGATAGCACACGCAAGTATCCAGTGCTCATGTATCAGTATAGCGGCCCAGGCTCTCAGCAGGTAAACGATAAATTCCCACTCGGCAATTACTTCTGGCACCAGATGCTGGCACAAAAAGGTTACATCGTTCTTTGTGCCGATGGCACTGGCACAGGATTCCGTGGCGAGGCATTCAGAAAGAAAACCTACCTGCAATTGGGCAAATACGAAAGTGACGACCAAATTGCTGTAGCTAAAAATATTGCTAATCTACCTTATGTCGACCGCAATAGAATTGGCATCTGGGGCTGGAGTTTTGGTGGTTTCATGAGCTCCACTTGCGTCTTCAAAGGCAACGACATATTTAAGATGGCTATCGCTGTGGCACCTGTTACCAACTGGCGCTATTACGACAATATCTATACCGAACGCTACATGCGCACTCCTGCCGAGAACCCTAAAGGTTACGACGAAAACGCACCAGAGAAAATGGCCGACAAACTCAAAGGCAAATTCTTACTCGTTCATGGCACTGCCGACGATAATGTGCATTTCCAAAATGCTGTCATGCTCACCAATGCACTTATCAAAGCTAATAAGCCTTTCGACAATGCCTATTACCCCGATAGAGCACACGGCATATCTGGCGGCAATGCCACCATACACCTTTATACCAAAATGACAGATTTCATTACCAGCAACTTATAGCGTGCGCACTCAGCACCGCATACACAAAGGGGGTTGCCTGTTGGCTACCCCCTTTGTATTATTCCTCCACCTATCACATCATCACCTTCGTAAAAAACCGCCGACTGCCCCGGTGCTACTCCACTCACACTGTGTGCAAAGTCCACACCCACTCCTCCGTCTTCTGTTGGTGTCAGCACACTTTCCGTTCCAGGGTCTCTATATCTTATCTTGGTCACTGCTTGCATACCTGCGGGCACAGCATCATATTTTATCATATTCAGGCCCTTCACAGTCATGTGCACTTGCTCCAGTTCATGTTGTTCCCCCAGCACCACGGTATTGGTTTCTGGTATTATATTGGTCACAAACATAGGTTTACCCATAGCCACCTCCAGCCCCCTTCTTTGGCCTATTGTATAAAACGGATATCCATGATGTTTACCTACCACTGTGCCATTTGCTAGCACAAAGTTGCCCCCGTCTACTCGCTGCTCTAGCCCTTCCACATTACGTTTCAAGAAACCACGATAGTCGTTATCAGGCACAAAACAGATTTCATAACTCTCTGCTTTTTTAGATAGCTCAGTATAGCCCATATCTGCTGCCAGTTGGCGCACTTCTGTTTTTAGCATATCTCCCAGCGGATATATACTCCTCGACAAGCAATCTTGGCCCAGCCCCCACAGCACATAGCTTTGGTCTTTGGTTAGGTCCCTCGCTTTCGATAATATGTGCCTTCCTTGCTCCTCCCTCACCTTCACATAGTGTCCTGTAGCTATATAGTCACAGCCTAATGCATTGGCTCGTTTCAGCAATGCAGCCCATTTTATATGCGTGTTGCACAGCACACATGGGTTAGGTGTCCTGCCGGCTATATATTCTTCCACAAAATTGTTCACCACATAGTCACCAAACTCTTCTCTTATATCCAGCACATAATGCGGAAAACCATGCTGCACTGCTGCCAGCCTAGCATCATTAAATGAATCCAGATTACAGCAACCAGTTTCCTTTTTGCCGCCTCCTGCCGATGCGTAGTCCCAGGTCTTCATAGTGATGCCCACTACTTCATAGCCTTGGTTATGTAGTATCAGTGCACTCACGGTGCTGTCTATACCACCGCTCATCGCCACCAATACCTTACCTTTTTTACTCATAAGCTGCAAAGTTACAGCATTAAACCATCTCTAACAGGTAGCTCCATCTATACCATTATAATCAAGATCGCCCATCTTCGCACCTATCTATTTGTACTACATTTGCCTTTGTGATAGAGCAGATATCTTTTTCGTCCGGCAATGTTCGCCTCTACCCCAATAGTTCAGCACTTCAGCTGAGCACTATTTGTGGCAACGATTACATTGTCATTACAGACGAAAACGTAGCCCGCTACCACCACCAGCTACTCCCTCCAAACACTATTATCATACCAGCAGGCGAGCAAACCAAACAACCAGAAATCGTAAAACATATCACCGAACAGCTATTGCTCAAAGGTGCCACTCGGCACACCACTATAGTAGGTGTTGGCGGTGGCGTGCTTACAGATATTGTAGGTTTTGTTGGCGCCACCTATATGCGTGGCATTAAGTTTGGCTTCGTCCCCACTACATTGCTCGGCCTGGTCGATGCATCTATTGGTGGCAAAAACGGTGTAGATGTAGGCGTGTATAAAAACATTATGGGCACCATTAGGCAGCCTACTTTCATTCTGCATCATTATGCACTCCTTTCTACCTTGCCTCAGTCAGAGTGGGTCAATGGTTTTGCTGAGGTCATAAAATATGCAGCCCTCTTCGATCCTCAATTATTCGCTCTGCTACAACAAAGCAATATCCACCAATTCCAATCCAACGCTACAATCTTGTCTAGCCTGGTCAATACTTGCATGCAGTGGAAGCTAAACTTGGTGCAACAAGACGAATGGGAAACAGGCCCCAGAAAACTACTCAATTTCGGCCACACACTCGGCCATGCTATCGAAAACACCTATCATCTTACTCATGGTCAGGCAGTAGCTATTGGTATGGTTTTGGCAGCTCAGTTGTCTGTCATACACAGCTCATTACCTCAGCCGCAGGCCACACAGCTCACACAGCTCATAGCAGCTTATCAACTACCCACCTCCATGCACATTGCTAAAGACCAAATCGCTAATACACTCCTTGCCGATAAAAAACGTAACGGAGATACTATCGATTTCATCTTACTCAACAACATCGGTAAGCCCATCATAAAACCATTATCAATTCAAGACATCCTCAACATTATACCCAACCCACCTTTATGAACACTACACTCCTCCCAGGCCCCATTTCAGGCACCATAATGGTGCCACCATCCAAGAGTTACACTCAGCGTGCGCTGGCATGTGCCCTATTGCACCAGGGTGTCACCCGCATCACCAATGCAGGCACTTCTGCCGACGAGCTGGCTGCAAAACACATCATTCAAGAGTTAGGTGCTCAATGCACTACCTCTGGCAATACACTCATCATCACAGGCGCTCCCTTACCCTACACTTCCACCACTATCCACTGTGGCGAAAGTGGTTTGGCTGCTCGTTTGTTCTTACCAATAGTGGCTTCTGCTGGCCACCCTATTACAGTCACTGGCAGTGGTAGCTTGCTCAGGCGCAGCATGGCAGAGGCACTCCAGTCTTTACAGTCGCTTGGGGTACATTGCTCCAGTGTTCAGTCTCTACCAGCTACTGTATGCGGCCCTATTTCTGTTGGCAATACCAGCATCTATGCCAGCACTAGCTCGCAGCACATATCAGGCCTACTCATTGCCTTGGCTTTCAGCAGCATTGCTCCTGTCACACTTCAGGTAGCTGGCCTCGTTAGCACTCCTTATATAGATATCACTATTCAGGTGTTAGCTGCTTTCGGGCACACAGTCACACACACCCATTATCAGTCATTTACTATCATCCCAGCCACCCAGCCACCGGCTGAAGTAAACATCACAATCGAAGCCGATTGGAGTAGCGCATCTTGCTTGCTGGTAGCTGGCGCCATAGCAGGATATCCGCTCACCCTCCAAAACCTCAATATTCATTCCGCTCAGGCCGATAGAGCCATATTGCAGGTGCTACATCAGGTAGGTGCCGATATAACAATCAATGACTCAGACATCACTTTGCAGCGCAAACGCATGTCTTGCTTCGACTTCGATGCCACACACTGCCCCGATTTATTCCCTGCTTTGGCTGCTTTGGCCAGCTTCTGCTTTGGCGAGAGCGCCATCACTGGTGTCGACAGACTATTCAACAAAGAGAGCAACCGCATAGAGAGCATTACAGAGATGTTGTGGCAATTTGGTATTCCTTTTGCTGTCGGTGGCAATGCGCTCTTTATTACTGGCAGAGAGAAGGTCAGATACACCCATATTGATAGTTACAACGATCACCGCATTGCTATGGCTGCAGCCACTTGCGCATTACGTGCTCGTGGCCCTGTCACTATCACTCACTCCGAGGCCATCAATAAATCCTACCCCAACTTCTTCAGTCATTTGGCACAATGCCAGGTAGATATCACAACCGCAGAAGATATTCCCGATCAGCCTTAAAGCGTACAGCAAATGAACACTTTCGGAACCAACTTTAGAGTCAGCATATTTGGCGAGTCCCACGGCCCTTGGGTAGGTGTCACAGTCGATGGTTGCCCTGCTGGGCTAGCTCTCAGCCCTACCGACCTCCTACCTCATTTAGCACGCAGGCGCGCAGGTGCCAAGGGCACTACTCCTCGTGCCGAGGCCGACGAACCTATCTTTGCTTCAGGCATTTTCAATGGCCACACCACAGGTGCGCCCATCACTATACTCTTTGCCAACACCAATACGCGCTCTGCCGACTACGAGGCGCTCAAAGACACTCCTCGTCCCGGTCATGCCGACTTTGTCCTCCATCACAAGCACAAAGGCTTCAACGACTACAGAGGTGGCGGTCACTCATCAGGTAGGCTCACTGTGGCGCTCGTTGCTGCTGGCAGCATTGCGCGCAAACTACTATCTGGTATCACTATATCAGCTCATCTTGCAGAGGCTGGTGGCAATACCGACATCGAAGCCGCTATTGCAGCTGCCGAGGCTATGCAAGACAGTATTGGCGGCATCGTAGCTTGTCAGGTCAGTGGGTTACCTGTTGGCCTCGGCGAACCTTTCTTCAATTCTGTCGAGTCCCTCATCAGCCATGCTGTCTTTGCCATCCCCGCTATCAAAGGCATAGAGTTTGGGGCTGGCTTTGCTGCCGCTGCCATGACGGGTAGTAGCCACAACGATGCCATTACCAACCAGCAGGGGCATACCAGCACCAACCATGCTGGCGGCATCAATGGCGGCATCACCAATGGCAACCAACTCTCCTTTAGGGTCGCTGTCAAACCTACCAGCAGCACTCCCCGACCCCAGCATACTTGGAACAATTCCACAAACTCCATGCAACCTTTTGAGGTCAAGGGCCGACACGACCTCTGCATCGCACTCCGTGTCCCTGTCGTCGTCGAGTCTGTTACAGCCATTGTCCTTGCCGACCTCGTGCAGCTTCTTTAACTGCAATTTGTGAGCCTTTCTCTATTATCTGATGTATTTTTACGCTTTAATATACGTATGAAAAATTTTATTGCTCTGTTCCTAGCTTGTAGCATTGCGCTCACTTCAGTGGCGCAGCGTCACTTGGGTTCTGTTCAGCCACTTTCTAGGCTCAGCTCACCGCTTGCACGCACCACTGCCATTGGCGATACACTCACCCTCACCAACATAGCCGCTTCCGATACCGACCGATTGCTATACAACATAGAGGGTGGCAGCGGCTATACCGCAGGCACCAATGCATACAACGACAAGGCTTTTGCCGAGCGATATGCGTTTAGCGGTGCCGATAGCTCCCTTCAAGTCATAGGCGTGGTCACACACTTTAGCGGCGCAGTCAATCCCGCCTCTACGCGCACCATTACACTCAAGATATGGAGTCAGAGCGATAGGGTTACAGTTAGTCAGCACAAATACTATCAGGGCTTCCCCAACACCATTCTCGATAGTCTGGTTGTCCCTGTCACCCAGCTCGGCATCGGCACCACTACCGATACTATCAAGCAATTCCTATTTCCCACCCCTACCAATAAGCTCAACGAAGCTTTCTTCGCTGGTTATACTATCAACTACAATTTCAATACCCTCTCTGGCGATACCATAGCACTCACAGCTGGTAAAATCAACGGTCGCACCACGCCCTATCAGCAAATACGCTACGTCACCGGCACTGCTGGCGATACACTCTATGCCGATACCCTCATCAATGTGCAAAACGCTACGCAGTGGTCAGATGGGCTCTGGTACGATAACCTCACTCAGTCCGATTCCCTCAACAATCACCTTGCCATTTACCCCATCGTCATCGTGCACTCCCCCACAGGCATCTTGGCTCCCTCACAGCATGGTCTGGCTATTGGCAATGCCTTCCCCAATCCCGCATCGGGCAGCATCAGCATACCATATACCACCGCTACCACCACTCAGGTACAGCTCCGCATATCCGATATGAGTGGCAAGGTAGTACACACCGCTTCAGCACTCAGTGCCGCTACCTCTGGTCAGTTCCAGGTCAGCACGGCTAGCCTGCCTGCTGGCAACTATATCTATCTCATCACCACTGCTACTGGCGCAGGTATGGCAGGTATTTTTGCAGTGCAGCAATAAATGATGCGCTCACTCATCCATTCATTGCTCTTTAGCTTGGGTTTGCTTTGCGCTGCTGCTTACGCTCATGCACAGCAAATCACCAATGTCAACTTCATCGGTCGTTTATCGGTAGAGGGTGGCGGCGAGTATGCCTATAAGCTATATGTCACAGACTCTGCCGGGCAGCTTACTGGCTATTCCATCACCGATATCGGTGGCCCAAACGAAACTAAGACTTGGGTGAGAGGCTCCATCAATAAAGAAAAAAAGACACTCACCTTTCACGAAACCAAAGTAGCCTACACCAAAACCAAACAAGCCGACCCCTCTGTTTGCCTGTTGGCTGCCACACTCCGTTACAGCAACATCAAGGGCACAACCTCACTACGGGGCAAATTCGCAGGCAAAACCAACAACTCCAATGCCGACTGTGGCAAAGGCAAAATCATGCTCCTCTGTGCCGATGAACTCATGAAACGCATCATGCAGCTAGCCGAAAAAGACACAGCTGTTGCCAAACTCATTGACAGCATCCAGCAAACCCAGGCTACCACCAAATCCTACACCCCACCACCGCCAGATGCCGACATACCCCAACTGCTCCCCGGCAATTCCACATCCATCACCTGCGCCGCCTCTCAGTCCACTATAGAGATATGGGATGCCAAGTCTATCGATGGAGATGTGATTACTCTTTGGCAAGACGGCAAACCCCTATTAGAAAACTACAAGATTTCAGGCCGTCACAAATCACTCTCCATTAGCACACCTGTCGGCTCCACCACCCGCCTGCGCCTGGCAGCCATCAGCGAGGGCGCCGAGCCGCTCAATACCGCTCGCCTGCGCATCACTTCTGGCACCACAGTCCAATACATTGATGCTACCACCACTCCCGGTCGCGATGTCTTCATCATCCTGCAGCACTAGTGCCACTTGCCTCCCACAGCTTTATTACCCCTATTTTCACCACCTATCACAAGTACATTTCCATTTTACATGATAAGTCGCTATTTTTGCCCGGTTAAGACGTGAAGATGAAACAGAACAATATCAATATCCTAATTGCAGTATTTATTATAGTTACTGCATCCCTTTCTCGCATTGTCAATGCAGGCATGGAGCTACACAACTTCGTTCCCATTGCCGCATTCAGCTTGTTTAGCGGTGTAGCTTTCCGCCAGCAGCGCACATTGGCTTTCATTGTGCCCCTCATGAGCCAGCTCATAGCCGACATCTATTTCCAGCTGTTTACATCCATACCAGGCTTCTATTCCTTCGTCGATCAGTCTTTTACATACGCAGGCATTTTAGGCGCAGCAGCTATGGGCTTCACCATGCGCAGCACACGCACCGCCAATGTAGCCACTGCTACTGTTGGTGCTTCTTTCGTGTTCTTCTTCCTGTCCAACCTCGGCTTTTACCTCCACGGCTGGAACGGTTACGCACCTTCCGGCTTCATCAAGACCTTTGTCGACGCTATTCCCTACTACAAAAATTCATTCGTGGCCGATATACTGGGCAGCTTCCTCCTCTTCGGTGGTTACAACTTGGTGCAGCGTGCACTCCTCGGCAAAACCGAGAAAGCTCAGGCATAACACACCACATACCACAATATATCATTACATCAAAAGTCCGGCCTCATCAGCCGGACTTTCTCTTTTAGCGCACAGTTTTGTAATACTCCATCACATACCTTATCTCTCCATAGCCATAGTCATCCCCTAGCAGGTCTCGCACCGGTTTTATCGCTGCCGTCTGTCTCGATGCTGTTATCGCGGCCATTATCCGCTCCAGTCGGTCTTCCGCCACCAGCTTTCGCACATCTAGCTCACCGCTCGCCACATAGCTAGCCAGGTGGCTCTCTATAGTCGTCATAGATAGGTTTCGCTCTTTGGCTATCTCTTCAGGCGCCAGCCCTTCTTGCAGCAGCTGCATTGTCGCCGCCACCGTCCCACTTTTGGCAGCACCAGCAGGCCGCTCCTTGCGCTGTGCCTTTTGTTTCTTCAGGTGCATGCGGCTTTCCAGACCCTTGGCCGCCATATAGCGAGTTATCACCGTCACAAACGGCGAGCCATATTTCGCCACCTTATAGTCGCCAAAGCCCGATATATGCTTCAAATCACTAAAGCTCACAGGCATATAGGTCGCCAGCTCCACCAGCCCGGCATCGGCTATTATTGCATAGGCAGGCACATGCTCAGTCACTGCCAGCTCGGCACGCACATCCTTCAGCCGCTCCAGCAATGCCTTATCATAGCTAGGCTCACCACTAGTAGCATCCATGGCGGGGGCCTTGCCCACCAGTAGCTTCAGCAGGCTCACACCCCTTAGTATATTCCACCCTTTTTCTGTTATATCTATGCTCATCGAGCTCACCTGCTGCACATATCCACCCATCACCAGCTGGTTCAGTATCCAATTCCACTCCTTAGCTGGCCGGTCTCCACCTATACCCCTCGTCTTTAGCTCCCTGTGTGCAGGCAATATCGTATGTGGCGCATCCCCTCGCAAAAAATTGATAAGGTAAGCCGCATCATGCCGCCCACCTGTCCGCACTATTGCACTCAGCAGCTTTTGCGCATCAGTCGTCACATCCACCTCTTCCACCCTGGTCAGGCAATAGTCGCAATTGCCACAGTAGGCAGGCGCCTGCTCCCCAAAATACTGTAGCAGATACTGTCGCCTGCAGCCACTCTGCTCCGCATAGTCTTGCATATACCGCAGCTTATTCCGCGCCACACTCCGCTGCTGTTCATCACCCTCGTTTATCGCAAATTTGCTCAGCTTCATCACATCTCCCTTCGAGTAGTAGAGCACCACCTCACTCGGCAGCCCATCTCGCCCGGCTCGCCCCGTCTCTTGGTAATACCCCTCTATGTTCTTGCTGATGTCGTGGTGCAGCACATACCGCACATTACTCTTATCTATACCCATCCCAAAGGCTATTGTAGCCACCACCACCAGCACCTCATCCCGCTTAAAAGCCTCTTGCACTCGGCTCCTCCGCTCAGCATCCATACCCGCATGATAGTAGGCCGCCTTTATACCCTGCTCCACCAGCCTGCTCGCCAGCTCCTCTGTCGATGCCCGCGATAACGCGTATATCACCCCACATTCATCCCTATGCCGACGCACAAAATCTATTATCTGACCCACAGCATTTTTCTTCGCCTCCACCCTATACCTTATATTAGCCCGGTTAAAGCTCGACACATAGATGTCTGGCGTTTGCAGACCCAGCCGCTCCACTATATCCTTCCGTGTCACACTATCCGCACTAGCAGTCAGCGCTATCACCGGCACATTCGGAAACTCCCGCTTAAAAACAGACAAATTCAAATACTCCGGCCTGAAATCATGTCCCCAGGCCGATATACAATGCGCCTCATCTACCGCAAATATCGAAACACCTATCCCTCTCAAAAAATCCACAAACCTAGTATCACCACTAGGTATCCGCTCCGGGGCCAGATACAGCAACTTCAGCTGACCTGCCTTCGCCCTATACAGCACATCCTGCTGCTCCGCCATACTCTGAGAGCTGTTCAGGTAGGCCGCTTCTATCCCATTAGCTATCAGCGCATCCACCTGGTCCTTCATCAGCGCTATCAGTGGCGATATCACCACCGTCAGCCCCGGCAGCAGCAGTGCAGGCAGTTGGTAGCACACACTCTTCCCTCCACCCGTAGGCATTATAGCCAGCGTATCTCGCCCACTCAGCACACTCCTTATTATGGCCTCCTGCGATAATCTAAACTCGCCATAACCAAAAAAATGTGCCAATGCATCCTGCAACCGTGCCGTAGATATACCATTCATGAGCGGGCAGCAAAAGTAGGCAAATACCTACCAATCAAATCACTATTCCAACTCCAATAAGAAACAACTAAAACACAAAAAAATAATCTAAATAGTTAACCGCATTTTTGTAATTTCGATTAATCATAAACACATTATGAAATATTCCCCCATCATATCCACCACCCTACTACTAATCACCCTTTCCAGCTGCTGGAAAAAACTAGGCGTTTGCAAAGACGCTTCCCTCTCCATCACATCCAAACCTATCATAAAAAAACTCCGGTTGGATGGCTATTATTACGTCCTTGCAGATACACCTAATCTTGGGAAGGCTCTATTTGTGTATATATATGAGAATGGAATTGTTTATTACAAACCTGAAACTTTTTTGGACTCCGAAGTAATAAATGGAACATTCGTAATCGACGATAATTGGCTAAAACCTAAGCAAAAACAAATAGATTGGGGTGCATTTCGCATAAGTGATAATGATACAATTGAATTTGAACGATGGCGCCAAAGTTTCGATAAATGTTTTAGAG
>CALRKH020000006.1:0-60293 GCA_943367855.1 Asaia bogorensis | reverse complement strand
GGCACTACAACGATCACCTATACTAAGACGAACAGCTTTAGTTGTACTAATTATGTAACAGCAGTTGTTACTGTTAATCCACTACCAATTGTTGGTTCAATAGGCGGTACGCTGAGTCTTTGTGCAGGTGGCACAACAACACTAACAGACACAACAACCGGTGGCGAATGGAGCAGCAGTAATACGACCGTAGCGACTATAGGTACTAGTGGTGTAGTTAGTGGTGTATCGGCAGGAACTACAATCATTACTTATACTAAGACAAACAGCTTTGGTTGTACTGATTATGTAACAGCAGTTGTTACCGTTAATCCACTGCCAATAGTTGGTTCAATAGGCGGTACATTGAGCCTTTGTACAGGTGGTACAACAACACTAACAGATACAACAACCGGTGGTGTGTGGAGCAGCGGCAACACTGCAGTAGCAACGATAGGCACAAGCGGTTTAGTAAGTGGTGTATCGGCAGGAACTACAACAATCACCTATACTAAGACGAACAGCTTTGGCTGTGCTGATTATGTAACAGCAGTTGTGACTGTTAATCCACTACCAATTGTCGGTTCAATAGGCGGCACACTGAGCCTTTGTGCAGGTGGCACAATAACTTTGACAGATACAACAACCGGTGGTGTGTGGAGCAGTAGCAACACTGCGGTAGCAACGATAGGCACAAGCGGTGTTGTTAGCGGTGTGTCGGCAGGCACTACAACAATCACCTATACTAAGACGAATAGTTTTGGCTGTACTGATTATGTGACAGTAGTTGTGACTGTTAATCCATTACCAATAGTTGGTTCAATAGGCGGCCCCCTGAGTTTATGTGCAGGTGGTACAACAACACTTACAGACACAACAACAGGTGGTGTATGGAGCAGTAGCAATACAGCGGTAGCAACGATAGGTACAAGCGGTATAGTTAGTGGTATGTCAGCAGGAACTACAACCATCAGTTATACTAAGACGAACAGCTTTGGTTGCACTGATTATGTAACAGCAATAGTGACAGTAAATCCATTACCAATAGTTAGTTCAATAAGTGGTACACTGAGTCTTTGTGCAGGTGGCACAACAACACTTACAGACACAACAACTGGTGGTGTATGGAGCAGTAGCAATACAGCGGTAGCTAATATAGGCACAAGCGGTGTTGTAAGTGGTGTATCGGCAGGTACTACAACCATTACTTATACTAAGACGAGCAGCTTTGGTTGTACAGATTATGTAACAGTAATTGTGACTGTTAATCCCCTGCCTACAGCTATATCAATCACTGGGCCAGCAAGTTTATGTATTGGTACTGCACAGTCTTACATTCCATCAATAACTGGTGGTACTTGGGTTAGTAGCAATCTGTCTATTGCTACTATTGGCTCCTCAACAGGTGTTGTTACGCCAGTAACTACTGGTACAACAAGGATAACTTATCATTATGCAAATGAATTTGGTTGTACTACTATAGCTACACTTGTAGTAACCATAAACAACACGCCAGCTACGCCATCTATAGTAGGAGCATATAGCGCATGTGTTGGCGCAAATACTACTTTGTCAGCTAGTGTATCGGGTGGGACTTGGTCTTCATCAAATCCTACGGTCGGAACAATAGCTGCAAGCTCTGGTATATTCACTGCACTCACATCTGGTACATCAATCATTACTTATACTATTACAAATAGCTCTGGTTGTATAGCAAATGCAACAACGATAGTATCTGTCAATTTATTGCCAGATCTAACAGTTAGTTCAGGTTCTACATCTGTATGCACTGGACAGTCAGTAATGTTAAGTGCATCTATTTCTGGTGGCACGTGGTCAAGTAGCAATACGTCAAGAGCAACAGTAGATACTAATGGCATGGTCACTGGAGTAGCTTCAGGGACAGTCAACATCATTTATACGCTACCAACTGGATGTTTAAGAAGTCAAACAATTACGGTTAATGCTACACCTTCTGCAATCACCGGAACTGCAACTATATGTGTTGGGGCAACCTCTACATTAAGTAGTGTAACAGGCGGATCAATTGGTTGGTCTAGTAGTAATTCTGCAGTAGCTACAATCGGAAGTACTAGCGGTACAGTGTCGGGAGTGTCAGCGGGAACTGCAATAGTGACGTATAGTATTTTTACTGGTTGTTATACTACACGTATTGTAACAATAAACGAAACACCATCTATAACAACTATGCCATCAACTATATGCTTAGGAACTACAGCTACACTGACAGCTACGCCAGCAGGAGGTAATTGGCAAAGTAGTAGTGTAACCGTAGCAACAATAGGTTCTACCTCAGGTGTTATAAATTCTGTATCGGGTGGTTCTACTATTGTAAGTTATACTCTGTCTACAGGTTGTAGAGCTACAACAGCGGTTACTATCGGTAATCTGCCAGGTGCAATAACAGGTAACAGCACACTGTGTGTAGGTGGCACAGCAACTTTTACATCTGCAACATCTGGATTTACATGGTCAGCGGCTGATGTTTCTGTAGCTATAATAAATCCTACTACGGGATTCTTAACTGCTACAGGTGTTGGTAATACTACTATAACATATACACACCCTAGTGGTTGTTATCGAACAGCTACAGTTACTGTAAATGCTTTGCCAGCTTCAATTTCAGGATTAACATCTATATGTGTTTCGTCTACGGCAATGCTCAGTAGTGCTACATCTGGTGGCACTTGGAGTAGTAGTAATAATGCTATAGCTACTGTAGGAAGCGCTGGCTTGCTTACGGGTATTTCTTCTGGTTCGGCAACCGTATCATATACTTTAGCTGGTGTGGGCTGTAGAGTTACACAATTGGTGTCTGTGGCAGCACCTCTCCCTGCTATTAGTGGTGCTACATTATTGTGTATTGGTGCAACTAGCGCATTATCTAATACGGTAACTGGAGGTACATGGAGTACAAGTAGTAGTTCAATAGCTACAATAGGCAGTACTACAGGTATAGTGTCAGCTATATCAACAGGAACCACTATTGTTACTTATACTTCTGCCTCAGGTTGTAACAGAACAATAATTATTACTGTTAATAGTACACCAACATCAATTGTTGGAGGTACAGCAACTTGCGAGGGGGGTGCAACAACATTAACTTCTTCTCCCTCAGGCGGCACTTGGTCTAGCTCCAACATTGCAGTAGCCACTGTAGGTTCTGCCTCAGGTGTTTTAACCTCTATAAGTGCAGGTACTACAGTTATAACATATGCCAGGGCTGGAGTAGGATGTTTTACTACTCAAACTATAACCATTAATAGTGCAATTCCAGCAATTGTTGGTCCAACAAATTTATGTGTAGCAGATTCTGTAACTTATACTCATTCTATGTCAGGCGGCACATGGTCTAGTAGTAATATGGCAAGGGCTATTGTTGGTTCAACTACTGGTTTAGTTACAGGTGTTGCTCCTGGTACAGTAACAATAACTTATCATTTAAGTACGGGATGTTACAAAACCTTTGCACTAACTGTTACTCAATTGCCATTATCAATTTATGGCTCTACTTCAGTGTGTGAAGGTAGTACTACACTATTGGTAAGTGGATCGACAGGCGGTGCTTGGTACACAACTGATACGACTGTAGCAAGTATCAATATGGCATCAGGTTTGACAACAGGAATTACATCTGGAACGGCGAGGATATCATATACTGTTGTTGGTTGTACAACAACTAGAATTGTTACTGTTCAGTCCTTACCAGCAACAATATCAGGTTTGTTGTATACTTGTGTCGGATCGTCTACTTCGCTTACATCTGTAACCGCCGGTGGAACTTGGAATTCTTCTTCTTCGGCTATAGCCTCAGTTGGTTCAGCTTCTGGAATAGTTAGCGGAATTTCTGCTGGTACCACACGAGTTTCATACATTTCCTCAAATGGTTGTTTCAGGTTAGTAACAGTAACTGTTAATGCGCTGCCTCCTGCAATATTAGGTGTAGCTTCAGTATGTATCGGTAATAGTACTACTTTGACTAATTCGGTGTCGGGTGGCAGTTGGGTGTCTGCCAATACAGCAGTTGCCACTATTAACGCTGTGACAGGAGTGTTAACTGGTGTAGCTCCAGGTACAGCAATCATAAGTTATGTGCTCTCTACTGGCTGCGTACAGACACGAATAGCAACTGTTAATGCTTTACCTAGTGTGCCGGTGGGAGATAGTGTAGTTTGCGTAGGTACATCTATTATGCTTACTGCTGGTGTGTCTGGCGGCACTTACACTTCAAGTAATTCGGGTATTGCTACTGTACATGCTAGCTTAGGTACTGTTACAGGTATTTCTGCAGGTGCGGTAAATATTACCTACACCAATGGTACGTCTTGTTTTGTTACAAAGACCATAACAGTAAATGCCTTTCTATCTCCAATAACTGGCCCGTCTTCAGTGTGTATTGGTCAAACAATTAGTTTGACTCATGCAATAAGTGGAGGTACATGGACCAGCAGCAATACAAGCCGAGCCACTATTGACGGTGCTACAGGTATTGTTACTGGTATATTAAATGGAACTACAACGATTTCTTATACATTGTCGTCAGGATGTTTTGTGTCGAGAGTCCTTACAGTCAACGTTATGCCTGGTTCTATTGCCGGAAGTAGTGCATTGTGCATCGGAAGCTCTTCGACATATAGTATCTCTAGTGGCGCAGGAGGTACATGGTCTACTAGTAGTAGCAGCATAGCAACAGTAGGTAGCACCACTGGCATTGTTTCAGCATTAAGCTATGGTGCATTCACACTTACATATACTATGAATACTGGTTGCACTGTTACTCGTTCTATTTTTGTAGATTCATTACCCGCTGCTATTTCAGGTGTTACTAGTATTTGTGCTGGCAGCACTACCGCATTATCTAGCATGCCAGCTGGTGGTATTTGGTCGTCTAGTAGCTCCTATGTTGCCACTGTCGATTCTACAGGGTTATTGTCTGCTAATAATTCGGGAAATGCTACTATAACTTATACAAACACCACAGGGTGCAGAAGTACTTTAGCAGTTACTGTATTAGCCTTGCCAACCACTATTGCCGGCGCTACGTCCTTGTGCGTTGGTAATACGATATCACTATCATCTGCTCCTGCTGGCGGTTCATGGTCATCTAGTAATACTTCAGTATTAGACTTCTTATCCGGAGGTAATGTAGTTGGTGTGTCTACCGGTTCTGCTTTAGTATCTTATACAGGAACAAATGGTTGTGTAAGAACTCAATTGTTGACCGTTAATGAATCTTTATCACCAATAGTGGGGGATAGTGCGGTATGTGTGTTTGGATCAGTACTTTTTTCAAACACTACTACAGGTGGAACTTGGAGCACATCTGCACCAGGTATAGCAGTAGTTGGTGGCACGTCTGGTATTGTTACTGGTCTTAGTTTTGGCAGTGCTACTATTTCTTACCGTGTTGGTATAGGTTGTGTAGCTACTAAGGTAATAGCAGT
This sequence comes from Asaia bogorensis, assembly GCA_943367855.1. Classification (GTDB taxonomy): domain Bacteria; phylum Bacteroidota; class Bacteroidia; order Chitinophagales; family Chitinophagaceae; genus Nemorincola. The sequence continues at coordinate 54,849 of CALRKH020000006.1, read as the reverse complement.
TGGTGCAACCTTGCCGGCAATATCAGGTACTGCAAGTGTATCAGTTGGTGGTACAACTTTATTAAGTATTAGTACTTCTGGTGGAACTTGGGTGTCGTCAGACAATGATATTGCTACATTGTTGGGTACTACTGGCACAGTGTCTGGCGTTTCGGTGGGTACTGCTACAATTTCTTATGTCAAGACAGGATGTGTTAGAACAAGATTAGTGACTGTTAATCCAAGTACAGTATCGAGACCTTCAAGTACATATATTGATAGAGAAGCAATGATGGTTTATCCAAATCCAACTAGTAACTTTTTATATATAGATGCTACTGCAAACGGTAGTTGCAAGTTGTACAGCTTGAATGGTAAACAAATATTGAGTAGCCCACTTTTGATAGGAAAGAATATTTTTGATTTGCAAGTATATAGTCTTGCCAATGGTGCCTATCAGTTACTCATCACTTCAGAAGCTGGGGATACTATCAGCAAAATGATTTTTTATCAACGTTAGTAGCGCCCTAATAGCCTGAAAACATTTCCCCTAGCATAGAGCGAAGCAAAAAGCTTCGCTCTATTTGCTTCTACAAAGTGCATCTAAATAATTTGCCTAATTGTTCCATAACTTTGCTTTCATGCGTCGCATAGCATCGGTCTTATTCCGGTCATTTCTTCAGGGGCTTATATTGTTGAGCCCTATAGCTCTCACTGGCTATTTACTTTTTACGATTTTTACTAGTGTAGATAGTTTGGTGCCTTCCATGCCTAAAGGGTTAGGTTTTCTAATAATCATATCTGCAGTAACAGTAGTCGGTTATTTGGGCACTCGTTTCTTTGTAGGTAAGTGGTTGTTTGATTCTTTTTCTTATTTAATGGCCCATACGCCGGGGGTAAAGTACATATACTCCTCCATAAGAGATGTTGTTAATTCATTTGTAGGTGATAAAAAGAAGTTTAACAAGCCAGTATGGGTAATGGTAAATACTAACCCTGAAATTTGGCGTATAGGGTTTAAGACTCAAGATAACATGGCTAATATGGGTCATGACGGAAAAGTTGCAGTATACATGCCACATGCTTACGCAATATCTGGCTGGGTTATAGTAGTAGATGAAAAATGCGTTAAAGAAATAGACCCCAAGATAATGACTGCTGGGGAGGCTATGAAGTTTGCTGTAAGTGGTGGAGTGACAACTGTAGTAGACATTGATGCTAATGGAAAGAAAATATAACTTCAATGCAGGTCCTGCTCATTTGCCTCTGTCTGTTTTGAAAGAGCTATCGGAAGCAGTAGTTAATTATGATAATGCTGGTCTTTCTATTGCAGAGCTTCCTCACAGGGGTAAACATTTTGCTGCTATACTAGATGAGTGTACTTCCTTATTTCGGTCATTATGTAAACTAGATAATGACTATGAAATATTGTGGTTGCAAGGAGGAGGGCGAATGCAATTTGCTATGATACCAATGAACTTCTTGTATACTGAACAAGAAGCATGCTACATAGAGAGCGGTCATTGGGCAAAGGAGGCGGCTGCATATGCATCTTATTACGGATCTGTGAAGACAGTATCCTCTAGTGAGTCTTTAGGTTATAACAGATTACCTGATTGGCCTCAAGTGTTACCTCCTAATGCAGCTTATCTACACCTTACAACCAATAATACCATTTTTGGCACACAGTGGCATCATGTGCCTCATAGCTCTGTGCCCTTAGTGGCTGATATGAGCAGCGATATATTAGGTGTAGAAAGAGATTATAATCAATTTGACCTTTTATATTCAGTAGCTCAAAAGAATCTTGGCACAGCTGGCATAGCAGTAGTTGCAATACGCAGATCATTTTTAGATAAGGCAAAAAAAGATTTACCACCTTTTCTTAGTTATACATCGCAAGTAGCTAGTAAATCATTGGTAAATACTGCGAATGTTATAGGTGTCTACACTACGTTGCTTATGCTGAGGTGGACTGAAAAAAAAGGAATAAACAACATCATTCAGCAGAACATAGAAAAAGCCAGGTTGCTTTATCATTATTTAGATAGTAGTGAAATGTTCAGTCCGTCCATTAAAAATGTTGCAGATAGGAGTATAATGAATGTTTGTTTCACTTGCAGTAATAAACATCTGGAAACGGAGGTGTTGGAATGGTGTGCTAGTTGCAATATACTTGGCATAGAAGGCCATAGAAATACAGGTGGGTTTAGGGTTTCGCTTTATAATTCTATATCCATAGAAGATGTTAGCTATCTTTTAAACACCCTTACAGCATTTGAGCTGAAACATCGTTAGGCCTAAAGGTCGTAAGCTTGTCCTTCAGTAGTAACGATAGTATTGGGGAAGATAGCAGTAGCCTCTTTCTGAAAGTCATCTAACTCTCGGTATTTTGATGAGAAATGACCCAGCAACAGCAATTTTGCATTGGCTTTGTTTGCTAGTTGAGCAGCTTGCGCAGCCGTACTATGATATCTGAGTTTAGCTTTTTCTGCCTCTTCGTGCAGATAAGTAGCTTCATGATACAAGCCATCTACGCCATCTATTATTGGCAAAAAGCTTTCTGTATATAGGGTGTCGGCACAATAAGCATATCGCTTAGGTAGCGGGCCTTCTTCAGTCAAACTATCATTAGATACTACTATGCCAGTGGGCGATGTGAAGTCTTTTCCTGCTTTCAATTCTTCATAATACTCCGTAGGTACACCAGCTTGTTGACAGCGCAAAGGCACTATTTTTCTGCCTCTTGTTTTGGTTGTAATCAAGAAACCATAACATGCAATTCCATGTTCTACTGCAAAGCTCCTTACGTTGTAGTTTAGTTCGTCTGCAAGTAGATGATTGCCCTGCGTAAGTGTGTGATAGTGAAGCGGATAACCTAAGGTAGTATTAGCTACATTGAGTATACTGTCCATTATATTTTTTAAGCCATCAGGTGCATATACATGCAGTGGGGCAGTACGTCCTAGCAAGCTCATGCTGTTTATTAGCCCAGGCAAACCAAAATAATGGTCGCCATGTAGGTGGCTAATAAAAATGTGGCGAATGTTCTTCCACTTTATTCCAAATCGTTGCATTTGTATTTGTGTGCCCTCTCCGCAATCTATTAGCAATACTTCTCCATACACAGTTACTGCTTGTGCTGTAGGGTGCCTGCCAAATGCTGGTAGTGCTGAGTTGTTGCCTAATATGGTTATCCGCATTATAGGCAAAGATACAATGCACAGATATCTCTAAATAAATGAAAATAGTAGCGTGCTGTTTGTAGCACAATTGTACATTTTAACACTGCTCAATAGTTACTTGTTTACCTTTTTTAGTAACTATGTAAGCGTAAATCTCAACTTTAAGAAACCGAGTTCTATGTCATATCCATATCAATTAAAGACAGTCGCTGAGTATAAGGCTGCATATGAGAAAAGCATACAAGATCCTGATGGGTATTGGGCTGCAGTAGCATCATGTTTTTTATGGCGTAAAAAATGGGATATCACGTGTAAGTGGAACTTTGAAGATCCAGAAATACATTGGTTTGTTGGTGGTAAGCTCAATATAACAGAGAATTGTTTGGATAGGCACCTAGGTACATTAGGTAATAAACCTGCAATAATATGGGAACCCAATGATCTAGACGAACATCATAGAGTAATAACATACCGCGATTTACATCATAAGGTAAGTCAGTTTGCCAATGTATTGCTCAATAATGGCGTCTTGAAAGGTGATAGGGTATGTATCTATATGGGTATGGTTCCAGAGTTGGCTATTGCAATATTGGCCTGCGCTCGTATAGGTGCTATACATAGTGTTGTGTTTGGAGGATTTAGTGCACAAAGTATAGCTGACAGGTTAAAGGATGCACAAGCTAAAATTGTTATCACTTGCGATGGCGCATATAGGGGCAATAAAGAAATCGGACTGAAGAGTGTGATAGATGATGCGTTAGTGCAGTGTCCGTTTGTAGATAAAGTGATTGTGCTCACTCGCACGCACACGCCTGTGAGCATGATAAAAGGGAGAGATGTTTGGTGGGAAGATGAAATAAAAAAAGTTGAAACACAGGGAATTATTGATTGTGCCGCAGTAGAGATGGATGCCGAAGATCCTTTGTTTATACTGTACACATCAGGGTCTACAGGCAAACCTAAAGGTGTGGTGCATACTATAGGGGGCTATATGGTATATACTACATACTCCTTTGTTAATGTGTTTCAGTATCAACCTGGTGATGTGCATTTCTGTACGGCCGATATTGGCTGGATAACTGGACATAGCTATATACTTTATGGGCCACTATGTGCTGGTGCTACTTCCTTGATGTTTGAGGGTGTACCTACCTGGCCCAATGCCAGTAGATTTTGGAAGATTATAGATAAGTATAGGGTCAACATATTGTACACAGCACCTACCGCTATTCGTTCTTTAATGGGTTATGGGCTAGGGCCAGTTCGCGGGCACGATTTAAGTAGCCTAAAGGTGCTAGGTTCTGTTGGCGAGCCGATTAATGAGGAAGCCTGGCATTGGCTCAATGACAACATTGGAAGAAATAAATGTTCTATAGTGGATACCTGGTGGCAAACGGAAACTGGAGGTGTTCTTATATCTAACATGGCTGGTGTCACACCAGCAAAGCCATCTTATGCTACCTTGCCCCTGCCAGGAGTACAGCCTGTTTTACTTAATGACCAAGGTGAAGAGATAATGGGAAATGGAGTAAGTGGCAATTTGTGTATAAGATATCCATGGCCATCAATTATTCGCACCACCTATGGCGATCATGAACGCTGCAAGTCTACTTATTTTGCTACTTATCCTGGTTATTATTTCACTGGCGACGGATGTTACAGAGATGATGATGGGAACTATCGAATTACCGGCCGGGTAGATGATGTGCTCAATGTAAGTGGGCACAGAATTGGCACTGCAGAAGTGGAGAATGCTATCAATATGCATACAGGTGTGATAGAAAGTGCAGTTGTAGGCTATCCGCACGATGTTAAAGGACAGGGTATTTATGCCTATGTTGTTTACAGCAATTCACATGGAGATGAAAGTCATACAAGGCAAGATATAATGCAAACTGTTAGCCGGATTATTGGAGCTATTGCAAAACCAGATAAAATTCAGTTTGTGTCTGGTTTGCCCAAAACACGAAGTGGTAAAATAATGCGTCGTATTCTGCGTAAGATTGCTGAAAATGAAACGGACAATATTGGAGATACATCAACATTGCTTGATCCATCTGTTGTAGATGAAATAATACGTTCCAAGATTTAATAAAGATTGGTTCATATTTTGGGCAAACTCAAAATTTTGACTGTTTCTATAGTTGTCTTTTTATAATTTAATCATGGTAATTTCCAAGATTTTATATGCTGCTTCCTGTCAATTTTGTACTCTAATCTTAAACAAGTTGATATGAAACATCTTAGAGTTGTCAAAGTAATTGCTCGATTTTTTCTGGCTTTATCTGCATTATGTATGCTGTCAGTGAGCCTTTTGGCTTTTGCAAATCCACAGGCAGTAATGGATTTGGTAGAAGTTAAGTTGTCTAATACCGATGCCTTTAGTTCCATTAGGGGTGTGTATGGTGGTGTAGGGCTCACACTTTTTATTATCCTCACTTACTCCATGCTTTATGACATTTTAGCTGGCTTGAAGGTTACAAGTTTATTATGGGGATTTTATGCATTTTCAAGAGTGTTAACTATTTTATTAGAAGGGCCACTTGGTGCATTTGGTAATCAATGGTTACTTATAGAGACCTTTTTCTTTGTCATTTCATTGCTTTTGTTGCTGGTTATCTATTTCAAAAATCCTTCAAAAACATATACTGCAACTAATGGATGATATGTTAAAACACTACAAGTAGGGGTACCTGTCAATTATGTAACACGTTCATTTTCTTACCTTCGTAAACAGAATTGATGGAATATGAAACAAGTCTTACTAATAGCATTTTTATTTCTAGGTTTGACCAAAATATATGGTCAGGAGGTTTATTCTAGCTCGGGCAAGGCAAACTATAAGAAACCTAAAAAAGAGAGAGGATATGACCCTGACAAGTTGGTATTGGGTGGGGGTATTATCTTTGGTCTTGGCAACGGATATGCAAATCTAGGGGCCTCACCTATAGTTGGGTATAGATTAGCTAAAGGGTTAACCGCGGGTGTTGGTGTTGGTTTTCAATATTACCAAAGTAGTGGCTTGATAGATAATCGGAATCTTGACTATTCGGTAAAGGGAACAATTATATTTCCAAACGTATGGGCGCGTTATTTTGTTTACAATAATGTGTTTATTACTGCTAATTATATCAATAGCATCATGAGTCTTACTAAGGATTATGATTTGCCAATGTTTGCCAATGAGAAGTACAGTATAAATGTCAATTCTATGTTGGTTGGTGTGGGGTTGCGTCAGCCTATTAAGGGGCGATTATCATTGTATGCTGAGTTACTTTATGATGTATTGCAAGATCCTAATTCTCCATATCTTGGCCTTACACCTCGTCTCGGTTTGGCAACTGGTTTATAAGCGTATCTAATTATTTTTCACTATCGCATTACAACAAAAGGCATATTGATATGCCTTTTGTTGTTAATAATAACACAGAAAGATATGGTAGTCTACATCAGTAGCTAATGGTATTTCTATATAAGATTTACCAATAGCTTACTTTGTTCTGTTCGCTACCGTAATCTCATTATATATTCGCATCTACATTGCAATATAATGTTGAATAAGCATAAGATACGAGCGGCGCTACTTAAAACTAGGCGAGGTTTATTACTACTTTTATTTTTAACAGTAGCATCTGTTTATGGAATCTACAAAGTGGTTACGGGCAGTATAGATAAAATTGCCGACGATGAATTTGTAGTCCCTTTATCAAACGTATACATGTTTAAAGGTGTTACTGGACCAGCTAATAACTCGATAATGCCAATTGAAGATCAACACCTGTCTTGGAGAGTGTTTGATAACGTTGACAATAACGCTTTGGCCGTTCTTTTAACTGACACTACTGCTGATTGGCTAGGTATAGCTCAAGGACTTTCTGGTATTGGGATACCTTTTGTAATGACAAACAGTGCTACAAAAGCGGCACAACACAAAGCTATTTTAGTATACCCGAAAATATCAGGTAAGTTATTGAATGCTGAAGATTTAAAGTTAATAGCCTCACTGCCAGAACAGGGGCACACGCTTATTGGCACTAATATATATGGAGGAGGGCTGAGTGAAGTTTTTGGTTATGAGGATATTTTACCTGCGGGAGGTAGAAATAAATTTATTTTGGGCGATAGCGTCACTGTACCATCTATTTCCAACATACTTTCTGAGTTAACCAATAGCACGCTTGCAATAGCAGGCAATGGTATAAAATCAAAACTAGAGACAGTAGGTTATACTTCCGCATTACATCCATTAATAAAATTTGAAGATGGGAGTGCTGCACTTACCTATAAGCCCTATGGCAATGGGCATGCTTACGCTTTGGGTATAGATATAGGTAATTTCTTTCAGAGGTACCTAAACGGCAGAGGATTTGATCCAAATAGAGGATATGTAAATACATACGACGCAGGCATTGATGTCTTTTTGCGTATCCTGCATTTTATTTATACACAGGCAGAGCCAAACGCAGTTACTATTTCGCCCACAGCATATGGGAAATCACTTACATTGGTTTTGACTCATGATATAGACTTTACAAGGTCTATAGTTAATGCAGCTGCTTATGCCGATATGGAGAGAGATAAAGGCGTGTTGGCTACCTATTTTATTCAAACCAAGTACATAAAAGACTGGAATGACGATATATTTTTCAATTCAAGCAACCTGCAATATTTACAAAGACTATACGATAATGGTATGGAAATAGGTAGTCATTCTGTGTCCCATTCTAAGACTTTTTCTAAGTTTGAAATTGGTACGGGAAAAGAAAGTTATCCTGAATATAGGCCTTTTGTGAAGGAGCGATATGTAACAAAGAACGCTTCTATTATGGGGGAACTAAGAGTCAGTAAATATTTGTTAGAACATTTTACTAATGGGCTTGTAGTACGATCTTTCAGGCCAGGTCATTTACAATATCCTTTTGCACTTCCGCAATGTCTTGTAGCAGCAGGTTACAAAAATAATTCTTCTGTAACATCAGGCACTGTACAAACTAACTTGCCATATATGTTGATGTATAACAGAGGATATGGTGGCCTTACTAATATTGTGGAAGTACCAATAGCTGTTGAAGATGAGTTAGGTTTGCCTATGATAGAAAGACTGGATAGTGCTATTTTGCTAGCTCGCAAACTTGCTCGTTATGGTGGTGTGCTCAATGTTTTGATTCATACCGATATTTTAGGGCAGAAGTATGAATTTGAGCGACAACTAATAGATAGCTTGAAAATGTCAGCCTGGGTGACTACAATTGATTCCTTAGGTAATTGGTGGAGGGGGCGTCAAAAAGTTAATGTTGGTGTAATTAAACGTAATAGAGATGCACAAGTGCAGGTCAATTATAATGGAGAAACATTGAATGGAATAACGTTACAGCTGCCTATAGGTTGGCAATTAGCATCTTCTACAAAATATGCTAAACAGCAAGGGAGGAATGTAGTACTTTACAATTTGTCTGAGCCTAGAACCATATTATTTACAACAAACAACTATTAACCTAATTGGCTGAGAGTCTGTTTTTTTACTAAATTACAATAGATAGAATCTATAGATTTATGCTAACCAATTACAGCAGCTTGTTCAATCGTAACTATAGTGTTATTGGTTTGTTTGTTATTGCAATGACTTTGAGCATTGGTCTCAAGGCACAGGATACAACCAGTATTGAAGGGCTGTATGCTGCGGCTAGGCAAGTTGCATATGAACAAAAGGATTACCCCAATGCAATAAGACTAGGTAAAAAGGCCCTTAATTTGAACATGGGTTATGCGGATATTTTAGTTTTTATAGGGAGAGTTTATGCTTGGAGTAAGCAATATGATAGTGCGCTGTTATACCTACAACATGCCGTTGACATAGACCCTAATAATGAAGACGCTTACATAGCAAATAGCGATCTAGAAGTGTGGAATAATAATCAACAGGCAGCATTGACTATTACAGAGGCTGGGTTAATAAGGTTACCAACATCCAGAGAGTTGTTAACGAGAAAGGTTAAAATACTAGCTGCGCTTAAGGAATATAAAAGGGCATTTGAAGTAGTAGATACGCTTGCTGATCAGTATGGTAATAATGCGGAGATTCGTGCATTGCAGGTAATGCTTAGAGACCTAAGTTGCCGCAACAAGGTGACAATTAAACTTGATGGTATGTGGTTTGATACTACTAGATCAAGTATTAAAATAACTAATGGCGATGACCCGCGGTTTGCACCACAACGTTACGGTAGTATAGAGCTAGTGACAGCAACAAGAATTGGTCCTTGGGTGGCAAGGGTGAATGTAGCCAATAGGTTTAATACGCCTGGTCTACAATATGAAACGGACTTTTATCCTAAGTTGTCTAAAACGTTTTATATGTATCTCAATGCTGGTTACGGAGATAATTTAGAAGCTTTTCCTAAGTGGAGGGGAGGGGCTTCTATGTTTGCTAACTTACCCAAAGCATATGAAGCGGAGGTTGGCATGAGATATATGTATTTTACAAACGATGTCTACTTTTATACAGGATACATTGGTAAGTATATTTCTAAATTTTTGGTAGGCGCCCGAACATATTTAGCTCCAGCAGGAAATAAATATACTAATACTACAGGTGGTAGTGTGAGATACTACTATGGTGGCGCTGATGATCATGTGACATTAGTTGCTATGAAGGGGTTGCCTATAGATGATCGAAGAATTAATGTTGACATTTTCAATGCAGGTAATTCATATTTTGCTGAATTGGTATTGAAGAAGTCCTTTAATAAAGTAAATATCTTGAGTATGAATGTGTCGTGGTTGGAAGGTAGGGGTGTAACGGTGCCGGTGCTTAGACAATATCAGATTGGGCTGGGTTATACAAAAAGATTTTTGTAGAAGTTAGAGCTCTTTATTACTGCATGATATTTATGTTTTAGGAGGTGTAGGGGTAGTTGGACCAAACCCTTGACGGGTCATTTCGCCCCAGCTATTGTTTTTGCGAAGTAGATCCCAATAGCCACGAATAGCTGCCCAAACCACAAAAGGATGAAAATAAAACGGCTCAGTAAGCGCGGTGAAAAGTAACTTCATTACTTCTTTTCTTCTTCTATACATATTGAAGGTGGCTACCTCCATATATACTGCAAAAGCAGAGAATAGGTAGCCAAAGGAGATAATGAATACCAAAAGTGCAATAAACATTTGCCAGTTGATGAGGCCAAGAATGCTCATTATAAAAAACACCATCATGCCAAAAAATTCTATTAATGGAGCTAGCATCTCGAAAAAGAACCAGAATGGGTAGCTAATCATTCCCATAATGTGGTATCGCGGATTAAAGAATAGTGTTTTATGGATATTTAAAGTTTCAAAAGAGCCTCTGGTCCATCTGTTGCGTTGGCGGCCTAGAATTTTGGTGCTTTCAGGTGCTTCTGTCCAACATAGAGGGTCGGGTATGTAAGTGACAAGGTACGGTTGTTTGAGTTCTTCCATATAGCGTCTCATGCGCACTACTAGCTCCATGTCTTCGCCAACAGTTTTGTGATTATAGCCACCAGCCCTTATTGCTATTTCTTTATCGAAAGCACCAAATGCACCAGAAATGAGCATTAAGCCATTGATGCGCCCCCAAGCCATACGCCCAATGATAAATGCTCTTATGTACTCTAATGATTGCATGCGCGCCCAATAGTTGGTAGGGAGCACTATTTTCTCTAGTCTGCCATTTCGAATTTCGCAAGAGTTGGCTATGCGCACTACTCCACCAGATGCTATTACTTTGGCATCGGTTTCTTCCATGAATGGTTTTATCATTTTTAGCAGAGCGTCTTGTTCTAAGATGCAGTCTACATCAATGCATACTATGATGTCGTTTGTAGATACATTGATGCCTACATTAAGTGCATCTGCCTTGCCACCGTTTACTTTGTCTACTACTACCAACTTGCGGTAAACAGCCTTTCTACTTCGGTATATGCCTCTAACCTCTTTAGTATGTATGCGATATTGTACGTGACGTTCTATCTTCTCAAGGTCATAGTGGTCTATGAGTTTTTGGAGGGAATCATCTTTGCTGCCGTCATTGATAATAACTAGTTCTAAATCGCTATAATGAAGCGAGAGAAGTGAGCGTACATTTTCGATAACGGTGGCACCCTCATTGTAGGCTGGTGCTAGTATGCTAACAGAAGGCGCATGGTGTGATGTGGCGAGTAGCCGAAAGTCTGTAAATCGGTTTCGGCGGATGTATTTGCGAGCCTCACCTATAGATGCTATCCCAATTACCATATAGGCACTGAGTAGGGTGACGGCATAAATAAATATGCCGTATGTAAGAAGCATCATTAGTATCTTGACTACGTTCATGCGTTGATTTCGTATTTTACTTGTCTGACTATGGAGACTAATGTGGTATCGGTGAGGGTGGTGAGCTGCTGCCAACCACCACAGTTTGCAATGGCCCTAGCAGCTTCAAGTTTAATACTATCGTCGGGGTGGGAGAGCTGAGCCATGAGGAATGGTAGGTGCTCTTCTGAACCTAGCTCTCGTATGACTTTTAATATATTTCGCCTGTTGGCAAGTGGCTCATTGTCGAAGATGCAGAGAAGCTCGGCGGGTACGCTGGCAGCAATACGGTGCAAGGTACTGACTGCCTGAAGCCTAATGTGCTCTTGTGGGGCATAAAGGAGTTGTATGACTAGTGGGTACATGGCAAACTGCTGGTAAATGTCTGTAAGCTTGAGTGCGAAGAGCTGTACATAAACATTGGGTGAGGAGAGCCATTGGGGTAGGTCGTTCATAGGTTGGATATCTAATTTGTTGAGTTGCTCGAGGAGCTTGAGTTGCTGCCAGTTGTGAAGTGGCTGGGTGAGTGTGGTGAGGAATGATAGACCACTAAAGCCGCCGAAACCTACCATAGCTACCTGAGCCTCGTGACGGACAGTTTCGTTGCGGCTGTTGGTGTGCTGGGCTATCTCTGAGAGGGTATCTTCTTGCCCCATCATGTATAGTTCATAAATGCCACGGGACTTGCGGTGCCACTTGCGACTATGAAGGTGAGCCAGTGAGTCTTGCTTGAGGCCTAGCTGGAGGTATAGGCATTTTATGTTTTGGGTGGCGGAGCCACTGATATTTTTTACTACTGTGATGAGGCTATCTGTGATGTACTGCCTGTGCATGGGCTTGCGGAGGTAGTGCTGCAATGTAGCCGATATGCTGATTGTGGTAGGTGCATCATCTTCAAGTAGTATTTCGCTGATCCATTGGTTGAGCTCGCTGGTGATGTGGTGCTTGGCAAAGTGACGTCTTTTTTTGATGGATAGCTGGGCATAGATGAATATGATGATAGCTGCTGTAACCAAACCAAAACCTGCGGCGCACTGGTATAGGTGTTGCTGAGAGATGAAATCGAAAAAGGTATTGTTGCTAAACACTGTAACAACAAAAATAGGACATCAACTCTTTAGTTGCTTCTTTATCCTTATGGACAATTCGGTGAGGCTAAATGGCTTAGTGATATAATCATCGGCACCGAGCTGGAAGGCTTCTTCGACTATGTTTTCCTGGCCCATGCCTGACACTACAACTATGGGTATTTGCCGGGTAGTTATAGACTTGACGGCTGAAACGACCTCGAGCCCGGAGGTGTAGGGAAGCATGAGGTCTGTAATGACTACATCTGGTAATTCGGCTATGGCTTTCTCAATGCCTTCTTTGCCATCGCCACTACAAATAACTGTATATCCTTCTTTTTTGAACTTGAGCTCTACTGCTTTTTGTATTAGAGGGTCGTCTTCTATAAGTAGTATGGTAGGCATGTTTGTAATTGTTTTGCAAAAATAGGGCTTATTGGTGTGAATAAAAAACGTTATAACTATGTAGTGTTAACAAGTGGTTTTGAGGAAAGGAATTGCGCACTTTTATTTTTTTTAGTTTTTGGGGATAAGTGGTTGATTATCATTGGGTTATGAGGTTGTTTGTTTGAGTTTTTGCGCACTTTTTGCCAGGGATGAATGCGTGTGGTTTGTGGTGTGAGATTTTAGATTGATGGTATTGGAAATTGGGATTAAGATAGATGAATGGGGTGTTTGTTTTTGGTGGTTCATGGAGGTGATGGGGGATATGAGGAATATTGCAAAATTAGGGTGATAAATGCATAGGTGAAGCAGGTGTGATCATGAAGATATCCACAAATTTTAAGGGTAGTACATTTAGCTGTGCAGGGCTATACAGATAGGTGTGTAGGACGGTGCAGAAGAGGAAGGATTGTATATTGCTGTATAGGCAGGCTGGGCAAGGCTAGTGCTGTGCCATTGAAGGACCTAGAACTGTATTAAGTGTGGTAACAAAACAGTAAGCAAGTTGAATGGGCGTACGCTGCTGTGTGATGAAAATGATGTTTGGGGGTATGATTTGTGGCTGCTAAATTGATGTTGGTGTGTATTGGCATTTTGCGACAAAATTGTGTTTTTCCGACAATAATTTGTCGTGAAAAGCGATTTTGGTTGTTTTTGCGACAAAATTGATAAGAATTTGTCGTTAAAGAGGTTGGATTTGAGGTATAGAAATAGGCTTTGTATAGTTTTTTAAAGTGATTACTGTTACCTAAAATAATACTATTAATGTAATGATTATAAAAAGCGGCACAACTGTGTAAGGAGTGCCGCTTTGGGGTGTAAGTATAATTGACTGGATGTTATCGGGTGATGGTGAACTGGCGAACGGAGTTGCCAGATGGGGTGTGTAGGGTGAGGAGGTAGCTGCCTGGCTGTAGGTGTGCTACTGAGATGGTTTGGTGGATGTTTTGCTGACCAGAGGTGCTGTAAGTGTTGTATAGGCGACCTGCGACATCGGCAATGGTGATGGTGTATTGCTGAGATGAAGTGCCTGTGGCATCTACAGTGATGGTGTTGGTAGCAGGGACTGGGTAAACTGAAAGGTTGATAGAAGGGTTGCTGGTTTTGGCTATGCTGACTGTGCTGTATGGCTCGTAGCGAAGGCGCTCGGCATAAGAGAACGAAGTGCTGGCCCATGAGCCAGTGATGTAGTCATATTCTTGGTTATAGAAGTAAGTGATAAAGCCATCGGAATTGTAAGTGTAATTTTCTCTTTCACTATTTTCATAAGTCATAGTGCCGCCATCCCAAGATTGCATAATGATAGTTTGTGGGTTGTTGCCATCGAAGCTACTAAATAGACTTTTCGAGCCTGGTTCCCAAGAGGATATGGACACATTGTAATTTTCGTAAGTGGATTCGATTAGCCTATCGGATGCATCGTAAGTGTAGGAGATGCGACCGCTGGTGTCCCAAGTAGCTGAAGTGCTGTTCCAGCTATAGTATAGTGTGGTTGTCTTATTGTTAGCCGCATTGTAGGTGTGGTTTGCTCTGCTACCATTGACCCAGCTAGAAGAAGATGACGACCAATATTCATTGAGCTCTACGGTAAGGTTGTTTGCTGCATCGTAAGTGTTGGTTATTCGACCGGTGCTGCCCCAAGAAGAAGTGGCGAGGTCCCAAATGTCGTTGGTATTGGTAGCGACTTTGTTGGCAGCAGTATAGGTGGTTGTTTCTCTAAACATGTTGACCCATGCAGATGTAGTGGTATCCCAGTATTGGTCTATACCTGTGAGGCGATTTCCGGCGGCATCGTAGGTGTAATTGGAAACGTATGCATTGCGCCAAGCACTAAGGTGTGCTGCCCACTCTTCGCTAAGGGAAGTAGTAGGGTTGTTGTCGGTATCGAAGGTTTGGCTGGACCGGTTTACGGGTGGGTCGTAGGAGGAAGTAGCATTGTTATAAAGTTGTGTGTTAGCATTGTCAAAATACCATTCCCATTCTTCCCAAAGTGGATTGTAGCGACCGCCACGGGTGCCTGTGTAAGTGACGCTAGCAGAATCGTAAGGGATGAAGGAGGATCCATCGTGCTCGAAGGATACATATGATATGAGCCTGCTGCTGGTAGCTGTGGTTTTGGCAGCCCACTTGTTGCTGTGTATTTCAGGGCTGGTGCGAGAGGCCGATGCTGGTGCGTGCGGACCATGAAGGCGCGGGCCATGTGTGTGGCGGGCGTGTGCAGACTGGGCTATGCTAGCCAACGGGAGGGTTGCTGTGCATAGCAGGGCAAAAAGTAATTTGCTCATTTTTGGATTTTTTAGTTGATGAAAATGTAGGACAAACATAACGTAAGTGTGTGCTGTATATTGTTAGAATAAGGTTAAGTGAAGGTGGTAAAGTGCGTATGGTGTTGTTAAAAATTATTTAATGTGAGTGATTGTTTTTGATTTTACCTTGCAAATATTTCGTTTGGTGCTATTTTTACAAGGATGATAAGGCGAAAAGCGCATAACGTAATCAAACAATTGCTACATGAATATCCGGCAGTGGGTGTGTTGGGGCCAAGACAAGTGGGTAAAACTACGCTAGCCGAGGCTATAGCTAAGGAGCTTACAGAGGAGTTGATATATCTGGATTTGGAGTCGCCAAGGGATATCAATAAACTGGTAGAACCGGAGGACTATTTTGAGCGACAAGAGGGAAAGCTTGTGGTGCTAGATGAGATACAAAGAGTGCCTGAGGTGTTTAGGGTGCTAAGAGGAGTGATAGATAAACGAAGGAGGGCTGGCATGCGCGCTGGTCAATTTTTGATATTAGGTAGTGCATCTCTAGAGTTGCTACAGCAATCGTCGGAGACGCTGGCGGGAAGAATAGCCTATGTGGAGCTGAGTGGACTAACAGTGGAAGAAGTGGGTAGTGCAAAGCAAGAGGAGCTGTGGCTAAGAGGTGGTTTTCCGGATAGTTTTTTGGCTGGTAGTGATGCGGCATCGCTGCGATGGCGTATGAATTTTATAAGTACCTATCTGGAAAGAGAGGTGCCAGCAATAGGAGTAAGAATGCCTGCTGTGGTACTGCGCAGACTATGGACAATGCTGGCACACCAACAAGGAGGACAGGTGAATATAGCACAGCTAGGAGCTAACCTAGATGTGGCTGCTACGACGGCAAAACGATATGTGGAATTGCTAGAAGACCTGCTGCTGATAAGGACGCTGCGGCCATGGGCGGGAAATGTGGGTAAGCGACTGGTGAAAGCGCCGAAGGTGTATATAAGAGATAGTGGGCTAACCCATGCGCTACTGCATATAGCAACAATAGATGACCTGATGGGACACCCTGTGGTGGGGAGTAGCTGGGAGGGTTTTGTGATAGAACAGCTGTGCGGTAGTGTGCCACAGGGTGCTAGCTGCTGGTATTACAGAACTGGTGGAGGTGCAGAGATAGACCTGGTGATAGAAAGAGGTGCGAAAGAGCTGATAGCTATTGAGATAAAACGATCTCTATCTCCGACCATATCGAAAGGGTTTTACCAAGGGTGTGAGGATATAGGAGCAACACAGAGGTATGTGGTGTATGCAGGTGCAGAGCGTTATGCAATAAGCAAAGACGTGGAAGCCATGCCGGTATGCAGCATGATAGCGTTGCTGGAGGGGATGGTGTAAAAAAATGCGCCTCGCCAATGAAGGCGAGGCGCAAGTGGAATAAACTATTTAGTAAACTGTTAAGCGTAAGACTCTGTAGGCTCGCAAGTGCAAACGAGGTTGCGGTCGCCGTAAGTATTGTTGACACGAGATACGCTAGGCCAGAACTTGTTGCTGCGCACATATGGTAGTGGGAAAGCAGCCTCTTGGCGTGTGTATGGGTGTGCCCACTCGTCTATAACAACAGTGCTCTGAGTATGCGGTGCATTCTTGAGCGGGTTGTTGGCCTTGTCGGCTTTGCCATCTTCGATAGCAGCTATCTCTGCACGGATGCCGATGAGCGCATCGCAAAAACGGTCGAGCTCTGCTTTGTCTTCGCTTTCTGTAGGTTCTATCATGATAGTGCCTGCAACAGGGAAGCTCATAGTAGGCGCGTGGAAACCGTAGTCTATGAGGCGTTTAGCAACATCTTCGGCTTCTATTTCGGCAGATTTCTTGAATGGGCGTAGGTCTACGATGAACTCGTGAGCGCATGTGCCGCCAGTGCCTGTATATAGGATATCGAACTTGCCTTGAAGACGAGCGCGCATATAGTTGGCATTGAGGATAGCAAATTCTGTAGCTAAACGAACACCGCTAGCACCGAGCATGCGGATGTAGCCATATGATATGAGTAGTATGCTAGCAGAGCCATAAGGCGCTGCACTAACTGCTCTGTTGCCATCGGCACCGACACTACCCTCTATGGAGCTATGTGAAGGCAGGAATGGAGCGAGGTGTTGTTTGACACATATAGGGCCCATGCCAGGACCACCACCGCCGTGCGGGATAGCGAATGTTTTGTGCAGGTTGAGGTGGCAAACATCGGCACCGATGAGACCTGGAGCTGTGAGCCCCACCTGAGCATTCATGTTGGCACCATCCATATATACCTGACCGCCGTGCTGATGAACGATGGCTGTGATTTCTTTGACTGTCTCCTCGTAAACGCCGTAAGTAGAAGGATAAGTGATCATGATGCCAGCAAGGTTGGCAGCATGTAGTTCTGCTTTTGCTTTGAGGTCTTCTACATCGATATAGCCGTTTTCGAGGGCTTTGACCACGACCACTTTGTAGCCAGCCATAACTGCGCTGGCAGGGTTGGTGCCGTGTGCGGAGATGGGTATGAGCATTACATTGCGATGACCATCGTTGCGGCTCTCGTGATAGCCACGGATAGCCAACAAGCCTGCATACTCGCCCTGAGCGCCACTGTTGGGCTGTAGGCTACAAGCATCGAAAGCTGTGATTTCGCAGAGGTAAGCAGAGAGTTCTTTTACTATTTGCTGATAGCCCTCTGTTTGAGTAGCAGGAGCAAATGGGTGCATTTTGCTCCACTCGCGCCAGCTAAGCGGCATCATTTCAGAAGCTGCATTGAGCTTCATGGTGCAACTGCCGAGGGATATCATGCTGGTGTTGAGGCTGAGGTCTTTGTTCTCCAGCATTTTTATGTAGCGCATCATCTGTGTTTCGGAGTGATGCGAGTTGAACACCTGATGCGTTAAATAATCACTGGTGCGTGTGAGTGCGCCGGGGATATGATTGAGCGAAGTATTTTCGTCTATAGATATAGTAACTGGATCTTCGGAACGAAGGATGAGGTGAATGATATCCAACACATCGGATGGGGTAGTAGTTTCGTCTAAAGAGATGCTGACTACATTGCCACCCTGATAGTAGAAGTTAATGCCACGAGCCTCTGCCTGTGCACGAAGTTCTTCAGCGTTTTGGACAGTGATAGTGATGGTGTCGAAGAAGCTATTGCTGTGCAGTTGTATGCCAGCAGCGGCAAGGGTATCGCCCAGAACTTGAGCGAGGAGTGCTACACGCTTAGCTATTTTCTTGAGTCCATCTGGGCCATGGTAAACTGCATACATGGCAGCCATATTGGCTAGCAATGCTTGAGCAGTACAGATGTTGGATGTAGCTTTTTCGCGTTTGATATGCTGCTCGCGCGTGCCGAGTGCCATGCGTAGCGCACGATTGCCTTTGGCATCGATGCTGACACCTATGATGCGGCCAGGTATCTGACGTTTGAAATCGTCTTTGGTGGCGAAGAATGCTGCGTGCGGACCACCGAAGCCTAATGGAACGCCAAAGCGCTGAGCGCTACCAATAGCGGCATCGGCACCGAGCTCGCCAGGAGATACAAGCA
The DNA here is from genome assembly GCA_943367855.1 of Asaia bogorensis. Classification (GTDB taxonomy): domain Bacteria; phylum Bacteroidota; class Bacteroidia; order Chitinophagales; family Chitinophagaceae; genus Nemorincola. The sequence continues at coordinate 36,053 of CALRKH020000006.1, read as the reverse complement.
GTGTGAGTGCCAGTAAATCTGTAGATAGCACAACATATGCGCCCGCAGCCTGAGCAGCAGCGATGTAGCTACGGTAGTTTTCTACACTGCCCTTAGCGTTGGGGTATTGGAGCAATACGCCAAAGAAAGAGCTGTCTATAGTGGTGTTTTTATAGTCGCCATATACTACTTCTATGCCTAGAGGTATGGCGCGAGTGACGATGACATCTTTTGTTTGAGCAAAAACATCGTTATCGATAAAGAACTTTTTGCGGTCGGCGTTGGAAGTATCTTTATTGCCCAGGTGGAAGAACATGTTCATGGCTTCGGCAGCTGCAGTACCTTCATCGAGCAGTGATGCATTGCTGATAGGGAGGCCTGTGAGGTCGCTGACCATGGTTTGGTAATTGAGCAGACTTTCGAGGCGACCCTGGCTGATTTCGGCCTGATAAGGAGTGTATTGTGTGTACCATCCTGGGTTTTCGAAGATGTTTCGGAGGATGACACTAGGAGTATGTGTGTCGTAATATCCTTGTCCGATGTAGGTTTTGAATACTTTGTTTTTCAGCGATACTTCTTTGAGGTGAGCAAGGTATTCGGCTTCGCTCATGTTTTCGGGGATATTGAGGCGATGATCCATACGTATGGATTGCGGCACTGTGCGCTCAATGAGCTCTTGCATGCTGCTAACACCGATGGTTTGCAGCATTGATTTAGTGTCCTGCTCGTTTGGCCCGATATGGCGCCCTGTAAATTCTGCACTTTGAACAGAGAAAAGATTCATAAAAATATGGTTGTTAAAAGTCGCTTTTTGAAAAGTTGCGCAAAGATAAAATTAATATTCGGTATGGCATTAGAATGGGCGTATAGGTATAATAGATGGGCGTGTGGACATAGTGGCAAAAATGCTATGCGATAAAGTTATTCGGGTATTGCTTTATTATTCCGATATTTGTTTCTACCTTTCGAGTTACTTAACAAAATTTTTAGTGTGAAACGTGTAATACTCTCTCTGGTTTTGTTGTTGCCCATGTGCCTCAGAGCACAGGAGTCGCATCATGAGATTGGTTTAGGCTTAGGTCTGGCCAACTATTACGGCGACCTCCAGCCCAAATTTTTCGCATCGGACGGCTACAGGCCAACTGCTACTGTATTATATAAATACTTTGTGACACCAAGAATAGGTTTGCGCACAGGATTTAGCTATGCACAGGTGACAGCAGCGGACAGTCTGAGCAATATACCTGTGAATCAGGCACGTAATTTGAGTTTTACATCGAACTTGTTTGAGTTTCATGGGGCAGTGGAATTCAATTTCTTGCCAATAGATGTATTGCGCTACAAGGTGACACCGTATATATTTGGTGGTTTAGGTGTATTCTACTTTAATCCTTTTGCAGAAGATGTGGCAGGTAATAAACACTATCTGCGCCCGCTGAGTACGGAGGGGCAAGGACTTGCCATGTATCCGGATCGTAAACAATATAGCCTAGTAAATTTAGCGTTTCCGTTTGGTGGTGGTTTCAAGTTCTTCATAGGTAAGACGCTGATGGTGACGCCAGAGATAGGGTTTAGATATACGAACACAGATTACATAGATGATGTGAGTAAATCTTATGTGAATCTGGACACCTTGTCGGCATACAAGGGTCAGCTAGCTAGGTCTATGTCTTACAGAGGTATAGAAAAGACTGGTGATAATAATAATAATCCTAACTATGGACATCAGCGTGGAGATAGCAAGGCTAATGATTGGTATTGGTTTGGTAATATAACAGTAACAGTTTACTTCAGGGCATTTGGCAACCAGAGAACGTACACTAAAACAAAGTGTCCTTCCTTTTACTACAGATAAGCTACAATAGCTGAATATATTTAACAAAAGAACCGTGCCAGATGCGCGGTTTTTTTGTGCTTGCATCCAGACCAATTGTGTTTGGAATGAAGGTTGCGATAGAGGGTTGAGTATCTATCTAGAATAGGTAAGGGCCATTTGTGTAGGAATGACAATGAAAGCAGCTGAGGCCTTGCGGAAAGTATATTTGTTGTGTGTGTAGCTAGGTATTGGTAAGTGTGCATGAGAAGGGCCGGTAAGAAAATCGGCTGCCTCGATGAAGAGTGCAGCCGATGAGAATTGGTCAATAAGTAGGTTTGATTACTTTTCGAGTGAGTGAATGCCATGGAGTAGGCGTTTCCATCGGATACCGTCTTTGCCATAGCTAAGCCAAACGAACCATGCTTTGCCTACAACATGATCTTCGGGAACGAAGCCCCAGAAGCGAGAGTCGAGCGAGTTGTGGCGATTGTCGCCCATCATCCAGTAGTAATTCATCTTGAAGGTGTAGCTGTTGGCCAGAGTATTGTTGATGAATATTTTTCCATCTTTTTCTTCGAGGGTGTTTCCCTCGAAGTTTGCGATGATGCGGCGGTAGAGTGCTATGTTTTGAGGATTAATAGAAACTGTGGTTCCTGCTTTGGGTATGGTTATAGGGCCAAAGTTGTCTCTATTCCATTTGAAGTTTACTGTGTCTTGAGGGAAAGTGAGGTCTTGTGGTTCGCGGCCAGGGTTGCCGGGGCCGAATTGAACCCAAGGAGTGACAGAGACTACGTTAGCTGCTTTTTCTACGTCTTTAATCTGGCAGTTTTCTAGTTGATACAGATATGTGCTAGGTGATAAACGTTCGGGTGTTTCTATATCATCGTCTACGCCAGGTGCAGTGCCGTTTGTAGTGACGAGATAGGTCATTTTGGCATGTGGGAAAAGCGGAGTGGCAGCGCCATTGATGTGTATTCTGCCGTTTTTGACTTCGAGTACATCGCCAGGGATACCTACACAACGTTTGATGTAGTTTTCTTTTTTGTCGACCGGACGAGTGATGATATTGAAACGACTATGGACAGCCTCTCTACCGCCCATGATGCGGCAAATGCCGTAGTAATCTTGATCGGGATATTCGGCTACGACTGTATCGCCAGAAGGGAAATTGAAGACAACTACGTCATTGCGCTCCACGTTGCCAAAGCCAGGAAGGCGATGGTATCCCCATTTTACGGCTTCGGTGTAAGACTTGCCGCCTGTGATTGGCATAGTGTTGTGCACAAGGGGGACTGCAAGAGGGGTCATAGGGACACGAGGACCATAAGCTAGTTTGCTGACGAAGAGGTAGTCGTTAACAAGCATGGTACCCTCCATAGAGCCAGTAGGAATAGTATAAGCTTCGAAAAAGAGCGTACGTATGATAGTAGCTGCGACTATAGCAAAGAGCCCAGCATCTAACCATTCTCTGATGGCGGACTTTTTTTTCTTTTTCGATTGTTCTTCGGTTGTGTTATTTTTTTTCCAGAATGCCATTTGGGCTAAATATAGGTTTCAAAAGTAACAAACTCCACATCAATTTATTGTAATTGCAAGAGAAAGGGAGTGATATTTAACCAAGTTTATGGAAGAGGGAGGATTTAGTTTGCTCAATTTGCTTCAAGAAGACTTTATTTGTATTGATGAAATGATCAAATGACTGATTTGGCTAGGGAATGTGAACAGATTTGCAATTGAAAGCTTTATTTTAATTGGCAATATGGTAGGAGTTTGGGAGATTTTGATACATAATTTTACTATGAAAATAATAATGTTTAATTCGTAATTAGATGATAGTCAATGTATTGTAAGTGATGAAAAATTGCTGTTTTAATTAAAGATTAAAATTAAGGACTTTAGGATTTCATTTTCTAAAAAAAAGTTTATCGGATTGTGTTTTTTATTAGCGTAAATGCAATAAATTTACTTTGGTTAATTGTGGGTAATCTCGAGATTAATTTTGAGCTATTGGGGTATGTGGATATTTTGGTAGGCGAATTGGTATAAGATAATATATGCACTAAATCCGCAATTGAGGTTCTTTCGTAATTAGAATAGAAATAAAACGTTTGCAGAACAGTAGCAGACATTAAATATTGAGATTTTGAGTGATTATTATAGGATGAAGATGTGTAATGTGTATAGTTTTTCTTCGTATGCTAAGAGCGATGAGCGTAGTGTAGTATTGATTGGAAATAAGATTTTTAGGTCTATTTGTGAACACAGGGAGAATGGTAAGTGTTTTAGTCAATATAGTGAAAGACACTCGTTTGGTATATAAAAATGAGTATGATTGAATTAGTTAGTAAATTGAACGGTATAAATAATAACTTCCAATAAAAATAAACAAGTAAAAGAAAACCAAATCTGTATGAAAAGATTTTATTCTTTAAATTTTGCACTTACGCTGTTAGTGTTGCTTGGGTGGAGTGTAGCGTTGGAGGCACAGCCTACCACGTTCAACTTTACGGGAGCAATGCAAACGTACACTGTTCCTTCGGGTGTGACGTTATTGGCACTTGATGTGGTAGGGGCTCAAGGGGGTAATGCTACTTCTAATGGCTCGCAAGGGGGGCGAGGTGGAAGAGCTACTGCGGCATTAACTGTTACCCCTGGTCAGGTATTAAATGTATTTGTAGGGGGGAAAGGTGTGGATGGTAACTCATCTACTAGTGTGAACAAAGCAGGTGGATATAATGGTGGTGGAACAGGTCGCGGCTTTGGCGGTGGCGGTGGTGGTGCTTCTGATATTCGTATTGGAGGAACTGCACTTACAGACCGTAGAATAGTAGCTGCTGGTGGTGGTGGTGGCGGATATAACTGTGGTTCATCATCGGAGCATGGAGGTGCAGGTGGTGGATTGACGGGAAGTACTGGATGGGAGTGTGGAGCTCCCAGCCCTAACTATGCTGGTAGTGGAGCTACGCAGACAGCTGGGGGTGCCAGTGCGGCATTTTATGGTCGTCCGGCAGGTACATTTGGAACTGGTGCATCTAATACTTCTACTTCTTACTGCGGTGGCGGTGGCGGTGGCTGGTATGGTGGCGGCTGTGGCGAATATGGCGGCGGCGGTGGCGGCTCGTCATATATTGCAGGTTCGGGTTTGTCTACAGCGGTAACTACAGCTGACTTTAGGACTGGAGATGGATATATAATTATCACTCCAGCTTTGCCTACAGTAACACCAAGTCCTTCTTCTTTGTCATTTGGAGCTGTTGGCACTTCGACAACGTCATCTCCATTGGTATTTTCGTATTCTGGTATATATATGACGGACAATGGAACAATGACAATCACTGCTCCATCTAACTTTCAGGTATCATCAGACGGTGTGTCATGGGGAAGTTCATTTACATATACATATACAGGGAATAATTTTAGCGGCGTATTAGTATATGTGCGATTCCAGCCAACTGCAATAACGTCTTACTCAGGAAATATAACAATAAGTGGAGGTGGTCTATCATCAGCAGTGAATGTAGCTGTTTCAGGTAGTGGAGCATCTGCATGTTCTGGTACACCATCTGCAGGTTCTATCACTATCAATGGAGGTTCATCTGCAAGTGGAAATAGTAGCACTACGTTTACATTGAATGGTACAGGACAAACTGCTGCTGGAGGTATTGCATTGCAATGGCAAATAGGTACTTCTTCTACTGGTCCTTGGAGTGATATAGCTGGTGCTACTTCGATACCTTTTACTTATAGTGGATTGCCAGGTAACAGATGGTTTAGATTGTCGATATCATGTGGTGCAAGTACATCTACTTCATCTACGGTTAGTGCAACGTTTACGATGCCGGGTTCGTCATGTATTCCAACAAGTTTATTTAGTCCATGTTCTTATTTTGTAGGTAATTCAAGCAATCCAGTTATTATAAATGGTGCATTATCAACAGTTATAAGTGATGCAAGTAACTGTGGTTCTGGTACGGGTGGTTCCTCGTTCTATTATAACAATATAGGCCAGTCTGTGACCATGTTTAGAGGGTCTAGTTATACCTCGACAATAGGTAGCACACAATCATACACTTCAGTTCAAGTGTGGATTGACTTTAACGATAATGGTGTATTTGATAATGCAACTGAGACGGTTGGTGGTTACCTGGATATTGTTGGTGCATCTGGTGTAAGAAGGAATCCGGTATTATCAGTTCCATCAACAGCGACATTAGGTGCCCATCGTATGCGTGTGATGTCAGTGTATTCGGGAGGTTATGGACCTGGAGCAAACTTGAATTATCCTGCCTTCCCTTTATTGAACCCATGCCCAACAACTACAGTATATTATGCAGATACTCGTGACTATACAGTAATAATATCTGAGCCACCTGCTGTAGTAACAACAGCACCTAGCTCAGTGAATTTCGGAAATGTTACAGTTGGTACTTCAAGTCTTCCTGTTGCATTTAGTCGCTTGACAGGAAGTAATTTTATACCATTGATAGGATTTTTGACAGTTACAGCACCATCTGGGTTTCAGGTTTCGAGTAATGGTTCCTCTTGGGGGACTACTGCCAGCATAGGTTATTCTGGTGGAAGTTTTTCGGCAACAAATATATATATTAGGTATAGTCCAACAGCCACAGGTTCAGCTAGTGGCAACGTTACAATAACTGGTGGTGGTTTGTCTGCTGCTGTTAATATTGCTGTATCAGGTAATGGTGTCAGCACCTCATGTAGTGGCACACCTACCGCAGGAACTGCTTCTATATCACCGTCATCTGGGAATAGCACAACTGTTTTTAATTTAAGTTTATCTGGAGCGTCAGCAACTGGAGGCTTATTTTATCAATGGCAGATATCAACTAACGGTGGCAGTACTTGGACAAACATACCAGAAGGTATTATGCCTACATTATCATACACAGGTTTGAGTACAAGCTCTCAATTCCGTTGTTTGGTTAGCTGTGGTACAGGTGCATCTGCCACTTCGGGCACAGCATCGGCAACTTTTTCGTCTGCTGCAATGGCTGCATCAAGCTGTACACCTACATTTAGTTCGGCATCTGCATCTTGTACATCATTCAGTATGTGGATGCGTATCTCAAGTTTGACTGGAGCCGCTGGAAGTATTGCAGATGCTACTGCTTGTAACTCTACAGGTTATAGTAATCTTACTGCATCGTTTATTTGTACGCTCAATGCAGCAACTACATATACGGCTCAAGTGAATACTGGTCCGAGCTACTTTAATCAGATGGGATGTCAGATATGGATTGACTTCAATAATAATGGAGTATTTGACAATGCAACTGAGACAGTCGGTGGTTTGGGATATGTATTCACCAGTACTACTATGCCGGTTACGTTAACAATACCTAACGGTGCACCTACAGGTTTGTATCGTATGCGTATAGTTGGCAATTACAACTGTTGTGGTAATGGTACATTCCCTAATATGAATCCTTGTCCAACTACAGCCATAACATATGGCGAGGTGCGTGATTATTCAGTTTATATTAACGGGGGTGCAGCACCTTGTTCTGGTACTCCACTCTCTGGTATAGTAAATGCAGGTCCATCTCAAGGATGTACTTCATTTACGTCCAGACTATTTAACGTAGGAGGAACTACTAATCCTGGCATTACTTGGACTTGGCAACAGTCCACTACAAGTGCTACTGCTGGTTTCTCTTCAATTTCTGGTGCTACCAGTGCCACATACACTACGCCTACAATTTCTACACCTGGCACTATTTTCTATCGTGCTATAGTATCATGTGGTACTAACTCAGTAACAACTACAGCCACGTCTGTACAAATGGCAAGCCAACCAGATATTAGCAGTTTCGCTGTGTCTTCGGCAACAAATGCTTGTTCAGGTGCTGGTTCTACAGTAACTGTTAATTCAAGTACCTTAGGTACAGGTACGTTTACAGTTACTTATAGTTTGAGTGGTGCAAATACTTCATCGGGTAATACTGCTACGATGACTATGAGTTCATCGTCTGGTACGTTTAGTATACCTAGTAGTTTGTTGACATCCGCTGGAGCTATGAGTGTTACAGTAACAGGAGTTACATCTGGTTTCTGTACATCTAATCCAAGCACAGGTAATACTTCAGCATTTGTAGTAGGTTCTTTACCAAATCTTAGCAATTTTACCTCTCCATCTGCAACCAATGTATGTGCTTTTGTGAGCTCAACAGCAACAGTGAATAGTAATACATTAGGGGCAGGTACATACACTGTTACCTTCACGCTCAGTGGTGCTAATACAGCATCGGCACAGACTGCAGAGTTGACAATGGGTGCATCAAATGGTACGTTTACCATACCATCTAGTTTACTTACAACTGCTGGTTCTACTACATTAACTATAAATAGTATAATGAATAGCACAGGCTGTGTAGCTAGTCCATCTTCATCTAATACTACATCTTTCACTGTAAGTGCTAGTGCAGCAGCGTTTAGCATGACAGGTGGTGGTTCATATTGTATTGGAGGTACAGGAGTAGTAGTAGGTATATCTACATCTACAACTGGCAACAACTACCAACTGTATCGTGGTGCTACTATGGTAGGCAGTGCAGTATCTGGCACAGGTTCAGCTATTAGCTTTGGCTTACAAACTACAGCAGGTACTTATACTGTATTGGCAACAAACAGTGGTTCAGGTTGTACTCGTAATGGAGATGGTACTGCTACTGTTAATATTACTCCTCCTCCATCAGTATATAGTGTATCAGGTGGTGGCAGTTACTGCACAGGCGGCAGTGGTGTTAATATCAGTCTTACAAACTCTGATGCTTCTATAGCGTATCAACTATACAATGGTGGTTCACCAGTAGGTGGTCCTGTATTTGGTGTTGGAGGAGCTCCAATATCATTGGGTACACAAACGTTAGCAGGTACTTATATAGTAGTAGCAAACCCAGGTACCTCATGTGCTTCTACAATGAGTGGCTCGGCCAATGTTGTCATCAACCCGCTACCAACTGCGTATGCAGTAACGGGTGGTGGTAACTATTGTGCTGGTGGTTCTGGAGCTAATGTGTGCCTAGGTTTTGGCAGCACTGGTATTCAGTATTCTTTATACAATGGCTCTGCCTTAGTAAGCACAGTTGGCGGTTCAAATAGTTCTTTGTGCTTTGGTGCACAAACAGCAGTAGGTACTTACTCGGTACAAGCAGTAAACACAGCTACAGGCTGTGTGAATGGCATGTCGGGAACGGTAACAATAGGTACAGTGCCAAGCCCAAGTGCCCAAACAGTAACAGGCGGTGGTGCTTATTGTAGCGGTGGTACAGGAGTAGCGGTAGGTCTAGGCAGCAGCCAGACAGGAGCGAGCTATCAACTATTTAATAGTACAACAGGCTCAGCAATGGGCGCAGCAGTGACAGGCACTGGCGGTGCTGTAAGCTTTGGCAACCAAACGGCGGCAGGTGTATATACTGTGATGGCAACCATCACTACGGGTACCATTAGCTGTACATCCAACATGAGTGGTAGTGCAACAGTGATACAAAATGCTACACCACCAGTATTTACAGTTACAGGCGGCGGCGGCTATTGCGCAGGCAATGCTGGTAGCAGCGTAGGTCTAGCTGGTTCCACGGCAGGAGTGAACTATCAGCTATATAGCGGCGCAACACTAGTTGGTACTCCAGTAGCGGGTACAGGAGCAGCTATCAGCTTTGGTACCTACACAGCAGCAGGCACTTACAGCGTATTGGCTACCAATGCTACAACAGGCTGTACGGCAGCCATGTCGGGCACAGCAGTGATCAGTATCAATGCCTTACCTACGGTATTCAGTGTAGGTGGCGGCGGTAGCTACTGCGTAGGCGGTAGCGGCTTTACTGTAACCTTGAGCGGTTCACAAACAGGCATCAACTACACTTGCTTCTTGAATGGTTCGACAGTGATCGGCATATTGCCAGGTACAGGAGGCTCATTGAGTTTTGGTACACAAACCAATGCAGGAGTATATACGATTGTGGCTGTGAATGCTACAACAGGTTGTACGTCTACTATGTCGGGCTCGGCAACTATAGTAGTTAACCCATTACCAATAGTATATCCAGTAACCGGTGGTGGCAACTATTGTAGTGGCAGCACCGGCGTAGCAATAGGCCTGGCAGGTTCACAAACAGGTGTAAGCTATACCTTATACAATGGCGCTACAGCTATAGGTACAGCAGTAGCAGGTACAGGCTCACCAATCAGCCTTGGTGTACAAACGATGTCAGGTACATTTACAGTGTTTGCCAACAATACCTCAACGAGCTGTACGAACACGATGAGCGGCACAGCCACTATAGGAATCAATCCACTACCATCAGTGTTTGCCGTTACTGGTAGCGGTAGCTACTGTGCAGGTGGCACTGGATTACCAGTAGGTTTGAGTTCATCAACAGCAGGAGTGAATTATAGTTTGTTTAATGGCAGCACCGTAGTAGCAGTAACAGGCGGCACAGGCGGACCTATTACCTTTGGTACGTACACAGCTGCAGGTACTTATACGGTATCGGCCAACAACACAAGCACAGGATGTAACAATAACATGACCGGTTCAGCGGTATTAAGCATCAATGCTTTACCAACAGCCCAAACGATGAGCAGCAGCAGCAGTAGCTATTGCGCAGGCAGCACAGGAGTAACACTTGGATTGACCAGCTCACAAAGCAGCGTTAACTACATGTTGTACAACGGCAGCACATTGATGGGCACTATCAGCGGCACGGGTGCACCAATCAGTTTTGGTGTATACACAGCAGCAGGTACCTATTCGGTAGTAGCTGTTAATAGCACTACTAGCTGTCAACGTAACATGACGAGCACCGCAAGCATCAGCATCAATGCGTTACCAACCACATATGGTGTAACCGGCGGTGGCAACTATTGCTCAGGTGGTGCAGGTGTATCTGTAGGATTGACCGGCTCACAAAGCGGTATCAGCTATCAGTTGTACAATGGGGCAGCAGCCGTTGGTAGCCCAGTTAGCGGCACAGGCGCAGCCATCAGCTTTGGCAGCTACACAGCCGCAGGCACCTACAGTGTATTGGCTACTAACGGTAGCACAGGCTGTACGAGCAACATGACGGGCGTAGCAACAGTAGGCATCAACAACCTGCCTAACGTACAAACAGTGAGCGGCGGCGGTATCTACTGCGCAGGCACAGGCGGCGTATCCGTAGGCCTTGGCAATAGCCAGGTTGGTGTAAACTACCAACTATACAACGGTAGCAGTATGGTAGGCACAGCAGTAGCGGGCACAGGCTCATCAATCAGCTTTGGCAACCAAACGAATAACGGTACTTACGTAGTAGTAGCTACGAACGTAACTACTGGCTGTGTACGCAATATGAGCGGCAGCGCTATCATCAGCACGAATGCAGCTCCAACGGTATTTACAGTAACAGGTGGCGGCAACTATTGTGCAGACGGCAGCGGTGTGAGCATCACCCTGAGCGGTTCACAAAGCGGCGTGAATTACCAGCTGTATAACGGCACCCTGGCGGTAGGCAGTCCGGTAGCAGGCACAGGCGCCGCTATAGATATGGGCACGCACACGGGCACAGGCAGCTATAACGTAGTGGCAATGAACGCAAGCACCGGCTGTATGAGTAATATGAGCGGCAGTGCGAGCATCGGCATCAACCCACTACCTAATGCCTATACAGTGACTGGCGGTGGAAGCTACTGTAATGGTAGCACTGGTGTTAACGTAGGTCTGAATGGCTCTACCCCAGGCATCACTTACCAGCTTTATGTTGGCGGTATACCATCAGGTACAGCGATAGGCGGTACTGGACTAGCGATAGACTTCGGTATCAAAACAGCGCCAGGCAGCTACACGGTAATTGCATACAACCCAGCTACAGGCTGTCTGAACACGATGAATGGCAGCGCAGCAATCACAGTAAACAGTCTTCCTGTTATCCAGACAGTGATAGGCGGCGGTAGCTACTGCTCAGGCGGTAGCGGCGTAAGCATAGGCTTGGAGAACAGCGTACCAGGAACGAGCTACCAACTGTACAACGGCACAGCCGCAGCAGGAGCAGCCGTACTAGGCACAGGCGATGCGATCAGCTTCGGCAGCAGCATCACTACAGCAGGCACGTATAGCGTATTAGCTACTAATGTAGGCAGTGGCTGTAGCCGCGGCATGAGCGGCAGCGCAGTAGTGAGCATCAGCAACCTTCCAAACGTACAAACAGTAAGCGGCGGCGGCACGATATGCGCTGGAGGCACAGGAGCGATGATCTATCTGAGCAACAGCCAAGGCGGCGTTAACTATCAATTATACAATGGCGGTGCCCCAGTAGGCGGCCCCATAGGCGGCACAGGTAGTGCGATCAACTTTGGTGCACAAACCAATGGCGGCGTATATACCGTACAAGCTACGAACGCAAGCACAGGCTGCGTGCGTAACATGAACGGAACAGCTGTGATCAATGTGAACCCACAACCAGCGGCTCAAATAGTAACTGGCGGTGGCAACTACTGTACAGGCGAGTCTGGTGTGAGCGTAGGCTTGGGCAGCAGCAATAGCGGTGTGAACTACCAACTGTACTACGGTAGCACAGCAGTAGGCGCCCCAGTATCAGGCACAGGCGCGCCATTGAGTTTTGGTCTTCAAACAGGAGTTGGCAACTACTCAGTAGTAGCGACGACAGCAGCAACAGGCTGTAGCCGATCTATGACAGGAACAGTATCAGTAGGCATCAATGCCCTACCAACAGCCTATACAGTAAGCGGTGGCGGTAGCTACTGCGCAGGGGGTACAGGCGTAAGCATACAACTGAATAACAGCAGCACAAGCGCCAGCTATCAGCTAATGAATGGCAGCACCGCTGTAGGCACATCAGTATCAGGCACAGGAGGTCCATTGAGCTTTGCAGGCGTAACAGAAGGCGGCACCTACTATGTAGTAGCGACAAACACGCTGAACAGCTGTAGCCGCTACATGAATGGTAGCGCAGCAGTGGTGGTAAATGCAGTACCAGTATCTTATGCAGTGACAGGTGGAGGCGACTATTGTGCAGACGGCAGCGGTGTAGCGATAGGCGTATCAGCGTCTAACAGCGGCATCAGCTATCAATTGTACAATGGAGCAGCAACAGTAGGCAGCGCAGTAGCTGGTAATGGCGGAGCGATCAGCTTTGGCAACCAAATGACAGCGGGCACATATAGCGTACTAGGTACGAACACGAGCACCGGCTGTACGAGCGCAATGGGCGGTAGTGCAACTGTGAACGTAAATGCACTGCCCAGCAACTATACAGTGAGCGGCGGCGGTAGCCTATGTACAGGTGCAGCAGGTGTAGCAGTGAGCCTTAGCGGCAGCGATGGCGATGCTACATACCAACTGATGAACGGCAGCACAGCCGTAGGTGCAGCATTGACCGGTAGCGGCAGCGGCCTGAGCTTTGGTCCACAAGAGACAGCAGGCAACTACATGGTAGTAGCTACCAACACAGCAGGTTGTAGCCGCACAATGAGCGGTAGCGCCACAGTGATAGTCAATGCGCTTCCGATAGCCCAAACGGTGACCGGCGGAGGCAACTACTGCGCAGGCGGAGCAGGCGTATCTATAGGCTTGAGCAGCTCACAAAGCGGCATCAGCTACCAACTGAACGATGGTACGAGCCATATAGGCACCTCAGTAGCAGGTACAGGCGGCGCGATCAGCTTTGGCAACCAAACAATAGCAGGCAACTACATAGTAGTAGCAACGAATAGCACAACAGGCTGTACGAACACGATGAGTGGCAGTGCGACCGTGAACGTGAATGCGCTACCAAGCAGCTATGCGGTATTATCTACCGGCAGCAGCTACTGCGCAGGCGCAGCAGGAGTACACGTATTGTTATCAGGTTCAGACAACACCGCTAGCTACCAACTGTACGTCAACGGCGTATCTACAGGCGCATCGGTAGCAGGAAGCGGAGGCTCTATAGACTTTGGTGCGCAAACAGCCCCAGGTATCTACACAGTGATAGCAGACAATGCAATGAGCGGCTGTAGCCGTACGATGAGTGGCAGTGCGTCAATCATCATCAATGCTTTGCCAACACAATACACAGTAACCGGCAGCGGTGGCTACTGCAACGGCGGAGCTGGTGTAGAAGTAGGCTTGAGCGGCAGTGGAACAGGCATCAGCTATCAGCTGATGAATGGCAGCACAGCAGTGGGCGCAGCGGTATCGGGCACAGGCGGCGCGATCAGCTTTGGTACACATGCGGCAGGTAACTATATGGTAGTGGCAACGAACACCTTTACGAGCTGTAGCCGCAATATGAGTGGCAGCGCAGTAGTAAGCGTGAACGCTAGCCCAGCAGTATACGCAGTAAGCGGTGGTGGCAGCTATTGCTCTGGCAGCACAGGCGTAGCGATAGGCTTGAGTGGCAGTGCTACTGGCATGAGCTACCAGCTATACAACGGAACAGGTGCAGTAGGCGCAGCAGTAGCAGGAAGCGGCAGCGCGATCAGCTTCGGCAACCAGACGCTGGCAGGCAACTATACAGTACGTGCGATGAATACGAGCACCGGCTGTAGCGCAGAGATGAGCGGCAGCGCAACGGTGAGCATCAACAGCATCCCAGTAGCACACCCAGTAACTGGCGGAGGTAACTACTGCGCAGGCGGCACAGGCGTATCGATAGGCCTGGGTAGCAGCAGCACAGGAGTGAACTACCAACTATACAGAGGCGGCAGCCCAGTGAGTGGCGCTCTGCTGAGCGGCACAGGCAGCAGCCTAAGCTTTGGAACGCAGACAGCGAGCGGCAGCTATGTAGTAATGGCAACGAGCACGAGCAACGGCTGTACGAACATGATGGGCGGCAGCGTGAGCATAACAGTGAACGAAGCCCCATCAGCTTATGCAGTGACAGGCAGTGGTAACTACTGTGCTACGAGCGGCGCTAGCGGCTTGGCCGTAGGCTTGAGCGGATCGCAGAGCGGAGTGAACTACCAACTGTATAACAGCACAGGAGCAGTAGGCGCAGTGGTAGCAGGTACAGGTGGAGCGATCAGCTTTGGTAACCAACTGGGAGGCGACTATACGGTGATAGGAACGAATGCGAGCAGCGGCTGTAGTGCAGACATGAGCGGCGCAGCGAATGTGGTAGCGAATGCAGCAGTGAGTCCGGCGGTGAGTGTGAGCAGCAGTGAAGGCAACACCGTATGTATGGGAACATTGACAACGTTTACAGCTAGTGCGGTGAATGGTGGAGCAGCCCCAGCATATCAATGGAAAGTGAACGGAGTCCCAGTTGGACTTGGATTTGGCAGCTATGCGTATGTGCCAGCAAATGGAGATGTGGTGAGCGTAGAGATGACGAGCAGTGCAGCGTGTGCGAGCCCATCAATGGCGAGCGCATCGACAGTGATGACAGTGAACAGCCTACAGACACCAGTGGTGACAGTAGTAGCTAATCCTGGCACGACAGTATGTGCTGGTACGAATGTGACACTGACAGCTACATCGATGTATGGTGGTAGTGCGGCATCGTACAAATGGTATGTGAATGGCAGTGTAGCCGGATTGGGCAGCAGCTATGCATACACACCATCTAACAACGATGAGGTGCGTGTGGAAATGACGAGCAACTATGCTTGCAGACTGGCAGATATGGCAAGCGATGCAGTGACAATGAAAGTGGAGCAAGCAGTGGCACCGGTGGTGAACATCACAGCTAACCCTGGAACAAGCATAGCACAAGGACAGACAGTGACATTGGTAGCGAATGCAACGGGCGCAGTAGCTCCGACTTACCAATGGTATGTGAACAGTGCAGCGATAGCAGGTGCTACCAATGTGAGCTATACGAGCAGCAACTTTGCGAACAATGACGAGGTGATGGTGGAAGTGACCAACAACGGTGCATGTTTGTCGATGAGTGGAGCTAAGACTGTGGTAATGAAAGTGAGCACAGTAGGTGTGCAAGCGGTGGCAGGTGGCAGCGATGTGCGCTTGATGCCTAACCCGAACAAAGGAGATTTCTTTGTGAAGGGCACACTGAATGTAGCGAGCGACAAGGATGTACAGGTAGAGGTAACGAACATGCTGGGTCAGGTGGTGTATAGCGGAGTAGCTGAAGTAAGAAGCGGATCTGTAGATGCACACATCCAACTGAGCAATACGTTGGCGAATGGTATGTACATACTGACCTTGCACGGTGATCATGCAAAACATGTGATCCACTTTGTGATGCAACAATAATGAGTGACTACTGACTGGTGCAAACCGGTAGGTGTGAAAGGAAAGCGGAGCAGCCTATGAGCTGCTCCGCTTTTTTGTGGAATGTGATAGGCAAGTAGAGGCTTTTCACAAAAAATTAGATTGGAAGAAGTGACAAACAATACCTTTATGGTGTAAACTTGTATAAATATTTGTGAGATGATAGATACCCCCACGGAAATGAACCTAGGCAATGAAATAAGCGCAGTGGAGCACCTAATATCACAAATGGAGCGAGTGATAAGAGGGAAGCGCCCACAAATAGAAATGGTGATTACCAGCCTGCTAGCAGGAGGGCATATATTAATGGAAGATAACCCGGGAACGGGAAAAACAGTGCTAGCCAGAACGCTGGCGCAGTGCATAAGTGGAGGAGCGGAACAAGAGCATGTGCTATTCAAACGTATACAGTTTACGCCGGATTTGCTGCCGATGGATTTGATAGGCTCGCACATATTTGATGACAGGACGAAGGATTTCGTGTTTAAGAAGGGGCCATTGTTTTGTAATGTGCTGCTGGCTGATGAAATAAACAGGGCATCGCCGAAGGTGCAAAGTGCGCTACTGGAAGCGATGGCGGAACACCAAGTAACTGTGGGTGACAGCACGATGAAGCTGGAGCAAATGTTTTTTTCGATAGCGACGCAGAACCCAATAGAAATGGAGGGCACTTACCCACTACCAGCGGCACAGCTAGATCGTTTTTTTATGAAGATCTACTTTGGTTATGTGGATGAGCAAACCGAATTTGACATTTATAAAAACTACGTAACTATAGCTAAAAATCTGGTGGATTTGCAGCAGGTGCTTACGATGCAAGATATACTAAGACTGCAAGCAGAGGCAGCACAAGTGGCAGTACATGATGAGATAATAAAGGCAGTAACAAACATAGTAAGAGGGACAAGGAGCCATGCAGACATATCCTTGGGAGCATCTACTAGAAGTGGGATAGCGTATCTGCGCTGCCTGAGGGCCTATGCGATAGTGAAAGGTAGAACGTATGTGATAGAAGATGATGTGCGTGCTATAGCTACGGCAGTGCTTGACCATAGACTGGTATATAGAAATAAGGATGGTAAACAACATGCACTCAATAATATAGTGCTGAAAGAAACCGAAAGATTGGCCAGATTGCGACTCTCTAACTAGAGTGACCGAGTGATAAGGTGGGGAAAATACATATGTGCTAATGAAGGCGAATGCCGGATGCTGGTAGCGAGGCTACTGGTGGTAATATGCTTGGTGCTAAGCGGTACTGCAAATGGACAACTGCCGCCAAACCTGCCGCCAGAGCTAATGCCCAAACACCCAGCTGGGAAGGAAGCACAACGTGCTAATATAGATGCCAAGCGCTCTATAGAAAACATGTATAGTGATGATGCGCTACCGAGATCGAGAGAGTTTAAGCGTACGGATAGTAGCTATTATGTGGGTTGGATGTTTGAGGGGGTGTATAAGTATAATCATGCGGCAGACTATCATGGATTTAAGAACTCGATAGTGGCACTAGAGAAGGCTATGTATTTGCTGGAGCGAGATTATAAGAGAGCGTTGCAGACTAGGACAAGCGATATTATGCAATTGTTGCCAGCATACAACTTTCAGATAGATTATAGTGTGATAGGAAGTACGCTGATACATGCGTATAGTAATACCGAGCAGCCAGAAGCAATAATGAGGTTTCTGAGGAAGACTGTGAAGTATAATTTTCAGAGGGAGTTTTATCTGGATGCCTATAATATGATGGCATGGACAGTGCATCGTAATCGGTTTTATACTTCATCAAAGTATCCTTTTTTGAAGAATAGTATAGAAGAGAATGAAAGATTGGCGAATAGATACCTAGACTCTAGCATGCGCAACATAGAGCGCAACAGAAAGATAAACCAAGGTATTTTTCCGCCACAGTATGTGGAGGCGGAGAAGAATGGTGTGTATCACTACAAGAATGTGCTGCACGCATATAATTTGAACATAGACAGTGCCAATTATTACTTTGAACTGATGCGCAAGATGGGGCGACTGCCTCATAACAACTATGCCAACTTTAAGAGTGTGTGCGGAGATTTTAGGACTGCTGAGTCTGAATACAAATTGGCATCGGAACAAGACCCTGGTGATAAACGACTGCAAGAGTGGGCCTATTTTACGGCTATACTTGAAATTTATAAATCGAACCCGAAGAAAGCAGAGGCACTGAGCAGGGCAATGATAAGAGCTGCTGGCACGACACCTGGATATGGGTGGTATAACATAGCACTAGCAAGAAGCCTGACCTATGATGGACAAGTGGCTGAGGCAGAACGATATACACAAAGAGCTGCGGACTTTAAAGAGCTACATATAGGCACTACACTAGGGCAGAGCCATTATGACTTTAGCCTACAAATGGTGAAGTTGGTGAATAAGGAACAGCAGCTAAAGATGCAAATGTTTGAACATGCTAACTGGTGGTATAACCCCAAAGTGCTGGCAAACATGGCAGGGAAGCTAACAGATAAATACATGCAACAGTTTTTACTGATCAATCAGTTCTCTCAGAATCCGGAGCGGGATAGGGTGATATACAAACTGTTTTCTACAGAGAATGTGGTGTCTTGGGATGAGGTGTGGTATTTGATAAAAGATTTTAGTACTGGTTTCTTCCTGAACAAATTCAGAGAGGAGGCCGCTAATGATAAGCGACAGTATATAAAGAAGTACTTTGAATATTTTGTAGCGAGACTGAAGATGGAGCAGGGTAAGTATGAGATAGCTAAACCTATGCTAACCAAGCTACTAATTGACCCGTATACTGACGGACCATATGAGCTACTATATACTGCCAGATTGTATGAAGCACTAGCAGTATGTGCTGATAAGATGAGTGATAATAATGAACGTGCTAAATGGCTTTATCAACTGTACATAACTTATCCGCAGCTGGTGCCATATAGTGGGCTGCGACCAAATATGAAGCTAGTGGTGGCACCTGGTGCAGATAAAGAAGTGGTGGAGCGACTGATGGCCTGCAATATAAACTGGGTGCAAGACAAAAAAATACCTGCGCCAGAAGCACATATCTCCTTTGCAGGGAAAGGAGATAAAAAGGTAGTGAACTATTATGTGGTGGATGCCAGTGGTAACTACATAGTGGAAAAACAAGTGATGCCCTGGAGGAAGCCAGAACAAGCGGGAGTGGACTTAGCATACAGACTCTTCAACATAGGAGGAAAGCCGCTAGAACCTAATAAGGACTAGCGGCTAAAGCCTGCAATCAATCATCATCCATCTCGTAGTCGGTTGGTGTGCGAACTAGCTCATATCTTTTTGCAAAGTTGCACCAATGACAGTTTTCATCGCCACAGCCTTTGTCGAACTCATGATTCATGATGCGAGTATAAGCGTCTTTGAGCTGAGATAGCACGATATCCTCTTCGGAAGGGATGAATGGGACAGTGAATATCTTGTGCTCGCCTTTTTCGTTTTTCTCTATGTAGTCGAATAAACCTTTATTGACCGTGCCAAGAGATTGCTCGGAGTTCTCGAGCAGTAGTTTGTAGAATATCATCTGACGCCAATAGTCGCCACCAACGGGGTCTTTATCGCTGGGAGGTGCCAGGTTTTTGCTGGCGTATTGACCAGGCTTACCAGTTTTGTAGTCGACGATGATGCAGCCATGCTCGCTTTTTTCGATTTTGTCTATTTTGCCAGTAACGGGTACTCCATGCAGGTAGTATCGTTTGACAGAAAGCTCTATCTCCACATTGCGAGGCATGTTGTCTATATAATAGTCGTAGTATTCGGCAAGCATTTGTTCGCCTTTTTCCAGTCTTCTTTCCAGGTCTTCTTTGGTAAGGTTGGCAGATTCTCTATATATTTGTTTGATGAAGAATTGTATAAATTGCTCCTTGGTGGGGAAGTCGCCTTTCTCCTTCATGTCGAGATAGAGCCGCTCAAGGGCATAGTGCACAGCGCTACCAAAAGCTAAAGCGACACCCTTCTGCATAGGTACTCGCAATATGGTTTCGTAATAGAAGGTGAGTGGACACCTCAGAAATTTATTGAGCTGAGTGGCACTCATGGTGAACTGCTGAAGGAGCCTTTCTATCCATTCTCCATTACTGATCTTGATACGGACTGTAGGGACGGGCTGTAGGGAAAGGTTGAGGTATTGGGCAACTACATGCTCTGGTACCGCAATTTGTTTTCTATCCTCTTGTTTGCTAATCTCCTCTACAAAGACAGAAGGGGAAAGGGCCTTGCCCTTATTGTCGGCAATGGAATAGGAAACGAAGAGGTGTTTTTTGGCACGTGTGAGTGCAACATAAAACAAACGACGAGCGCCCTCGGTTTTGTATGATTTATCCTGGTCTTCTTCGGTATGCGTAAGCGTATCGGGCAAGGCATAATTGTGATTGGAGCCTCTTTTGTCTTCCCATTGATCTTTGTTGCAGCCAATAAGGAATACGTACTCGAACTCATTGCCCTTGGAGCTGTGAGCTGTGTAGCAGAACACGCCATTCTCGCTCTGCACTACTTTGTTGAGTGGGAGCTCGATGCCTTCGATGTGCATTCTATCGATAACCTGTAAAAAAGTATTGCAACGAATTTTGGGGTTTCGCTCGTGCGTGGCTTGCACGAACTCGAAGAAGGTGTTGAGTACTTGTAGCTGATAGACATGATCGACGGTTTGGAGTATGTGATTGATTAGCCCGCTCTCGTGCATGATTTTCTCTATGAGCAGTGGCAATGGTAGTGCAAGTTGCTGCTGCTCCCAATTGTCGAGATGGCGGCCTAAACGATACATTGCTTTACCTGTTGAGAGGTTGAGCGATTCTATCATTAAAGGGTTGGATAGTGCTAGCCGCCATTTGATGATATTGTTGCCCTTGGTATGCTGCTGCAGGTGAAGTGCCAGCAGGGCAATGTCATTGGCATCTATACCAAAGTAGGGAGCGTGCATGAGCTCGAAAAGGAGGTCTTCGGCATCGAATTTTGTGCGTCGCTCTCTGTCTATGTATCTAAGTACATTGATAAGTTGCTCAATGATAGGCAAGTGAAGGATATTCACTTTCTTACGCACATTATAAGCAACCCCTCTGCGCTCCATGATGTCTATAAGTGCATCTACCTGCTTGTGCTTACTGTAGATGATAGCAATATCGCGCAAGGGAACACCTTTGCTGCGAAGCTCCTCTATGCGGAGCACTATATCTGCCGCTTCTTGCAGTGGGTTTTGATAAGTGCGAACCTCTGGAAGGATGGTGTCGTTGCCATTTGCAAAACGATCGTTGGCAGCGATGATGTTTTTGTCTAGGTTGAGCTCGGATAGTTGGGCAATGAGGCGTATCTGATTATTGTTGATAGCAGCCATTGCTGCATCTATAACTGCCTGAGATGAGCGATAGTTGTGTGGCAAGACAATGATGCTGATATCTTCCTTATAACGATTGTAGAAATCGATGATATTGCGAATACGTGCTCCTTGAAATTCGAAGATGCTCTGATCGTCATCGCCTACTACGAAGATATTGGGATTGTCCCAATAGGATGAGAGGAAAGTGAGCAGTTCGTTTTGAGCACCATTGGTATCCTGAAATTCATCTACCAATATATATTGGAATCTTTCCTGATAAATTTGTAGCAGCCAAGGGTGTTCTTCGAAAGCGCTGAGCACCCAAAGAATCATATCGTCGAAATCATAGCGGCCTAATTCTTGCATTTTTTGCTGAAAGACTGGGAACAGCTCGGCAGCAGCCTTGGTGACTATTACTCTTTCTGATTCTTTGTCTATCTGGTCTTGCTTCAGGTCTCCGGCTTTGAAGTCGCGGTATTTGCGTTTGTAAATATATTCGTCACGTTCGGGCAGCGAAGCGATGTATGCATCTACAGCACTGCAAATGTGCTGATGGGTGTAGTGCTCTCGTTTCATAAGTGAGAACAGATTGCCGAGCTTTTTAGTGTCGCTATAAATGTCGCCACTAAGTTTGCGCAAGGGGTTGCCTTTTGGTAGCTCATTAAGCAGGTTGTGCATCAACTCGGCCCGTTCCAAATCGTCGATAGGTTGCATTTCTTTTTTAGAGAAAAGCTCAGGGTGATTTTGAATCACCATATTGCAAAAGCTATGAAAGGTATGTATGTTGATTTTGTGTGCTATGGGGCCAGCGATTTGTGTGAGGCGGCGGCGCATAGAGTTGGTGGCCTCGTCGGTATAGGTGAGGCAGAGAATCTCCTGAGGTTGTACCTGAGCTTCGGAACGCATGAGATTGGCAATACGCATGGCCAGCACTTCGGTTTTGCCCGTGCCAGGACCAGCTATAACCATAACTGCACCATAAATGGTGTTGACGGCTTCTTTTTGTCGGTCGTTGAGTTTTTCGTAGCGCTCCAGATATAGGATTTCGCTTTCGGTGTTTTTATCGTCTATAGCCATAGTGGGATTGAATGAATAGAAGTGCGTGTAAGGTAAAATAAGTTGGTTATACGGCAATGAGCAAGCCGGGGTAAATTGGGGTAAGTGCAAAAGAAAGAGTAGTGTGTGGGCCGAAAT
The DNA here is from genome assembly GCA_943367855.1 of Asaia bogorensis. GTDB lineage: Bacteria > Bacteroidota > Bacteroidia > Chitinophagales > Chitinophagaceae > Nemorincola. Next base: position 13,493 of record CALRKH020000006.1, on the reverse strand, counting down.
AATATTTGATAGATTATAGTAGTATGAGTGATTGTGCTTTGAGAACAAGCATATGCTGAGTATATGTAAATAAATGTTGTAGTGAATAGGTGAGATACTGTTATTGGGATTATTCAGTTTTTATATAGAGCGTAAAAAAATGGTTGTAAACTAATAGGGTATGAATAATTGAAAAACAGATTAAATTAAAATAAAGTGTTCGTTTGTACCTCACTTGCTGTAATTTTGCACCCAAATAGGCCTAATCGGTTACATATTTTTTCGACTATGAGATTACTAAAGTTTTACGATCAAATGGCAAGATCAGTAGGAAATGGCAGAAAACACAAAAGTGTTTTTTCGTCTGTACTTGGAGCAGTGCTCCTGATTGGTTCGCCTTTTGCAGGCTATGCAGCACCTGTGGCATATACTGGCACTACGCCAGCATCGGCTACGGTATGTATGGGCTCGGGAGCCAACTCTATTAATGCACTGCTTACTGTAACTGACCCAGATGTGGGTGAGACAATTACCTGGACACTGAACACTGCCGCAATGCATGGCACGGTGTCATTATCGGGTAGTGAAGTGTCGACTGGTGGATCTGTAATGCCTTCGGCGGCATCTTATACGCCCAACCCTGGTTATTATGGGCCAGATATGTTTGCCGTAGATGTGACTGATGGAACTACAACCGTAACCATGACCATCAATGTGATGGTGGTTCAATCGCCTGTTTTTGCTTTCAACAATCCTGCGGTTTGTTTTGGCGCTACAACAGCACAAATTAATTATTCGACTACTATACCATATGCTTATACAGGTGGAGCTGCTACATATGTGGTGCCAGAAGGTGTAGCCAATATGGGTTTTGACCTGGTGGGAGCATCGGGCGGAAGGGATACAAGTGCGGCATCTATGCCTGGTAAAGGTGGTAGGGTGCAAGGTAACATGACCGTGACCACTAGTGATGAGCTTACTATTGTGGTAGGCGGCAGAGGCGCTGATGGTAGCATAATAGGTGCTGCTGGTGGCTACAATGGCGGTGGTGCTTCTTTTGGTTTTGGCGGTAGTGGTGGTGGACATTCGCATATATTGCTGAATGGCTCTATACTAGCTGCACTAGCCGGCGGAGGTGCAGGAGCAGGCCACGATGGCAATGCTAGCAGCATAGCTGGTGGTGATGGCGGCGGCCTGACTGGTGCTGATGGTGGCATGAATATGTCTATGTCGGCAGCAGGTGGTGGCAGTGCAACCATAGGTGGCCTTGCTGCAACCTATACGCTAGTGCCAACCTTGCCAGGCCAAGACGGAGCTAGCCTACAAGGTGGCGACGGTAGCCTAGAAGGTGTATCTGGCGGTGGTGGCGGCGGCTACTATGGTGGCGGCGGTGGTGCCTGGTCTGGTGGCGGTGGCGGTTCGTCTTTTGCGAACAGTACGCTGACATCGGGTGTGGCACATACACAAGGTTTCAATACAGGAGATGGAGCTGCAAACCTATCTTTCTCTGTGCCAGCATCTTATACCTATACTCTAGATTGGGATAATGCAGCCAACACAGCGGGCTTTACCGATGTGACTACTGCTACTGCTATACCAGCATCTAGCATATCTGTAGCTGTGCCATCTACAGCCGGAGTGGGTATATATTCTGGTATCATAACTGTTCACTCGGGTGCATGTAGTGAAGATTATGCATTTACTGTGAATGTGAAACAAGTGCCTGATGTAACTGCAACAACTGATGTGCCAGCGCTATGTGCAGCTACAACAGCTCCAGGTGTAGCATTTACAGGTACTTACCCAGGTACGGTTTTTAACTGGACTAACTCAGCCTCTACAATAGGATTGGGTGCTAGCGGTACGGGAGATATATCTTCTTTTACTGCTGCCAATACTACCACTACTGCAATAGTAGCAAGTGTAATAGTAACTCCAGAATTGAATGGTTGTTTTGGTACACCAGATACCTTTACATACACAGTAAAACCATTGCCAACACTAACATCTGCGACTACCAATGGTTATTTGTGTGACAATACAACCTTTAACTATACGGCTACAACAGGTGTAGCCGGTGCAACATATGCATGGACTAGAAATGCAGTAGCTGGAATATCTGCAGCAGGAAGCTCGGCTAGTGTGGCTACGGTAGCAGAAGTGCTTGACAATACTACTAATGCGCCAATACCTGTAACCTACAATTATACTATAACAGCAAATGGATGTACTACAACTCCAAATGTAATAGTAACAGTTAACCCAACTCCGAGCTTGTTCCCAACGCCATTGGCAGGAACAATATGCTCTGGCGATGCATATACATTTACACAAAATAGCTTGGTAGCTGGAGTAACATATTCGTGGAGCCGTGCAGCAGTAGCGGGCATCAGCACGCCTGCAGCTAGCGGAGTAGGAAACATCAGCGAGGTATTGGTGAATACTACACCAGACCCAATAGTGGTGACCTATGTGGATACACTGAACATAAACGGATGTAGGTATACAGAGAACTTAATAACTACTGTGAACCCAATGCCAGTGCTGAGCACACCAACTACAGCTAATGTATGTAACAATGGTTTGTTTGACTACAATGCTGCCTCTGCAACTGCGGGCACAACTATAAGCTGGAGCCGTGCTACAGTGGTGGGCATAAGCACACCAGCAGCAAGTGGAACTGATACAGTAGAAGAAACATTGACGAATGTAACTGAGCAGCCAATAACAGTAAACTATGTATTTACACTGGTAGCAAATGGCTGTACGAACACACAAACTGTAGCAGTGGTAGTGAATCCATCGGGAGTATTAAATACTACACTAACACCAGCAAGTATATGCGATAGTACTCTTTTCTCGTATACACCAGGTAGCAATACAATAGGAGCAACATTTAGCTGGAGCCGTGCAGCAATAGCTGACATAGCTAATGCTGCTGCAACTGGTACTGACAGTCCAGAAGAATATCTAGACAATACAAAAACATATCCTGTAGCGGTGACTTATGTGTATTCGGTAACCATCAACGGATGCTCAAACACACAAAGCGTAGTGGTGAATGTGAACCCTACACCACGCCTGAGCAATCCGGCACCAAGTGCGATATGCGACAGCTCGGCATTTGTGTTTAACCCAGCGAGCATGACAACTGGAAGCACATATGAGTGGAGCCGTGCGTTTGTGAGTGGCATAGCTAACTTGCCTGCTAACGGAACAGCTGGTATCAATGAGTATCTGGACAATAACACTAATGCTAACATACAAGTACCATATACTTACACAGTAACTGCTAATGGCTGCGCTGCTACACAAGTGGTAAGAGTAACAGTTCACCCAACACCACGTATGGCATCGGCTCTTACCGATTCTGCATGTTCTGCTGTTCCTTTCAACTACACACCAGCAACTTATGCAATACCTACAGTAACCTATGCATGGTCTCGCAGTGCAGTGGCAGGTATATCTAATACATCTGCAAGTGGCACAGGAAACATCAACGAAACACTGGTGAACACTACAGTAGGCCCTATAGCTGTGGCTTATGTGTATACTCTGAACCTATCGGGCTGTACAAACACAGAGACTGTAAATGTAATAGTGAGACCAGCTGCTGCTGCGCCAGCTATTACTACCAATACACCATCGAATGTATGTGCAGGAGCTATGTATCAGAACTTTGGTGCTGCAAGCGAACCAGCAAGTGGCGTAACCTACACATGGGGAGCTACTAATGGTGAAATATATGCTACAGGTGCTAATAATCAATATGCAGTAGTAAACTTTGCTACACCAGGTACTGCAGTAATAAGTCTGACAGCAACAATAGGTGCTACAGGATGTATAGGGGTATCGACCTACACAGTAAACGTAGGTGCTACTGCTAACACAAGTAGCCCGAATGTGATACGTAACAATGGTAAATTGATATGCTTGCAAACTGATGTGAAGAGCTACCAGTGGGGATATGATGACCATGCTACACTAGACTCTAACCTGCTAGCAGGAGAGATAAACCAGAGCTACTTCTTGAAGAGCAATGATGACTTCAATCAGCGCTACTTCTGGGTGATGACAACAACAAGCGATGGCTGTGTGAAAAAGAGCTACTACAACCGTCCGCTGGATAACACACCAAGAACAGTAATGAATGAAGATGTACAAGTAGCAGAAGTGACAGTATATCCTAACCCGGCAAGTAGCCAAGTGAACATACAAATAGCAAGTGCGCTAAATGGAGATGTGCAACTGGATATGACGAATGCAGTGGGCCAAGTGCTGAGCACAAAAACAACAGCTGACCGCCACACCTCTATAGACGTGGCTAACCTGCCAGCAGGAATGTATCTGGTAGAGTGCTATGTAGGTGGCGTGAAAGTGGGTACTGCAAAATTTGTAAAGAACTAATTGAATAAGTAAGTAGAACGATAAAATACTAAAAATGAAAAAAATAGCGTTATTGGCTCTTGCTACTGCTACTACCTTGTCGGTAGGCGCACAACAGGGCATCGCAAAGAAGAATTACACTAAAGATGCCGACCTGCCTAGGTGGGTGATCGACCTTAACTTTCTGGGTGGTGTGATGACTCAAGATGTTACTACTGCAACATCTACATCGGGGTACACAAATGGGCTGAACCTGAACACTGGCAAGCTCGATTTCTCTAAAGGATCATCGTTTGGTGGTGACGGACAGTTGGGATATTTCTTTGGTCCTAACTGCCATTGGGGTGTAGGTGCAGGATTGATGTATCTGTCTCAATCAGGTACTTTTGGTTTGGATAATTATCATGTAGAATATCAGGCAACTGATGCTGGTAACAATATTTATCGTCAGCACATAACTGGCAACAATGTGGAGGAGCAGGTGAAAATCACCAATATGAACATCCCATTGATGCTGAAGTATAAGAATCGTTTTTCTAAGCGTTTTGGTTTTACTGCTGATGCTGGACCAATGTTCAACATACAGATGAAGAACACAACCACACTTAACGGACCATTTGACTACGAAGCAATACGTAAGTGGAGTGCAGGTGGAGATGGATTGCCAACTGGTACACAGATATACGAAAATAGCCCTGTGCCAAGCTCGGAGAATGTGGAGCTAATCACTAAGGATTTCTATATGCGCAACAATCCGGGTGGCGATGTAAATGCTTGGTTTAACCAACAGCGTGCTAGTGGTGAGCCTGTTGGGCTTGGTATGAAGCCAGCTAACAACAAAGGTGATGTGAACTTCACTACTGGTTCTGTAGGTTTCTTTGTACGTCCTGCTATCAGCTATTATTTGTCGGATCATGTGGCGTTGAACCTAGGCTTGTACTATATGTATCAGTCGTTTAACAACAACAACACTGCCAACTACATGCTGATGAATACTGGCATGCAGTATAGCTCTAGCCTGAACAATGTGACTAAAGATAATGTTCAGTCTTTTGGTGGTAGTCTGGGTGTTCGTTTCTTGTTTGGTAAACCAAAAGATACGGATAAGGACGGTATACCTGATAAGAAAGATCTTTGTCCGGAAGTGAAGGGCTTAGAGAAATTCAAGGGTTGTCCGGATACTGATAACGATGGTATACAAGATTCAGAAGACGCTTGTCCTACTGTGCCAGGTTTGGCTAAGTTCAAAGGATGTCCGGATACTGATGGTGATGGCATACCTGATCCGAAAGATGAGTGTCCGACACAAGCTGGTCCTGCATCATTGAATGGCTGCCCTGACCGCGATGGTGATGGTATAGCTGATAAGAACGACGTATGTCCTGATAAGGCTGGATTGGCCCAATTCAAAGGATGTCCGGACACAGATGGTGATGGTATACCTGATAACGAAGATCAGTGTCCTGAAGTAGCTGGACCAGTATCGAACAACGGTTGTCCATTGCCACCACCAGTAGTTGAGGTGCCATTATCTACACCAATTTTGTTTGAAACTAACAAAACTGTAGTATCTCAAGTATCAATGCCAGTATTGGAAACTGCTATCAAAACGTTGAAAGACGATGCTAATGCAGAGATAGTGATACATGGACATGCTGACTGGAGAGGAACCAATACTTATAACATGAAGCTCTCTAAGAAACGTGCGGAAGCTGTGAAGAAAGAGCTAGTAGGTATGGGAGCTGATCCGAAGAGAATAAAAGTGATGGCACATGGTGAAAAAGACCCTGTAGCTAGCAACTCTACAGAAGAAGGTATGGCACAAAACAGACGTGCTGTGATGAGACTAACTGTAGAATAAGGAACAGTAGATGATAAGAAAAGAATGGGGCCGCTGTAAAGTGGCCCCATTCTTGTTTTTGGTAGATGTGATGGTTACTTGCCCTTATTGGTGCGAAGGCCAAAGATGGTATAGAGTGGACAGAAACTCATAGTGGCAGTAGCGAGGAAGACAACTGCTACTATGAGCAGCACCACGCCAGCAGTGCCTGTAACTGTGCTAGTGGCATATAGTGCACCAAATAGAATGGCTACAATGATTCTTACTAGTTTGTCGGCAGTGCCCATGTTCTTTGTCATATTGGTTTGATTTTGAGTGTTAATGAATTGAGGATAAAGGTATATGTGGTAAAAGTTGAAGTGTGTAACAAATGTTACATTATTGCATGATGTTGGTCAGGTAAAAAGGAGATTGTGTTAAAGTTGTGTATTGAAGATTATGAAAAAGAGGAGGCGATTTGAGGGTATGCAATATGTATTAACTTCGCACACATGTTGCAGCATTATTGTATGTCGATGGGTAGCTATAAGCGTTTGCCCACACGTGAGGTGAAGGTTGGGGATTTGGCTATTGGGGGAGATAACCCAATAAGAATACAAACAATGACGACTACGGACACCATGGATACTGAAGGGACGGTGGCCCAAACCATAAGGTGCATTGAAGCAGGTGCTGAGCTGGTGCGCATAACAGCACCAAGCAAAAAAGAAGCAGAGCAACTGCAAGAAATAAAGAAGATACTGAGAGCTAAGGGATATACTACACCGTTGGTTGCCGATATACACTTTACCCCCAATGCAGCGGAGATAGCGGCACGTATAGTGGAGAAGGTGCGTGTGAATCCTGGTAATTACGTAGATAAAAAGAAGTTTGACTTTATAGAATATACCGATGCTGAATATGCAGCAGAGGTTGATAGGATAAGAGAGCGTTTTGTGCCGCTAGTGCGTATATGCAAGGAACATGGCACTGCAATGCGTATAGGAACGAATCATGGATCGCTGAGTGATAGAATAATGAGCCGATATGGCGACTCTCCGATAGGTATGGTGGAGAGTGCGATGGAGTTTTTGCGAATAGCCAGAGCAGAAAATTATCATCAGATAGTGCTGAGCATGAAGAGTAGCAACCCACAGGTGATGGTGCAAGCGTATAGGCTACTAGTGCGGCAGATGGTAGATGAGTTTGGTGAATGCTATCCGCTGCATCTGGGTGTAACAGAAGCTGGAGATGGTGAGGATGGGCGTATAAAGAGCGCCATAGGTATTGGTACACTACTAGAAGATGGCATAGGCGATACAATACGGGTGTCGCTAACGGAGGACCCAGAGTTTGAGATACCTGTATGTAAGGATATAGTAAGTAGGTATCCGCCGGCTGGTAATTATTATGTGTCGGAGTCGGGACTGCACCTTCCCTACAGCCCGTTTGAATATAAAAGAAGAGCTAGCCAAGCTGTGGGTAATATAGGTGGCTCATCGGTGCCTGTAGTAGTGGCTGAGATGGCGCATGTGGCTCAGCTAGAGCCTGCTATGCTACGCTCTGTAGGATACCAGTATGACGAGGAAAGCGATAAGTGGAATATAGCAGATGCTGCTGCTGATTATCTGTATACAGGTGATATGGTGCCAGCCTTTGGGCTGCCAGGCACACTACAAGTGGTAGCTAATGTGGAGGCATGGAATGGTGCTAGTGACAAGAAAAAGTGCCACCCGCTACTGACAGTGGCACAGTATGTGGATGGTGTAGCTGAACATGCTGAAGTGAGGTTTGTGCGGATGGATGCAGGAAAGGCAATAGAAGAAATATTGGTTGATAAGCTGAAGGCTGATAGTAGGGTGGTGCTGGTGCTAGCTACAGAAGTAACTAATGCTATGAAGCCGCTGCGCAACAGTGTGACTAGCTTGATGAGTGCAGGTGTGAGTAGCCCAGTGATATGGTGTGTACGCTCGGCAGCAGAGTCGGTAGATAAGCAGTTGATAGCCTTTGCCACGGATAGTGGTGGGCTACTGCTAGATGGCCTTGGTGATGGTGTGTGGGTGGCTAATGACCACCAACTGAAGAGTGTGCAGATGACTGGAAGGACTTATCTGGAGGTAAAAGATAATGCTCAGTTTTTGAATAATACGGCTTTTTCTATACTGCAGGCTACCCGTACGCGCATTAGTAAAACAGAATACATAAGTTGCCCTAGTTGTGGGCGAACACTCTTTGACCTACAAGAGACGACTGCAAAAATACGAGCTGCTACTCACCACCTGAAAGGGGTGAAAATAGCTATAATGGGCTGCATAGTAAATGGGCCTGGAGAGATGGCTGATGCAGACTTTGGGTATGTGGGCAGTGGGCCAGGCAAGATAACCTTGTATAAAGGGAAAGAGGTGGTGAAGCGAAATGTGCCTAGTGAGATAGCGGTGAATGAGCTAATAGCCCTGCTGCGCGAAAACGATGCCTGGGTGGAGATGTCTGCATAGAATTGATTTAGCGGTTTTCAATAACGTCGCTTACCTCTAGCAAAAGAGCGTAAGGTATAGAAGGCTGGTCGGCACCTGCGATGTCGAAACGGCCAAGGGGGCTCCATGCCATATAGAAGCGTGGATAGCCGGCAATGTTGACCTCGTAATACATGCCATCTTGCCTAAGCTCTGGTATGATGACAACTAATAGTCTTTTCTTTTCGAAAACAATGGTTTGGCTAAAGCTATTGGGCATGAGGCAAAAGTAGTGCAAAGGGGCCTTGATATGTCAATATTAACAATGGGCAATATTTTACGAAAATGAAAATTCGAGTAAAATACCAACGCTTTCGGAAAATAGAACGTCTATAATAGCAGAAACCGAGAATAAAAGTAATCTCTAACCACAACATCCATCCACTAACGAACATTTAGTTAACATCAAAAGGAAAAGCAATGAATATCGGATCGGCTATCAAATCAATCAGGAAGAAATTATCTATCACTCAGTATGAACTGGCTGAAAAGTGTGATCTTTCTCAGACGTCCCTATCGCAGATAGAGACCGGCATCAAGCGTCCAAGTCAAAGAACAATTGCCAAAGTATGTAATGTGCTGGATATACCAGAGTCTATTATATACATAGTAGCAATGCAAGAAACAGACGTGCCACCTAGCAAACGTGGTGTGTATGAGCTGGTATATCCATCTATTAAGAGTCTTGCGCTACAGATGGTGAGTTCGGAGCATCTGGACTTGGTATCATCAAAAGCAGATTAAAAATTTTGTGTGCGTAGCGTTGTCGCATTTTTATGCGATGCGCTTTTTTATAAGCTTGAGTGAGTGTTATATAAAGCTGCCTTTTTAGGTGGCTTTTTTTGTGGTGCTACTGATAATATTGTTAACTTAGATATTATGCTTAGAATAGTGTGGGTGGTAGTGCTGCTATTGAATGCTTATGTGAGCAAGGGTGGGGTAGTGGACACCTTTCAGTTTAGTGCACATCTTGGATTGCCCGAGCAGGGCATCAACAAAGTGTTGTGCATGAAGGATGGGTATACACTCGTATTTCATTTTGGAAATAGGAAGGCTGTGCGCACGATAGTATTTGATACGAGTAGGAGAAGGGTAGCAAATGTGAAGCATGAATTGGATGAGCTAGATGTGTTTATGATAAGTACATCGATATTTAAGGGTATATATGAGGTGAATGGGGAGGCAGTACTGTTTGTGGAGCAGCAAAATACGGGTAAGCATGTGCTGCTAAGGCTGAGGTTTGATGGACATACAGGAAAGCTGATAGAGGAAACTGTGATAGCCCAATCGGAGAGTTTGCTGAAGCCCACCTTTTTTTATGTGATGAAGGATAAGCAGCGAACAGGTTATGAGGTGCTGCTTTGTAAGGAGTTGCAACAATTCAGGATGTGTACGGCATCGGTTCAGTATTACAATGCTGCACATAATATGTATAAAGATGTGCCATTAAAATTTGACAGGAATAAGTATGACTTTCTGCATATAGTGAGTGCGGAGACGGGCGTGGCTGGTGTGTCAGTAGCATTTGGCTTGTCTAATATGGAGGTGAATGGGACGGGGATGTTTGTAGAGTCTACACCTGTGTACAAGCATTTTCTTCAGCTATTCTACCTGCCGCACGATAGCGATACTGTGCATAATACATTGACTGAGCTACCATCGGAGGCATCGCCATTGTATGGCTTGCATACATACAATGAGTTTGCGGGTAGGGTCAACTATTTGTTGCTCAATTTCAGAGAGGCTATTCTGAGATTTGGTATAGATATAAGGCCGGCATCTTACGTAGTGCCCATGTTGTTTATGCATGATGCGCAAGACTATGGGTACAATTATCAGTTGTTTACAAACAAGTTGGTGAATAAAGAGTTGGGGTCTACAGATACGGCTATGAAGTTTATTGGGCTACCAATAAAGATGCTGACCAATAGTAACGGACTATCTACGGTGGTATCTACCGCTTATAACAGAGATATCAATACCGAGACATATGCCAGATGGCGTGTTTTTGAGACTTATCTGGAGGGGTTTTGTGTGACACAATATGATGACTATGGCAATGAGCTATGGGCAAAGTTGCTGCCTGCGGCACAGTATTATATGAGTTACAGCAATTATTATACACCAAAATTGCTGGCCAGAAGATGGCAGTCTCATGCTTTTTTTAATGATTTGCCTGCTTTTGTAACAGAGCGCCAGTTTGTGGGGGCGAATGTGCTAACAAAAAATGACAACATCTATATAGTGTATAATGACTGTGCTGCCAATATAACAAAGGTGGATAATGGTAGGGTGGATACGATGTATAGCTCGGAAGTAGCTAATGCTGTGTATTACAAAATAGATAAAAAACGGAACGTGAGTAAGCACTTTCTGATGGGAGCGCCACTGCAAAGGGAATATAAAAGTGTGAACACAGAAGGGGCTGACTTTGATGAAGAGCGAGGAATGTATGCAACAATAGTGCGGTATAAAAGAGGGAGGTTTGTGACGCTGAGGGTAGTATGGGCACCGCTAGATTAAGAGCTTGTTTGAATTTTATTCATTGTTTTTCTTATGGTTTCATCTGGCTGCAGGGCAGTGAGGTCTTTAGCAATTGGAAGAATTATGTTAGCAAAATGGGTCTTGTTTCACTCAAAAAACAACTTACAGGATAAATGCAGGCAATAAATCTTAAACAGGCTCTAATAAAATCACGTAGTTTTAGAGGATTAATTTAAAGTAATAGATGAATAAAAGCAGGATGTGGGCGGCGTGTGCAGCCCTAATGTGTGTGGCAATAAGTGCTGATGCGCAACATAGGCATAGCCAAAGCTGTGGTGGACTGAAAGCGGCTGCGATAGAAAAGCGAGCTGCCAAAACAACCATAGCAGACAGCCGAGAGGACAATTATGACATGAAATATGTGAAGATGAACCTATCTATGAGCAATGTGACAACTGCAATAGAAGGGGATGTGACAACAATGGCTATGGTAATAGCGCCCAGTATGAGCGAATATGTCTTTGAACTAAAGCCACCTCTGGTGGTGGACTCTGTGTTGATAGATGGGGTGCGCCAAACGGCAGATACATCGGGCACGGTGTGCACGGTGACGCTGGATGCTGCACGCAGTATGGGTAGTATGTTTACGGCACAGGTATTTTATCATGGCACGCCAGTATCCTCTGGTTCTACTTTTTCGAAGGGGATAACTACCCTGTCATCTCCTAGCTGGGGCAATTGGGTAACTTTTACACTAAGCGAGCCATATAGTGCTGCAGACTGGTGGCCCTGCAAACAATCGCTGCGCGATAAAATAGACTCTAGCGATATGTGGATAACGGTGGATGACTCGCTAAAAGCTGGTAGTAATGGTGTGCTGCAAGCAGTGACACCTATGCCGGGTGGTAGAGCCAGGTATGAATGGAAGCATAGATACCCGATAGATTATTACTTATTGTCGGCTACGGTGGCTAAGTTTTCGGAGCGGTCGTACTATATGCATTTTACAGGCAGTACAGACTCTATGCTGATACAAAACTACATTTATGATAATCCTGGAATTATACCTGCTTTTGGCCCGGTTATAGACAGTGTTGGACATCAGGTAGACTACTTTAGTACCATTTACGGTAGATATCCGTTTTGGAAAGAAAAGTATGGACACTGCATGGCGCCAATAAGTGGAGGTATGGAACATCAAACAATGACTACCCAAGGCTTTTTTCAGAATTGGCTAGTGGCTCATGAGTTGGGGCATCAGTGGTTTGGTAATAATGTAACCTGCGACTCGTGGTCGGATATTGTGGTGAATGAAGGTTTTGCCAGCTATACAGAAGTATTGTTTTTGGAGCGTTTCAGAACAATGGCAATGGCCAGAGCTGATATGAGAGACAGGCAAGAAAATGTGCGTACGCAACCTGGCGGCTCAGTATATGTATATGATACTACGGATGAAAATAGAATATTTGATGGTAGGCTGTCATATGACAAAGGAGCATGTGTGGTGCATACGTTGAGGCATGTGATCAATAATGATGATCAGTTCTTTGCGTTTTTGAGAGGCTGGCAAGAAACTCGTAGTGGTGGAACTGGTAGTGTAGCAGATATGGCAAGCTTACTGAAAAGTATGCTAACAGATAACATAAACGGCATCAATGTGGATACATTCTTCCGTCAGTGGTTTTATGCAGAGGGTTTCCCAATATATGATGTGCGCTGGAACCAAACGGGAGGTAAAGTGATAGTGAAGCTTAACCAAACCACATCAGTGCCTGGAAGTGTAGCAAACTTTCAGGTGCCGTTACAGTTGCGTCTACTATCGGCAACTGGAGATACAATAGTGCGCGTGAATAATATGCGTGCTGAGGAGACTTATACAATAAACTGGTCAAAGAACATGAATGGGATGGAGGTGGACCCTAATGGATGGATAACGGATAGTATAACTGCTGTGATGCGTGACATGACACTAGGTGCTGGAACTACAATGACAACAGTGGCTGTGGTGGCCCCCAACCCAACAACAGATGCGTGGACTGTAAGTGGGCTACAGGTAGACGCTAGCCTACAATTGACAGATATAGCAGGAAGGGTTTTGTGGACAGGGAATGCAAAGAATGGTATGGTGACAGTGCCAGCAGACAACTTGTCGGCAGGGGTGTATTTGCTACAAATAAGTAAAACAGGTATAGGGAATGAGGTGTATAGGGTGCAAAGGAAATAGGATGTTGGGTGATTGATAAAAAAATATTCAGTATTTGAGAGGTGAAAATAAAATTTTGTTACCTTTGCCATCCCTTAAGGGAAAATAC
>CALRKH020000005.1:0-60676 GCA_943367855.1 Asaia bogorensis | reverse complement strand
GCAGCATCTTGCGGTAACAGCGGTAGCGAAGCTACAACTGAAGCTCCTGCAACTGAAGCAACTACTGAAGCTCCTGCTGCTGAAGCAACTCCAGCTCCTGAAGCTGCTCCTGCAACTACTGACTCAGCTGCTGCTGCTACAACTCCAGCTCCTGCTGCTGACGCTGCTGCTCCAGCTGCTGCACCTGCAGAAAAGAAGTAATCAACTTCAACAACTAATTGATACAGCACCTCTCGGCATCCCCGAGAGGTGTTTTGTTTTTACAATCATCCCTAGCATACAAATCTCATTCACGCAATGCTATTATCTTACCGTTTTCCTTACTTTAGCATATACATGTTACAACTATAATTTTTTCAAGATGAGAGTGCTCATTTTTCTGATTTCTATGTTGATATTTCCATTCTCAATCATGGCACAAATGTCAACTGCCCACATCGGTGCTTGTTTCGCTAAGGCAAACAGACAATATATTAAGCAAAAAATGGACAAACTCTTTTTACAAGTCAGTGATCAAACAGGCTGCCCTATAGAAAAACTATCTTTTACAGTAGAGGAGTATTATTCAACTTATTATTCAAAACCATGTAGACATTTACCTAGAAAATTGACTATTAACGTTTGTGGAACTAAGAAGACATTTATCCATAACGGTCTCAGCGGCAACATTACTCATTGGTTATTAGGTAGTTGGGTATCATCTACATAGTCAATAATGCCCCTCTAGCTTTTCCAAGTCCCCCCTATACCAACAAGCTATATACTCAACAAAGTCATTTTTTGGCTTAAAAGTCACACCTGCAGTCAATCGATCAAAAGTGCAATGCTATCCTTAGCCAAAATACCAATACTATCTATATGCAATATGAATATATGCACTAAAAGTATGCCCAGTTAGGCGAAAATACCCTAAAAACATTTCAAATTAATAACGCCTAACGTTATTCGTTATGTATTAAATTTGTGTATGATCGTAAGTATTCATCATAAAGGGTTGCATCTGCTCTGAAAAAAGAACGATCCATCAAAATTGCCCCCTGCTCTTGTTGGTAACATCAGAATATTATTAACCTATTTGAACAAAGCAAATAACATTACAGATTTAGTTCTTCCTGGTGCTAATTTACACCTCCCCCAAACTGTCTAACCACAAAAATCTTCCTGCTACACTTTCATTTACATTATAACAAAACACATAAGCACCTGCCAGCAAAGCTCCCCAGCCAAACCACCCTCCAAAATTACCCCAAAAACTGTATAATCCTGCACAGATAAGTGTACTAAGCTGAGCAGATAAGTGTACCATCCTGCACACTTATCTGTACTGTCCTCAAAACCCATTTTGCGCCAATCAAATTCCCAACCTACATTCGCACGATACCAAAACATGCTTAGTCCCCCATAGCTACTAGCTACCGAGTCCCAATACCTATCAATCCAATAAATAATGACCTAAGCAAAACATTATTTGCCTCTAATAAAGAAATGAGCGCTCAAAAGTAGCCTAACCCAACCCTAAATAGAAAACAGTAACATGAACCCTCATAGGCAAATTATAAAAAGTTGCCCCATACCCCGATATCAAGCGCTACACCTACTCACCTTAGCCCGTAGCTACTGAGGTAGCAAAAAACAAACAAAACCCTGCGCAAAAAGTGCGCAAAAACCAAAACCATCATACCTGCAAACCATTGAAAATCAACCACTTATCACCGAATCCTCAAAAAACAAAAATGCGCAAAAACACCACCTCCCCGCACCCTTTCCCCCGCATTACAAACGTTCACAATCAGTTAGCGCAAAAATTGGTATTTTGCACGCAGATGCAACCGGAAATATCTATTGTCATTCCGCTTTTCAACGAAGAAGAATCACTCCCCGAGCTATTGGAGTGGATTCGCAAAGTCTGTATTGCCCATCAGCTCACCTACGAGGTGATCATGATAGATGATGGTAGCACAGACAATAGCTGGGCCACCATTCAGCAGCTGGCCGCCAAAGACAGCAATATAAAAGCTATCCGCTTTCAGCGAAACTATGGCAAAAGTCCAGCGCTATACATGGGCTTCAAAGCAGCCGAGGGCAATGTAGTCATCACTATGGATGCCGACCTGCAAGATAGCCCCGACGAAATACCAGACCTATACCGCATGATCACCACCGAGGGCTACGACCTCGTCAGCGGCTGGAAGAAGGTACGCTACGACAATGCCATCACCAAAAATCTACCCTCCAAACTCTACAACGGCACCAATCGCCTCATCACAGGCATCAAGCTGCACGATATGAACTGCGGCCTCAAAGCCTACAAGCGAAAAGTAATAAAAAGTATAGAAGTATATGGAGAGATGCATCGCTTTATACCAGTTCTGGCCAAGCATGCAGGCTTCAAAAAAATTGGTGAAAAAGTAGTTCAGCACCGCCCCCGCAAGTACGGCTCGTCCAAGTTTGGTTGGGAGCGCTTCATCAATGGCTTTCTCGATCTGTTGTCTATTCAGTTCATCAGCCGCTTTGGCAAGAAACCCATGCACTTCTTTGGCGTTTTTGGTGCACTCACCTTCCTCACCGGTTTTGTTCTGGTAGCCTTGCTCGTCATAGACAAAATTCGCCTCGGCGATCAAATGGGCGTCACCAACAAGCCAGCTTTTTACATGGCGCTCACTTCTATGATCATGGGCACATTGTTTTTCTTAGCAGGTTTCTTGGCAGAGCTCATCGTCCGCAATGCCTCAGACCGCAATCATTACATGACCGAAGAAAAAATTGGCCTCTAGCTCATAGCAAAATTGGGCAGCTTACGCCCATACCACTATAGCAATATAAACTTACTTTTGTGTTCCATTCGGCACCGTCCGAACAAACAAGAATAAAACACATGTTACAAGACATCAAAATTCTGAATGAAAAAGAAACCCGCGCAGGTTTTGGCGAGGGAATTTTAGAGGCTGGCCGCCGCAACCCAAATGTTGTAGCACTCACCGCCGATCTCGCAGGCTCCCTCAAGCTCAATGCTTTTATCAAAGAGTTTCCCGAAAGATTCATTCAGTGCGGCATTGCCGAGGCCAATATGATAGGCGTCGCAGCAGGTCTCACAATTGGTGGCAAGGTGCCTTTTACCACCACTTTTGCCAACTTCTCTACCTCTCGCGTTTACGATCAAATTCGCCAGTCTGTAGCTTATAGCCACAAAAACGTCAAGATATGCGCCTCTCACGCTGGCCTCACTCTTGGCGAAGACGGTGCTACCCACCAGGTGCTCGAAGATATTGGTATGATGAAGATGCTCCCAGGCATGGCAGTGGTCGTTCCTTGCGACTTCAACCAAACCAAGGCTGCTACCATAGTCATTGCCGAGCACGAGGGTCCAGTTTATCTACGTTTCGGTCGCCCCAAGTGGCCCAACTTTACTGCCGAAGACCAGAAATTCGAACTCGGTAAAGCACAAGTTTTAGCCGAGGGTACAGATATCAGCATCTTTGCTTGTGGTCACATGGTGTGGCTAGCCGTAGAGGCCGCCAAGACACTAGCCGAAAAAGGTATTAGCGTAGAGCTTATCAACATACATACCATCAAGCCACTAGACGAGGCCGCAGTAGTGCGCTCCATCTCCAAAACTGGCTGCATAGTTACTGCCGAAGAGCATCAGATAAACGGTGGTCTCGGCGATAGCATTGCCAACGTTGCCGCACGTCATTGCCCTGCGCCACATGAGTATGTAGCCGTTATGGATACCTTTGGCGAGAGCGGCACTCCCAAGCAGCTTCTCGATAAGTACGGGCTCACATCAGCAGCTATTGTAGCCGCTGCCGAAAAAGCCCTGGCTCGCAAAAAGGGCTAGTACACCACCACATCTACTAAGTAATATCAATAAAAAAGAAGGACAGTATAGCCTTTACGCCTACTGTCCTTCTTCCTTTCATCAGCCAATGGCTATTTCATACTAGTAGCCAAACACCTCATTCAGTGTCAGCTTGCGCACTGGCCCACATTTCTTCACCTCATCCATATTCACCTTCTTTTCCGATGCCACTATGCAATAAGTAAAAGGTTTGTTCGCCATATATTCCCCATGTAGTTGTTTCAGGTCATTATAGCTCAGCTTAGCCGATGCCTCATATATCACCTTCCTCAAGTCCTCATTCAGCCCTTTCTCTTCCGCCTCCAGATAGCTAAATAGTATGTCCTCGCCCGTCACTCGCTCCGTCTCCAGCTCCTTCCTCAGGCTCGACTTTGCCACCTCAAAGCTGTTCTCTACAGAAGGTAGTTCATTCAGCAGTTCATTCATCGCCCCTACAGACTCAGATAGCTTATCAGCCTGGCATCCTACATAGGCGGTCACCATATACGGGTCTTGCTTCTTAGCAGGTGCCGCCACAAAAGCGTTAGTAGAGTAGGCTAGTGCTTTACTCTCCCTTATAGTCTGAAACACCAGTGCCCCCATGTTGCCCCCAAAGTAGTTGTTAAACAGGTCTATTGCAGGCTGCTTGCGGGCATCATAACCAGCTATGTTACGCACCCAGCGTATTTCACTCTGCACCATATCATAGTCTACAAATAGCACCTCATTTGCCTTCTGCTCCGTATAGGCAAACACTGTAGGAGCAGCCACCGGTGCAAACATAGCTGGCAGCTTATGCTTAGCACTCAGCGTCCCCGTCAGTGCCGTCATCGACGATGGTCCGTAGTAAAGTATACGGTGGCTCATTCCGCTCAGGCTGTGTAGCAGGTCCACTAGCTCAGCACTAGTCAATGCTTGCAGTTGGTCGTTGCTCAGTACATTGTTGAATGGGTTGTTGGCGCCATAACGGGCATAGTTGCTCAGTCCCTGCATTATAGCCCCTTTATTATTTTTCGCATCTGCTCTACTCTTAGCCAGCCTAGCTTTCAGCGATGTTAGTGCCGCTTCATCAGCCTTGCAATTAGCAATTAGGTCTTCTAGCAGCACCAGCGCCTTATCAAAATTCTCTTGTATGCCTTCCAGCGTCACAGTTGTATACTCATTCTCTGTTCTAATATTAAAGCTACATGCCAGTTTATAAAACTCCTTCGATATGTCCTCAGAACTCATCTTATCTGTACCCAAAAATTGTAAGTATTGGGTGGCTATTGCTAATCGCTTATCATTCCAGTTACCCGCCTTAAACCTATAGTGCAGTTTGAAGAGGTCATTATCCTTGTTCTGCACATACATCAGCTCGGCAGGGCCTATGTTTGCTCTGGTTATATCTTTATTATAATCTACCCACACTGGTTTCACAGCATCTGTAGGCATTGCCAGCACCTGCTTCACAAATTTCGATTGAGCATCTCTGTTAGTTTCTACAGCAGTTATCTGTGGCTTAGGCACCTTAGTGATGCTTTTATCTGTCCCCTTGCGTTTATATATTGCTACATAGTTATTCCCAAAGTACTTGTTGGCAAATGCTACTATATCCTTCTTAGTCAGCTTAGACAAACGCTCAGTATAGGCTACATTATCTCTCCAGTCGTCTTCAGAGGTAAAGGTGCTCATCAGCGCAAATGCTCTCATGTCATACTTCTCATTCAGCTGCATCATTTGCTTTTTGGCATTGTTTACTATAGATGTTAGTAATGCCTCGTCAAATTCACCTTTTTTCAGTTTTTCTATCTCACCTAGCATTAGTGTGCGCACCTCTTCCAGGCTTTGCCCTTGAGTAGGGTTCCCTCTCAGGTACATATAGCCATAGTCTATCAGCACATCTACACTAGCCGATGCTCTTAGTAGTTTCTGTTTCTTCACTAGATTCAGGTCCATCAGCCCAGCCTTCCCGTTGGTCAGCATCTGGCTCACTAGGTCGCCTAGCAGTGCATCAGACTCATGTATGCCAGGCATACGGTAGCCTATCGCCACAAACTCAGCATCTGGCCCTAGCACCTCTTTCTCTATTGGTGCTGTTATGGGCGCCTCTGGTTTAAAAGTATACTTCGGCACTTCTCTGCGTTCCATGTAAGAGAAGTACTTATCCACCTTCTCTATCATCACATCAGGGTCAAAGTCGCCTGATAAAATGATACCCATATTATTAGGCACATAGTAATTGTTGTAGTACTTACGTATCTCTGTCAACGACGGATTTTTTAAGTGCTCTACAGTGCCAATTGTAGTTTGCTTGCCATAGTTATGATTCTTAAACAACTCTTCTAGTAGCAGCTCCGATACCTTACGATTGTCATTGTCTAGCCCTCTGTTCTTCTCTTCATACACCGCCTCTAGCTCAGTATGAAATATTCTGAACACAGGATCTCTAAAACGTTCTGCCTGCACCTTGAAAAACTTATCAGTTGCATTTGCTGGTAGGTCTTCGGTATATACAGTCTGCTCAAACGATGTAAATGCATTCGTTCCCTTCACGCCTATTGCGCTCATCATCTTATCATACTCGTTAGCTATAGCATACTTGGCAGCCTCGCCCGATACTGAGTCTATCAGATGATAGATTGCAGCCCTTGACGTCTCGTCTTTTGTTTTGTTATACTGCTCATAGAGCGAGGTAATGGCATTTACAAGCGGCTGTTCTTTCTTCCAGTCTAGAGAGCCATATGCCGATGTTCCTTTGAACATCATATGCTCCAGATAGTGGGCCAAGCCTGTGTGGCTGGCTGGGTCGGTTTTGCTACCAGCTTTTACAGCTATGTAAGCCTGTATCCTTGGTTGCTTTTTAGTTGGGCTTAGTATCACTGTCAACCCATTGCCCAATTCATAAAACCGGGTTTGAGTTGCATCGCCTGTCACATACTTGTAGCTATAGCCTGCAGCTCTGCCATTAGCCCATTTATACTTACTATTATTGCTATTGTCTTTAGCAAGCACACCTGTAGGAGCACACAAGTACACTACCAGCAATGCCTTCGATAGTACTAATTTTAATCGGGTCATCTTTATTCTGATTTATACAAAGGTGGGAATATCCTGCCAATGTCACAACACCCAATTTTTCAAGAGATACGCTTTCCCCCTATTCTGCAAATAACTCTGTAGCTACAGGTTTATAC
This sequence comes from Asaia bogorensis, assembly GCA_943367855.1. Classification (GTDB taxonomy): domain Bacteria; phylum Bacteroidota; class Bacteroidia; order Chitinophagales; family Chitinophagaceae; genus Nemorincola. Next base: position 53,662 of record CALRKH020000005.1, on the reverse strand, counting down.
AAATGTGCTGGCGCATGCTCGTGCATCAGCTTGGCTATAATCTCTGCTGTCCTATCCGGATAATCTACTTTTACTGCCTGTCCCTCATTTATCCACCTTCTTAATGCTGGGTAGGCTTTAGCATCCAATGCACCAATCATAGATGCACCCATTGCTACAGCACCAGCCGCATTACAATGCTGTTCATACTGCACAGCCATGGGCACTACCATCACCTTTTTTCCTAGATACATAGCTTCGGCAGGCCCTTCAAAGCCCGCCCCGCACAATATACCAGTACAACCCTCCATGCTTTCCACAAACTGCTTATTATCTATTTTGCGTACCGATATATTACCCGACACAAACGGCAGTTTACAATGCTTCGAAAATACCTGCCACTTCACATTCGGAAACTGCGATAAATGCTGCACTATTGTTTCATCGCTATATGCTGGCAAATAAACAGTGTAATGACCTTTATCTACTGGCTGCAACGCTCTAATATCTTGTCTTATTACTGGCGTGAAGATATTAGGAGCAAATGCCTCGAAGTGAAAACCATATCCAGCTGTTACAGGCGCATATCGTTGTAGCACCGTCTCTCCTATTAGGTCTCTATAGCCTGGCTTGGGAGCCAGTTCATGCATCACTGCATATTGATGACTCAGCGATATACATGCCTTTTTATGACGCTTACATGCCCAGGCTGATATAGGCTCAAAGTCATTCACTACAAGGTCATATTCTGTCACTGGCAATTGTTTGATATCCCTCAGCAATTGCCCTAATTGTAGCTTACGCGCTGTATCTATAATGTCCACCCCACCTCGCTTACCAAATATGAAACTCAGTCCATAGCATTGATACTTAATAGGGAAAGGCACTGCCACATCCACCTGTATACCACTTACCAGCACATCTACAGTGCCATATTTAGCCAGCTCCGGATACACATCTCTGGCCCTGCTAAGGTGCCCATTTCCCGTGCCCTGTATAGCAAATAGTATCTTCATAATTTACCTCGATAATACGCCCTCCGCTACTGCTGCACCTTGTTTCACATTCAATTCCACCAGCAGGTTGGCCAGCAGCTCCTTCGCCGACTCCTCCCCCCGCTTACGCTTCTCTATAGTTATTGCCTGCGCCACTGGGTCTTCCAGATAGCTGTAGATTCGCCATTTCGAGTCATTATATTCCAATGCTGTTAGGTTCTCTATCCAGTCGCCACTGTTCATATATACCACACTACCAGCACGAGTTTGGGCTGTCTTTATCTCTGGGTGGTGTATGTGTCCACATATCACATAGTCATAATCGTTCTCTGCCGCTATCTCGCATACCGTATGCTCAAAGTCATTCACAAACTTCACTGCACTCTTCACCGTATTCTTTATCTTCTTCGAGAAAGACAATTTACCCCTACCCATCTTTTGCGATACGTAGTTTACAAACCTGTTAATGAGTATCAGCGTATCATACCCCACTGCACCAAGTCTTGCCAGCCATTTACTATGCTGCATCACCACATCAAATACATCTCCATGAAAAACCCAAACCCGCTTATTGTCTATCTTTAGCGATAGCTTGTTTACAATCTTCAGAGAGCCAAGCCCAAAATCCTTGAACTTTCTCAACATCTCATCGTGGTTGCCCGGAATGTAATATACAGGCACATCTTTGGCTATCAGCCCTATCAGGTGTTTCACCACCATCATATGCGTAGAGGGCCAGTATCGCTTGCTAAACTGCCATATGTCTATGATGTCTCCATTCAGTATCACAGCACCCGGCTTTATGCTCTTTAGGTACCGCAGCAACTCCGTTGCATGGCAGCCATATGTCCCCAAATGTACGTCCGACAATACTACAAGGTCTACTTCTCTCTTTGCCATGCATAACAGCGCATTATTACACGCTCTGCGCAAAGTGATACATTTACCTTAAAGTCAATGTAACCGACACGTTAATAAATGTTTAATCCAACGATATTTAACTTATCGTTTCTGGCCACCGCTTGGTGCGCCGCCCCCTCCACCGCTATTGTCGTCATCATTACCTTTTAGGTTACTGGCCCTATCTGCGTCATTCGGCTTCTCTGCTCTGCTCTTCTTAGCACCACCTCGGCCACCCGGTGTGCCACCTCTCCCTTGCATATCTTGTTTGCCAAATCTATACGTGAAGGTGATGTTGCCTATCCTCGTCTCCTTCACTCTGTTGATAGTTTGCACATAGGTTGGGGTTCTGTAGTCATTAATAAACTGGCGTGTCTTCATCACGTCCGAGCAGTTGATCACCAGCGTAGCCTTGTTCTTCCACAAGTTCTTTTTCAGCGCCAGGTCTATCCAGTAGCTCTCTCTCTGTTCACCTTGTGTTATCACCCTCGGCGACTCATAGTTACCCGTCAGCTGTAGCGAGAAGTCCTTAGGTAATTTCAGATTACTATTCAGCTTGGCAAACCATCCATATCCACTCGTGTTTGATACAAACGCCCTATAGTCAGCAGGCATATCTCCCACCTTCAGTTCATTGTTGAAGAAGTTGACATTAGCAGTCGCATCCCACGCTTTGCTAAACTGCATCCTCGCTGTGGCTTCCAATCCATACGTAGTGCCCGATGCTATGTTCATAGGTCTCGATAATAGCTGCCCTACCTCATTGCTCAGTCCCAGTGCCGAGTCTAGCGCACTATTGGTTATCGGGCGTAGCACACGCTCACTCAGGTTTGCAGTTCTGGCAAAGTAGGTACTAAACATGTACGTATGTCCCTTAGGCGTATTCCTGCTGTAGCTTAGCTCAAAGTTGTCTATAAACTCAGGTAAGATGTCCGGGTTGCCCATAGACACTGTTCCGGGGTTAGAGAAATCTTTGAAAGGCATCATCTGGAAAAAACTAGGTCTATTTGTGCGCCTGCTATAGTTCACATATATACTCTGGTCTTTTGGTAGCTGATAAGATACAAAGGCCGATGGAAACAGGTTTAGAAACTCATTCCTGAATGTTGCAAAAGTCGGCACCCTGCCTTCACCTTCATACAGCGCATATTCTCCCCTTAGCCCTAGCTGATAGCCAATCTTGCCTATTTGGTCGGCCCAGTTCACATAGGCAGCATGTATCTGTTGGTTATACTTGTATGTAGTATAGAGCACCGTATCAAAACGTACATCTCCTTGCCTTGTAAAACCTGCACCACTTGCAGTGTCTATTTTAGGGTCGTTATCGCTATAAAAGGTAAAGATTTGTGTCTTCACACCAGCCCCAAATTTGCCATGGTCGCCTATGACAGGTAGTGTATAGTCGGCCCACGCATTCAGGCTTGTATTTCTGCCAGCACCCGGCGCGGTCGATTTAATCCTCAACGTGTCTATCTCTGTCAGGTAATCTTGGGTGCGGCGCATATTGGTTATAGCATACGTTCCGTCTATATTCAGTTCCTCTCCTTTCTTCTTAAACTTATGCTTATAGTCTACCGACGATGATAATGATACTGGCCCACCTAGCATATCCGAGTATCTATAGCGGTCATATACCACAGTTCCTGTCCGCTCCGGATTACTGTAGATATAATAATTCGAATAGTCCGAAAAACCCCACTGCATCACATTTATGTTCTGGGTCACTGTCAGCGAGTTGTTCTTGTCAAAGTCATACGTGCCACCTATAGTATTAAACAACCCATTAAACAGCCTCGGCACATGCTCATAAGTATAGTAAGACCTGTACAAACCATTAGTCAATACACTGTCTTGCTTGTCAGTCGTTACGTTGTTGAAGGTGTTATTGATTCTGAAACTACTATTCACAAAGGCATTCCACTTTCCCTTTCGCACATTCAGGTTCACACTGCCATTATACTTATCTCTCGTGCCCGCGCCTATCGTAGCGCTCCCATTCATACCCAGTCTGCCATCTTTTTTGGTTATGATGTTGATGATGCCTGTAGTGCCTTGCGCATCATATCTGGCCGATGGATTGGTAATTACCTCTACGCTCTCTATGCTCGCAGCAGGCAAGCTCTGTAGGGCCGATGTTACATCGCTGCCCAGCATAGTTGCAGGTTTGCCATCTATCAGCACCGTCACATTACCTTTGCCCCGCAGGTTCACATTGCCTTCCATATCTACAGATACTGCTGGCACATTTTGCAACACATCTGTAGCACTCCCTCCGGCAGTTGTAGTATTCTTCTCTACGTTGAATACTTTTTTGTCCACCTTCATCTCCATCACACGCTTCTCAGCTGTTATATTCACGGTCTTTAGCGTCTGTTCCGATGTTTGTAGTTTCAGTGTGCCTGCTTTCACTGTCTCGCCAGCTGCTGTCACTTTTGCCTTCTGAAACAGTGTTTGAAATCCTAGCGACTCCACCCTCAATAGATAATCGCCTACCCCTACAGGGCTTATACTAAAGGTGCCATTATCTTTCGTTAGGTCACCACCAGCCACTGTCGAGTCTGTTTTTAGCAGTGTCACTGTTGCATATCCCAGTGGTGCATTATTGCCATCTACTACCTTGCCCGTTATAGAGCCTTGTGCTACTGCCACTCCAGTCACCAATACCAACCCTACTACCAGTGCTATTACTCTCTGTATTCCTTGCATGATTCTTATAAAACTATTACTTGGTGCACACCAATTGTCAGCACCAGCATTCGGGTCGCAAAATTCCTTAGAAATAAGCATTCCCAACCCCTTAAGCCCAATAAAATAATGTTAATGCCAATATATCACCCTTTTCGTCCCCCATTCATCACCACACCTGCACTTCTCGTTCCAGCTCTATGCCATAGCGCGCTTGCACCGCCTCCACTATCTTTGTCGATAGGTCCCATAGTTCTGCCCCAGTTGCTCCTCCATAGTTCACCAACACCAGTGCCTGCTTTGTATGCACGCCTGCTGCTCCTCCTCTGTATCCCTTCCAGCCACATTGCTCTATTAGCCAGGCCGCAGGCACCTTCACCTTCCCTCCGCCTACTCTATAGCAGGGTATAGTTGCATTTGCTTCTTGCAGTGCCATATACTGCTGCTCACTTATCGTCGGGTTTTTAAAAAAACTACCCGCATTCCCTATCTGTTTGGGGTCTGGCAGTTTACTAGTTCTTATGTTTATCACCGCTGCTGCCACATCTTGCACACTCGGTTGCGTGCAGCCCATAGCCGCCAGTTCCTCGTTTATCGCACCATAGCTAGTGTTTAGCTTTGGCTGCTTGCTCAGCCTCATCAATACTGATGTTACTATCACACGCCCCCTTAGCTCTTGCTTAAAGATGCTATCCCTATACCCAAATCTACATGCCTCATTGTTCAGCACCACCTTACACCTATCTACTATATCCCAATATTGCACCTCCTCTATCACATCTTTCACTTCCACACCATATGCTCCAATGTTTTGTATAGGTGCTGCCCCCACAGTGCCAGGTATCAAGGCTAGATTCTCTATACCGCCCCAGTCCCTTGCCACAGCATACAGCACTAGTTCATGCCACACCTCACCCCCAGCCACGCGCACCCACACACGCTCTTCGTCTGTTCGTTCCACAGTTATGCCGCTCAGGCATATACGCACCACTAGCCCAGGCACATCTGCCGTTAGCAATATATTACTACCACCGCCTAGCACATGTATTGGCCCCGCCTCATCTGCTAGCGTTGCTAGGTCTGCCTCACTCCTCAGTTCCATATACCGCTCAGCCACAGCTTCTAGACCAAACGTATTATACCCCCTCAGCGATACTCCCGTGCTTATATTACTCATTATCCTTCACTTGCGGTTTTTTAGCTATTGCAATTTCTTCTAGTCTGCTGTTCAGCTCCTCCATATAGTCCATTTGCAACTGCTGAAACTCCATTATCTGTTGCATTTGTATGATCATCAGGTGGTCTATCTTCTCATGCAGCATCCTTATCTCCAGCTCCGCTTTTAGGTTCACTTTATAGTCATACTCACTCCTCTGTCTGTCTTTGGTCTCTTGTCGGTTTTGGCTCATCATTATGATGGGGGCTTGCAGAGCAGCCACACAAGACAATACCAAATTAAGTAAAATATAGGGATATGGGTCAAACCCTCTATTCATCAACGCTATCGTATTCACACCTATCCACCCTAGTATGATGGCACCAAACAAAAGTATAAATGTCCAGCTCCCCCCAAACTCCGCTACCTTATCTGCCAACCGCTGCCCAAAGGTCAGCTCACCTTCATCATCAGGTGCCGTTATGCTTGCATCTTTGCTCGTTAGTGCCTCCACCACAGCCTGCTCCACCCTTGCCGACTCGTTTACTTCATTCTTTATTATCCACTCCAGATACCGCCTCCTGTAGTCTTGCAATGCTTTGTAGCTTATATAGCCCCCTTCATCTAGGTCTGGGTGCTCCACGCGCATATATTCCACCACATTCCGCCTTACAGAGCCTATCGGCACCAGCTCATTTAGGTTCATCTCTGCTCCTGTTATTTGGCACCTCATAGTGTAAGGTTGTTTATTGTTTAGACTCCTTATCGTTTTCTGCAATCATTTTTAGCTGTTCTCCATCTTGTGATATTACACTCATTCCGCACTTTTCATACACTTTTATGGCTGCTACGTTATCTAGTCTTACGTAAAGATATATTTGCTTTAATCCCTTTTTAAACCCTTCGTCAATCATTAGTCTTGTGGCTGTTGCTCCTACTCCTTTTCCCCAATAATATTTATTACCTATGAATATATGAAATTCGCCGCTCTCTTCTGTAATATTAGTTATTTGCACATTGCCTACATATTCATTTTTATCACCTACACATATAGCATATCTCAAAGAATCTTTTTGTGTCAATACTTTTTGAAGCCATTCATACTCCACTTGTTCTGTTACCTCTATATTTGGCCTACTGCCAGTCATTAGCCATATTTCAGGGTCGTTACGCCATTTATATGATACTTTTTCGTCCCCATCTTTTAGTGGTCTTATAGTTACTTTCATACCGATTGGATTATTTCAATCATTCTAAGCATATCATAATTGGTATATCTTTGATCTATTGGCAAACAAACAAGTTCTTCCGATAGCAGTTTGCCTGTTGGTCCAAAATTTAGTGAATTATTGGGCCAATATGTTGGTACATACACTTTATTTTGCACCATTTTTTTTTTATTAATTCGCTTTCCTAAGTATGGATAACATAATGGTCCATTTATATCATTGTTTATAAAAAGCTCATTATCTTTCCCTAGGTAGCTGTGTAATAACTGGAAATTTTCATTCCTTCTCTGTATTACATCATAGTATGCTATAGATCCTATTAACAGTTCTGTAGATGCAGACATTATTTTCATTCCTTCATTACTCAAGGATTCCTCGGAATTCTTGAAATCTTGATAGAAACTTTCAGCATCTCTATCTATTCTACCAACCATATGTGCGTATCTTTTGTATGAAAGGTGTCCTGTGTTAGATACTGTTACATTATTGTAAGTATTGCTCGAATAACCACCATCTGGTACACCAAAAAATTTTCTGCAAGAGTATATCGCATCTACTCCTTTATTAGGTTTAGAGAAGAAAGATTGTGTATTATCTATAATAATGTTTGATACTTTGTTGGCTAACAGTTGAGCATACTGACTCTTACAGCCAAAATAATCTATGTACAAAAGGCAATCTTTTGATCCCAACTCTGGAATATTATCAATCTCAAGTTTATCGTTTATGTCATAAAAACTCAAAGTTAAGTCAAGTCTTCTTATGGGTTCTTCTAATACATCACAATAATAGTTTGGCAAACAGATAGATGTGTAAGATTTTCCTCTGAGTATATATTCTAAAGCAGACCTTCCAGAATTTAGTTTAAAAAATGTTGGATGAAAGTGCCCACCCAATTTTTTATTTGTCTCAAGTTCAAAATAACCCCCAAATTCTTTCATAGCAAGCTAAAGTCGTTTATCAACGAAATAATATTTTTCACAGAGTTGTTCATGCATACATCTATAATTGACAAACTAGGTTTGCCCTTCAAAAAAAATAAGGAAACATCATATTGCGAAAATTCAGCTTTGCTATACAGTTCCATACCCCCAACTGGGTTGATGTACACATCTCCCTGTTCTGCTTTTATAATGTTTATCAGATTTTCAACTCTATTATCTGTTTTTGTATAGTTGCCTTCCGACGAGTAACTAAACTTAGTTTGCAATCCCAAATAGTCAGAAAATGCCTCTACACTCCTGCCTGCTAGCAACCCTATTGTAGCTGGCTCATCACTTATTATCTGCTCTAGCACCTGCATCACAGCACCATAATAGGGTGCTTTTTTATAGCTGCTGGCTATATTTTTCATTAGCTTGTCCACATCCTTCACATGCCAGTTTACTTCAGTATCCTTTATTAGTTTATAAGAACTGGCAGCTACCAGCGGTATCGTAAACAAAAACTCCTTCCCGTTCGATGTTATTTTATTCCTATTTATCCATCCACCTTTTATGTAGGCTACATCATCATAAAACACAAACTTATCTACCGCATTCACCAGCTGAAAGTACCCAAGATATGGGCAAAAGTAAGGCTGCATAATGGCTATTTTCATCCATTATTCTTTTTAAGTAAGTTCAATAATTTCGGAAAATACAACATCATCACAAAATACACCTGTTCTTTTAGGTTACCTCCATCATTATACCTTCTATACAATGCCAATGCATCCGTTACATGTCGCAGTTTATCTATCCCATTCTTATGTTGAGAATAGTAAGTAATATATACTTTGCTCATGTAAGATAGGTGAGGCTTTATTATATCATCAAACCTGTTGTTATAAAACGCATTCGCTTGTTCATACAGCACCATCAGCTGTTTATGATGATTGTTTTTCTGATTATCAGTTTTTGTAATACCCCCCGCATGATTTCTATAAACTGCCGTTATGTATGGCAAATATTTAATCTTGCCGTTAGCTGCCATTACCAGATGTATAGCAATATCTCCACTTATTGCATTTATGAAAAAGTCAGGTAGCGGATTAGGTAATATATTTTTGAAAAAAATGGTTGCAGTAGGTATCAGGTTCTGTTCAGATGTTATGATGTCTGCCATATCCAGCACATCTTGTTTAGGTTGGGCATAGTTTATGTCATATTGCACCCCGTCCCACTCCTCCACATTAGCCATAGTGTAGCACATAGCAAAGTCCGGATGAGCTTCCATAAAGTCAAATTGCTTTTGTAGCTTTTTATTATCTATCCAGTAATCATCCCCTTCCAATACAGCAATGTATTTGCCTTTACAGTTAAGCAAACTTCTTCTTGCATTTGCTCTGGCTCCTAAATTCTTATCAGTATAAAGTGGTTTTATTATGTGAGGGTATTTCTGGTGATATGCTTCTATTATATCCCTCGTTCCATCTGTCGAGCAGTCATCCCCTATCACATACTCTATATCAAATGTATACTCTTGCGCCAACACACTTTGTATAGCCTGTTCTAGAAAACGTATGTGATTATAAGTAATCGTACATACACTTATCAGTGGCCTGTTCCCATTATTCATTAGCCCATTGTTTTGATGATTGGCGTCACAAAACTAACATTATATTTTAGCTATACACTACCGCTCATCGTCTTCCAACATATGTTCACTTCGTTTTTTTGGCATTCCCAGCAGCTATTTTCTGGCAGCATGCACATCTTATTATTGATGTACATTTCCTAATCCATTGATACAGAATTACTTAGCCATTAGTCACATAGCTAACTAATCCTACGTCTAAGCACTAGCGCTATCCCGAAAAATCCAATTAAAAAACTAGAAAATAATTATTGCGCAGACACGCAACTCATCCTATACACATCTTAATACAGCAATGGGCACTCCCTTGCAGAAGCACCCATTGCAAAACATCGATAAATCGCTAATCGCTATTGAAGCATAAATCTGAGTGTAGATACCACACCCTTCTTATCGGTCAACTTCAGTAGATATTCACTTGGGTTTTTAGTATACAGTTGCAGCATAGACTCGCCTTTGGCAAAGTTTAAATCAGATTTTAATGAAATTTATTGGCGACACCATTACCGCATCATTGCAAATAGTTGAAGTACTCGAAAAAGGTTACCTCAAAATTCAAACTACTATCCTCAACCAAAATAATATAATCGTAGTAGATGGTTACGCCGTAGTAAAACCACCTAAGTCTTAATACCCCTCCGTCTAATATAATATCGCTTCGTCAGTCATAGGTATAGTAGCGTATCACGTCTGCCACTACCTCTGCCATTATGCCGCACTAGCATTTTAGGCACGATTTTTGTGCTATTTTTATTCCCCTCAGCACACCCGCATACCAACTGCCTCAGTAGCTGTTCATACTACATTCTATTCCCAATAAATCTCTATAAGCTTACCGCAAATGAACTCCCTATACACTACACACATTGCAAAAAACAGATGCGCAAAAACACCCCCATCTACCCATGCAAAAAGTGAGCAAAAAACTAGTCCGTTTCCTACACAAGACATTGATTATCAATCACTTATCCCAAACCCTCAAAAAATAAAAAGTGCGCAATTTTTTCAGCAACATTCCTACAGCACACTCGCCCAATAAGGTTGCCAATTATACAATATCTTTACACTACTCTTATCACTATCCACTTATAATATCAGCCGCGAGCAAAAAACTAAACGATGAAAAAAAATAATACACAGCTGCCAAACGCCGAAAATCCTGAGCTACTGCTCAACCTCAAACTGACAAGGCCCAAAACCAATGCTGCCGGTATGACAGCTGTAGTGTCTAGTGCTAAACACGTTTTTGGCGAAATGGACTTTGCTCGTGGCATGAAAGCCCTACTCGCACTCAATCAAAAAGAAGGTTTCGATTGCCCCGGCTGTGCTTGGCCCGACCCAGACGGCCATCGCTCCAAAGTGGCAGAATACTGCGAAAACGGTGCCAAAGCAATAGCCGAAGAAGCTACTACCAAAAAACTAGATGCTACCTTCTTCCGAAACAACTCCGTATTCGACCTCTCTCTACTTAATGATTATGAAATAGGTAAGAAAGGGCGCATTGCAGAGCCTATGTATCTGCCACAGGGTGGCACACACTATCAGCCCATTTCTTGGGATGACGCCTTTGCACTCATCGCCACTCACCTCAATAAACTACAATCCCCCGACGAAGCTGTATTCTACACCTCAGGTCGCACCGGCAACGAAGCTGCTTTTCTTTATCAGCTATTCGCCCGCGAGTACGGCACCAACAACCTGCCAGATTGTTCCAATATGTGCCACGAGTCTAGCGGTGTTGCCCTCATAGATTCAGTCGGCATCGGTAAAGGCTCAGTCAAGCTCGACGACTTCTACAAAGCTGAGGTTATCATCATCCTCGGCCAAAACCCCGGCACCAATCACCCCCGCATGCTCTCTGCATTACAAGAGGCTAAAGACAATGGTGCTACTATCATATCTGTCAACCCACTTCCCGAAACTGGGCTAATGGGCTTCAGCAATCCACAAACAGTAAAAGGTGCATTAGGTATCAAAGCGCGCCTCACTGATATTTTCTTACAAGTCAAGCTCAATGGAGACATGGCACTCCTCAAAGCCATTGAGATACTACTCATGCAAGAAGATGAAAAGGCCCCAGGCACCGTCTTCGACCATCAGTTTATCAATGCCAATACAGCTGGCTACAATGAGCTTATAGCCAACCTCAAAAATTATAAAGTAGAAGACTTGGCAGCCGCAGCAGGTATATCCATGCAGCAAATACAACAAGTTGCCGATGTACTCAAGAACAAGAATCGTATCATAGCGTGTTGGGCTATGGGACTCACCCAGCACAAGAACGCTGTAGATACTATTCGGGAGGTAGTCAATCTACTCTTGCTCAAGGGTAGCATTGGCAAGCCAGGCGCTGGCACTTGTCCAGTTCGCGGGCACAGCAATGTTCAGGGCGATCGCACTATGGGCATCAACGAGAAGGCACCACAGCGTTTTCTGGATAGTATAGAAAGAGTATATGGCTTTAGGCCTCCTCAGCACCACGGCTACGATGTGGTAGAGGCCATTCATGCCATGTACCACGGCAAAGCAAAAGTATTTGTAGCCATGGGCGGAAATTTTCTAAGTGCCACACCAGATACAGTTTATACCGCAGAGGCTCTTCGCAACACCGACCTCACAGTGCACATCTCTACCAAGCTCAACCGCAGCCATCTGGTTACAGGCAAGGAAGCACTCATACTACCATGCTGTGGTCACACCGACCTCGATGTTGTAAACGGGGAAGCCCAATTTATTACTTGCGAGAACTCTATGGGTGTAGTACAAATGTCTAAGGGTAGCCTAAAACCAATTTCAGACAAACTCTTAGGCGAACCAATGATAGTAGCCCGTCTGGCCAAAGCCACACTCGGCAGCCGCAGCAAAATAAACTGGGACCTCTACATGCAGCACTACGACTATATCCGCAATGATATAGAGCTCACCATCCCTGGCTTCGAAGACTACAACCGTAGAGCCCGTATTTTAGGTGGCTTCTACCTGCCAAACGGTGCCCGTGAAGGAAAATTCAACACACTCAATGGTAAGGCCAATTTCAATGTTGCCGATGTTACTTATACCCACCTTGCCAATGATGAATTGATGATGCAAACCCTTCGCAGTCACGATCAGTTCAATACTACTATTTATGGTCTCAACGATCGCTACCGTGGCGTTTACAATGAGCGTAGGGTCATCTTTATGAATGAAAAAGATATTTCTAGACTAGGCTTTAAAGCAGGCGACTTAGTTGATCTTTACAATTTTCATGGTGGTAGAGAGCGGGTAGCACACAAGTTCATAATTATCCCATACAGCATACCAGAGCAGTGCACCGCCACTTACTTCCCCGAAACTAATGTGTTAGTCCCCATCGGCACCACCGCCGATAAGAGCAACACCCCAACCTCAAAAATGGTAATTATAAAACTCCGAAAACATCAACCGTAATAACCTCATTCACCTAAAAAACTATATTGGTATGCACTACTGAATTGAGTTATATTAGCTAACATGAATAACCCCTCATCCTCTATCATCCTAAAATACCATATGCCATGGTACTATCATTTTACACCTATCCCTATCCGCCCCATCCTTCCCTATCCAAGCTACGATATTGGATAGCTTCTGCCAAGTGCTCTGGTCGTATCTCATCACTAGCTGCAAGGTCTGCTATAGTTCGGCTTACCTTTAGTATCCTGTCGTATGCTCGTGCGCTTAGGTTTAGTCTATCCATTGCCGTTTTTAGTAGTGTATGCCCCACATTGTTGATCACGCATATTTCCTTAAGTAGCTTACTGCCCATCTGTGCATTAGCATACACACCGGCATGTTCCTCAAATCTCTTCGCTTGTATCTCTCTAGCTGCTATAACCCTAGTTCTAACATCATCACTATTCTCACTCATTTTACTCGATGATAACTCACTAAAAGGCACTGGTGTCACCTCCACATGCAAGTCAATTCTATCTAATAATGGGCCGCTAATTTTATTCAAGTACCGCTGCACTATCAGCGGATTGCAAGTGCACTCCTTTTCTGGATGGTTAAAATACCCACATGGACAAGGATTCATAGATGCTATCAGCATAAAACTAGCCGGGAAATCTATACTCACTTTGGCTCTTGAAATAGTGACTCTCCTTTCTTCCATTGGTTGTCGCATCACTTCCAGCACTGTCCGTTTGAACTCTGGCAACTCATCCAAAAATAGTACACCATTGTGTGCCAGCGATATCTCGCCAGGTTGCGGATTTCCCCCTCCTCCCACCAGTGCCACATCGCTTATCGTATGGTGTGGACTTCTAAAAGGTCTTTGGGCTACCAAGCTGGCATTGCCAGGTAGTTTGCCAGCTACACTATGTATCTTGGTTGTTTCTAGGGCTTCATGCAATGTAAGTGGGGGTAATATTGTCGGCAATCTTTTAGCCAACATCGTTTTACCAGCACCTGGTGGGCCTATCAGTATTGCATTATGTCCACCAGCAGCAGCAATTTCTAGTGCACGTTTTACATTTTCTTGCCCCTTTACATCATTAAAGTCTAACTCAAAATGGCACTGTGCATCAAAAAATTCTTCCCTTGTGTTAACCTTTAGTGGAATCAACTCCTTATTGCCTGCAAAAAAATCTATTACCTCAGATATATGCTCTACGCCATACACATCCAGATTATTCACTAATGCAGCTTCTCTCGCATTTTCTTTCGGCACTATTAGCCCCGCAAATTTCTCAGCTCTTGTTTGTATGGCTATTGGCAAAGCTCCTTTTATTGGTTTCACAGTGCCATCTAGCGATAGCTCTCCCATTATAACATACGCTCCCAACTTATCTCCACTAACTTGGCCAGTTGCAGCAAGTATGCCTATTGCAATAGGAAGATCATATGCAGCTCCAGCTTTTTTAATATCAGCAGGTGCCATATTAATTACTATGCGCCCTCTGGGTCTATCAAATCCAGTGTTCTGCATTGCCGATATTACTCGGTCAGTACTTTCTTTCACAGCGCTATCAGGCAGCCCAACTATATACACACCTACTTGTCCTCCTGGGGTATCTACTTCTACTGTTATTGTTATTGCATCTACGCCATATACAGCGCTACCAAAAAGTTTTACTAACATGGTTCCTGAGTCGGAATTTAGCTATAAAAGTAAGCAGTTGCATTCTCATTTGTGCATCTACTTTATTCATAGTCAACATCAGTTACCACAGTGTTATATTTTGCTATCTTATTACTCATCTCCTCATACCTCCATCGTGTCACAGAACGAAGACTTACAGAGGGTTTGTTTCGTGATAAACGATAGGCATCAATTCTATACAGGTACTTCAATTCTGCTCCCAATTCTTTATATTCATTTACCCTTAGTTTGCCTGGCTCATTTACTAAAACAACAACTTCCTGATTGTATGATAAGAACATAGTGTCTGGTCTATATGTGGTGTCGGGTACTCTGCTAGTTACTATCATTATAGAGTCAGAAGTATTATTCTTAACACTATAAGTTATAACAGATGTTTTTCCGCAAGAAGTTATTATTGCTAGTAATAATACTCCAAAGAAACATTTTAATGAACGCATAAATACCTTTTGATGAACCTCATAAAGATAACGACATCCCATCATATACTGCAATCGCATCAATAAGCTAACTTTAGCATCCATTTAAATAATGAAACCGCTACTTGCCATAATATTTCTTCTTTCAATTGCTTCATCTGTAAGTGCGCAGTTTAGGCGTAAACCCAAAGCTGAGCCTTGGCCGAAAACAGAAACCGAGCTGATTAATAAACTAGCAACTTGCCTTCGTAACCATGATACTGCTACTTATTATGAATTATTCCCGCCATTTGATACACTATGGCAAATGGTAATACACAATACTGATCAGAGCCCAGAAGCACAACAAGCATTAAGACATCTAAAAGAGCATCCTCAGGTTTTAATTGAATTTGACCCTTTGTATAACAAAAATATTATTGGAGGTTTTGCTAGTACACTTCATAAAGGTGAAGACTCAGGTATTTTCTGGAGTAATACAGTGATTGCGCGATATCAACTACACCAAATGGATATGCGCCGCAAACTAGAAGGATTTGACAAAATTGCACCTGAAAGATTTGAAGGGTATCTATTTGTTAGTGATGCATATAATAGGCGTATGTTTTGTGTGGCTGTAACTGAGTTGCAAAAAATAAAAGGTAAGTTTTTTGGTGGACAATTTATCAATGTATTAGAAGCCAATACTGTAGAAGAGTACCAAAAAAAGGAACGAGCTGAAAAAGAGTACTTTGCATGGCGTGCTACCCATCCCGATACTACTATAGTAGACAGTGTAACAATCAATAATGATAGTGTAAGGTCTGATACCAGTGGCGGGCTGTTAAGCATAAATAGAGTGATAGATGATGAAGAGGATGATGATGTGCGCAAAGAAGTAGTGGATAGGAAATATTATGAGGGCTTGATGGATAATGAGATTCCTGTAAAATTATATCTACGATACTTGCGTGTGCCTGGAGGAAAGAAACAATTGTATGATGGCTTGTATAAGCTAGGTGATAACAGAAGGTATGTGCGGGTAGACATATCGAGAGATAAAAAGGGCATTTGGATTATTGAGGATGAAAAATCTGTAGGGGTGATGGAGCTAATGCTAGAAGGCAATAAATATAAAGGATCGTGGGTAAATGCTGATGGTAATGGATTTGATGTGGAACTTACTGAAGCTGGCACACCACCTGGAAAAATTGAAGCACTAGATGGAATACTTGATAGAGGTATGTCGGGGAAACTGGATGAAACTAAATTTGATGAAGCGGTGAAGAAAATAAAAAGTAAAGAAGCAAAAGCAAAAGGTGAGAAAAGTGAAAGTGATAATAATGAACCTAAAACTGAAAAAGATAATAATAAAACGAGCGATAAGCCAATAAAGCAAAAGAGAATACGCTCATCAGATAATTGGGACTAGGTTTACTGTAACAACTTGGTCATTGTATAGTGGGGAACTCCAACTTCTAAATATTCATCGCCTATAACGGAGTACCCCAAAGTTTTATAAAAGCCTAGTGCTACTAATCTGGCATGAAGAATGATGCTGGTGTAACCTTGCTTAATAGCAAATTGTTCGGCGGCTAAGACAAGAGACTTCCCAATACCATGACCTTGATAAGCATCGTACACAGCCATTTGCCTTAGCTGCACTTCAGAGGAAGATAGTGGATGTAGCATGAGGCATGATACTACTACATCATTAAGTAGTCCTGCTAGTATTGTATCTGTTTGGTCGCGGCTGAGGTCTTCGTTGGCTAGGGAAAGGCCGAGTGGTTTTCTAAGTACTTCTTCGCGCAGGTTGTAGACTTGCTGATAGATCGGTGAGCCATAAGTGACTTCTACTATGGATAGGTTCATGACTATTTTAAGATTACTTCGGTTAATTCATTAGACTTTACAATGAATTCCATCACTTTTTCGGAGGCGGCTGAGCCACCTGGGCCTTTGTGGAAATGTGCCTGATATTTGCCTGGTTGTATTTGAAGTTTCTGAGCGGAAGGATCGCTGAGGCGCAGCTTGTGAAACTCTCTATATTTATCGCCCAACTGCTGATAGAGGAATACTACTGAAATGCCATCCTCGCCTGTAAACTTAGCAAAACCGGGTTGTAAAATCTTGATAGCTTTCTCATTGAAATCGAGGTCTATGTTGCGTACGTCTTGTGGGAAGGTATTGATCACTACATGGTAGTTGCCGGGTTCGTACTCCAGACGTTCTGTACACTTCTGATTAATGATTTTACCACCTTCAGGTTTATTGCGCTCAACTACTACAGCAGAGAATTCGGTAACGGGCCTTGCTGTGTTGCCCTCATACTCGAAACTAAGACTGGCTTTATTGACTTTTACAATTATCTTATTGCGCATATTCTCTACTACTTCTACATTGTTGACATAGGTAGTGCGTGTTTCGGCAAAGGTGAGGTGATAGTAGCCAGGTGCAATTCCTTTTTGTGGGTCGGGATTGCCGTTGGCATCTACCATTCTGAAAAAGCGGCGAACTGGTGTGCCAGTAGAAGGATTGATTAGTATGACCTGAGGTGTGGTTTCGTAGAACTTACCTTTGCCATCGGTGAAGTAAACTTCAACTGTAGTTTCTTTCGCTTCCTCGGTCTCTACTACATAGTCGGCGGGCTTGCCCTCTGGTGGCTTAACGCCAGGTAGCGGCTTAGCAGCTACAGGTTTAGGTTTGGCTGGTGTGGGATCGAATACCAATGGTGGAAGTGGGGGTGCCTTGCGGGCACGAAGTGGGGATGAGCCATCTTCTATAACATAAAGGCTCATCATCTTCTTGAGTGGTGAGGCTGGTATTTTAGCTATTTTCTCGGGGGCTGGACGGGGTGGTACTTCGTCTTCTACCACTGGTATGTATGGTGCTACTTTTATAGTGGTGGGCTTGTAGGGTGTGGGTGTAGCAGCGCGAAGCTTAGGTGTGGGTGTAAGTAGGCTTGATATGGTTACTGCCTCCTCGGTGGTGGGGGAGAGTGTGATGGCGGGGATAGCTACCCGGGCTGGTGTATGTGTGCTAGCGGCTGCAATGCGCATAGGTAATATGCGCCCTGTAGGCAGTGCGGCTATGGCTACTGTGGTGATGGTGCTAGGTTCGGGGGTGTCATCGATGTCGGTGAGTTTTAACTTGGGTATGGGGCGTGTGGTGAGCTTGAGTGAGCTGATAGGTGCAGGTAGGGTTTTGAACTGTATGATAGGTAGGTTGGCAAACTTGATGAGCTTGAGTGTGTCTCTAACTTTTACTACTGGTATTTCTACGCCCATCACTGTGGGTGATATGGCTTTGATTTCCTTAACCTTGTCATACTCCTCTGTAGTAAGGTTGATGATGGGCCTAAACGCCTCTACGATTTTGGTGATGGCTGGGCCGAGGTCGCTGTGTTTGGTGACCTCGAGATAGTCGCCCATGCAGGTGTAGGATGCCCTGACGGCTGGTGATGACTCGAGATTGACGATGTAGGGGCGGAAGAATACTTTGCTGGCGCTGAGTTTTCGCATGACTTCGCAGATGTCGCCGCCACAGCTCTCGCCACCATCTGTAATGAGGATGATGCTGTATGCGTTTTTGCTGATATCGACCAGGTCTTTTTCGGCGGCCTGCGTGAGGGCATAGGCTATGGAGGTGACGCCGAGTGGCTGGATATCCTCTAGGCGATATTCCATTTGCTGGCGGTTGTCTTTGCGGAAGGGTACTTCGTTTCGGGTGTCTCTACAGTTGTTTTCGGTGACGGGGGACTGAGCGCCAAATACTCTGAGTGAGAATTCTACTGACCGATTGACTTTGTAGATGCTGTCTATGAGCCGTAGGATGAGCTCATCGGCTGCTTTGGATTTTATTTTTCCTGCATCCCAGGTTTGGGTCATGCTTGATGATTTATCGAGCAAGAGGAGTATGCGTGGCTGAGCATCGGTTTTGCGAGGCTGGGCGTGGAGGTGGCTACTTCCTAAAAACAGCAGGATTAGTGATAATAAGAATCTAATGAGCATGAAGCGTGTACTAAATACAAACCTACATTTTTTTGACGGAATGGAATATATTGGTGTGTGTGATGTGGTGTTTTTGCGCATTTTTGATTTTTTGTGTTTTAGGTGTAAGTGGTTGATAGTCAGTGGGTTTTGGGTGATTTTGTTTTTGGTTTTGCGCAGTTTTTGCGCGGGTGATTTTTGTTTTTTGTGTTGTCTGTTTGTGTTGTTCTGATTTGTGTTGTTCTGATTTGTGTTGTTTACTTGTGTTATTCTGCTTGTGTTATTCTGCCCGGGTGCTCCTACTTTATTTTGCTTGTCCAAAATAAAGTAGCAAACAAAAGGACACCATTATTGCGATCGCTCCGCGGCTAAGGTGAGAGCGGGTGCGAAGTATGAGTGCGAAGGATTGGGCAACTTTTCTTATTTGCCTATGTGGGTTCATAGTTGGGGCTGTTGGTTTAGGGTTGGTGGTGGTGCTTGTATTAGGGGTTCGGTTCTGGGTTCTACGGCAACTAAAGTCGTTGTTAGGGGCTCAGGGTTGGGTTCGCTATTGGGCTTTTTTGTGTTGTCTGCTTGTGTTGTTCTGATTGTGATGTTTGCTTGTGTTGTTCTGCCTGGATGCTGTTGTTCTTTTGGGTTGTTGGGTTTGGTAGGGGTAATTATATTGGGTTTGTTTTTGGGTTTGTTCTTTTTTAGGCGGATGGTTTTTCTTTTGGAGGGTGTGCGGTTGTGGGAGCGGGGTTTGGGGGCTGTTGTTGTGGCTTTGGTGGGGGGCTTTGGTGGTTGATGGGTGTTTTTGTGTGGTGTAGGGGTGTTTTGTGTGGTGTTTTCGTTGGCTTGTTTGGTGAGTAGGAATTCTTCGATTTCGGATTGGAGCTGGGTGTGGTCTTGACGGTCGAGGGCGTTTTCGGTGATTTGTTCGACTGGGAAGGGTATGGAGCCATCGGGGGCGTATTGGCTGGTGGGGTAGGTGACGTTGGAAAAGGATGCCTGGCAGCTGTTGTATTCGTCGATATAGGGGACGATTTGCTCTGCCAGGGTGGGGTTGCGCCGCTGGAGGCCATCGAGGAAGTGGTTTTGCTGCTCCATGGTTTCGCCAAGGGTGCAGCCGTTTTTGATGCGTTTGATGGAGGTGGTGAGTAGGTGAATGGTTTGGGCTTGTTTGGTGGTAATGTTGTGGAGGGCGTAGGGATCGGCGAGGAGGCTGGAGGCTACGCCATCGACGAGTCGGTAGAGTTTTTCGGCAATGAGGGTGGGCATGGCTCGTGATGCGTGGCGGAGTGCATCCCAGTCGCCAGCAGAGGCCCAGTAGGTGATGATGCGGCGGCTAACGCCGACTGCTTTGGCGATTTCTGTTTTAGAGAGGTTGGACTGCGCATAGAGGTGCTGTGCCCTGTTTTTCTGGCTTTGTTTCATGGTATTGGTTTTAGGTGGGCGAATGTAGTGTGGGAATAAAGATTGCCCAAAATGGGTTTTGAGGATAGTACAGCTAAGTGTGCAGGAAAGTACAGTAAACTGTGCAGCTTAGTACACTTATCTGCCGAGCTTAATACAGTTTTTGGGGTGTTTTTGGTGGGTGATTTGGGTGGAGATGTTTGCTGGTAGGGCTTTATGTTTATTGTCTTAATGTGAAGGTAAGTGTAGTAGGAAGATTTTTGTGGTTGAACAGTTTGGGGGAGGTGGATTTTTGTATGGATTATGATTTTTGTGATGTTTTTATGAGGGTTGGGAGGTGTGATTTTTTGGCTGAATTGGGATTGTGGGAATTGTGAATGGTGTTATTTATCTGAATCAGAATTTTTGGAATTATTGAATTTTCAGAATTGTTTCGTCTGAAACATGTTTACATAAGACTGTTAAATGTTGGTTTCGTCCATCTGTAGCTGGACTACCAGTGCGACGTAGTAGATACTATGCTGAGCAGGAACATCTAGAACAATGGTTTACAAGTCTGAAGACTTGTAAAAGAGTAGACACCAGTGGAAAACACTGGCGCCAATGAGTGGGGAATGGTGTATTGAGTAGGGTATTGATGTTTTTCTGAATCATGGGGTATTTATAAGTTTTTTCGTAGGGATTGTGGTTTTGTAGGGATTGCATAATGTGTTGACAATCAATGTATTATGTGATTGGGTGCTTTTTCCTTTACTCATTAGAAAAATAATTGTGGTGAAAAATCTGATTTGTGGGCTAGTATTGCCTAAATTTGAATGAGTGTTATCAAATAATTCTGTACAACACAATGCTTTACATCTTAAATGGTTATCTGCGAATGGAATATCAGATCCATTTTTTGTATTTTCTCTGTTACCTGCCAGTGCTATATATTATTTTCCAGCTGGTACAAGACAACAATATAAATAATACTGGAGGCGCCCCAGTGGGTGTAAATGCAATATTAGGTGGATTGAACAATGCGATATGTGGTAATACAGTGTTTTCTGGAATTGGAGCTGGAGGACAAAATGTGATAGAGAATGGTTATGTAAATTTCATTGGTGGTGGCGATCACAATCATATAATATCACCTACAGGTACTAGTACTCAGATTTCTAGGTCTTTTATAGGTGGGGGAATAGGTAACTATATTTTCGAACAATGTAGCAGCATTGTAGGTGGCTGTCAAAATACAATAAACGCTGGCGGAGTTGGAAGTTTTATTGCTGGCGGTGATACCAATACAATATCTGGTGCATGTTCGTCTATATTGGGGGGTAGTGGGAATAATGATGGTGGTTTTGCCTATGCGGGTATATTTGGACAGAATGTGACGGCTGTGGCTCCGAATACGTTTCATGTGGAGTGTTTGAATGCGGTGAATACGCCAATATATGGCGGAGCCTTGCCATCAGGAACATTAGCATTTGTAAATGTTACACCTGGTATGGTAGCAGCAGGCTTTCCAGTTGGCAGTAAGGTAGCAATGATTATATAATGTATTGTATGAAAATCTTAGAAGCATTATTGTTCTTGTTATTAAGTTTGTCTGCTACAGGTCAAACTATCACAACTATTGCTGGTAATGGAAGTTCTAGTGGTTCTTCAGGCGATGGAGGTTCAGCATTGATAGCCACAATAAATGCTGCAAATGGTGGAGCTATTGATAAATTTGGAAATTATTATGTGGCTGAAGTATTTAGTCATAGAATACGTAAAATTAGTGTAGATGGAATTATAAGCACAGTTGCAGGAAATGGTTCATCAGGTTATTCGGGAGACGGAGGTATAGCTACAAATGCAAAACTTAACAATCCTACTGCTATTGCTTTAGATTCTATCGGAAATATATATATAGATGATCAAAATAATTTCAGAATAAGAAAGGTTGATTTTTTTACTGGTATTATTTCTACAATTGCAGGAACAGGTGTTAGTGGTTTTAATGGCGATAATATTCCAGCTACAAATGCCCATTTAGGAGGCGTAGAAGATCTATGTATTGACTATGAAAATAACATATATATATCGGATCAAGTAAATAATAGAATTAGAAAAATCAGCACAACTGGTATTATATCCACCGTAGCAGGTTATGGAGGTTTTAGTTCTACGGGAACGGGCGATGGTGGGCCAGCAACAGCTGCAACGTTTAATTGGCTTTCTGGCATAACTACAGATAAACTAGGGAACGTTTATGTAGCAGACTACAATGGAGGGAAAATTAGGAAAATAAGTAAAAGTGGTATAATTATTTCAATTGCCGGTAATGGCGGGTATATTTTTACTTTAGATAATGTTCCTGCAACTTCAGCTTCATTTAATCCCCTTAGAATTACATTTGATCGTAATGAACGTTTAGTTATTGCGGATAAATATAATAAAAGAATTTATCTTGTTGATGGCATGGGAATAATCAAGTCGATAGTTGGCAATGGTTTAGGGGGTTTCAGTGGGGATGGTGGGCCTGCATCGGCAGCTTCTTTAGATTTTCCTGCTGGTGTGGTATACGATACATGTGGTAATTTGTATATAGCTGAATCTAACAATAGGCGTGTACGCAAAGTAACTTTCAACCCTGAGTGCCTGCCACTAAATGTGACTGATGTAAATAGTGAGTTAAGGGAGGTAAAAGTGTACCCTAACCCAATGCTGGATGAGCTGAATGTGCGTAGTGAGGAGGCTATACAAGAAGTGGCTCTATATAATGCTGTGGGGCAGCTGGTGCTGCATGGTGCAGGTGGTGGGCAGCGAAGTGCCAAGCTGGCTGTGGGACAACTGCCCGCTGGGGTGTATATGGTGCGTGTGAATGGACAATATGTAAACAGGATAGTGAAACAATGATGGCAAGGAATGGTGTAAGTATAGAAGGCGGACATAACTATACTACAACGGGTGCATGTTCGTCTATATTGGGTGGTAGTGGGAATAATGATGGTGGGTTAAATAATGTGTTTATAGCAGGTAATGGAATTACGGCTGTGACACCGAATACGTTTCATGTGGAGTATTTGAATGCGGTGAATACGCCTGTAGCAGGTCCATTTCCATCTGGTACAATGATGTATAAAACATTCGCTACATTATTGCCTACCGACAGAGTATTGGTTATTGCTCCATAAAATCTAAAATAATGAAGGGTTGGCTTTTAACTATGTCATTTTTATTGTTGCCATTTTTTTTGATTGCACAAACAATTAGTACCATTGCAGGCAATGGTCTTATGGGAAATACTGGAGATGGAAGTGGTGCAATTTCTGCACAAATAGATTACCCAGTTGGAGGTGTTTTTGACAATTATGGCAATTACTATTTTGCAACAAGTATCACTGGCAATACAGTACGTAAAATTGAACCTACAGGTATCATATATACTGTTGCAGGTACTGGTGTAGCTGGTTTTAGTGGAGATAATGGTCCGGCAACGGCTGCTCAACTAAGGACAACCCAAGCTGTAGCTTTAGATAGTTTGGGAAATCTTTATATTGCAGATGCTCATAATAATAGAATCAGAAAGGTAAATGCTTCCGATGGTATAATTACAACGGTTGTTGGAACTGGTATAGCTGGCTATAACGGTGATGGAGAATTGGCGACAGCCGCTGAAATATTTAATCCTCTTGATTTATGTTTTGATAAAGTTGGTAATTTATATATAGCAGATTATGGAAATGCTCGGGTAAGGAAAGTAACCCCATCTGGCATTATAACAACGATTGCTGGGACTGGTGTATTATATAATAGCCCTGGAGGAGGTTTGGCGGATACTACCCCTATCCTGAGTCCTTCGGGACTATGTATTGATAGGATTGGTAATCTATATATAGCGAACTGGCATTCAAGGATATATAAACTTGACACTTTTGGAATTATAAAAACTATAGTAGGTAATGGTATTCCAGGGTCAACAGGTGATAATGGTGCAGCAATAAATGCACAATGTACACCTAACAAAATATACATAGATAAACAAGGGAAACTGTACATTGCTGAGCGTGATTACAATAGGATTAGGGTTGTTGCAAATGATGGTATAATTAGAACCATAGTTGGTAATGGGATTGCAGGTTTTATGGGTGATGGTGGACTTGCAATAGAATCAAAAATTAATAACCCTTCTGGTTGCACTTTAGATACATGCGGAAATTTATATTTCCCTGATTCGCATAACTATCGCATTCGTAAAGTTACTTTCAACCCTGAGTGCCTGCCACTAAATGTGACTGATGCAAATAGTGAGGTAAAGGAGGTAAAAGTGTACCCTAACCCAGTGCTGGATGAGCTGAATGTGCGTAGTGAGGAGGCTATACAAGAATTAGCTCTATATAATGCTGTGGGGCAGCTGGTGCTGCATGGTGCAGGTGGTGGGCAGCGAAGTGCCAGGCTAGCTGTGGGGCAACTGCCCGCTGGGGTGTATATGGTGCGTGTGAATGGACAATATGTAAACAGGATAGAGAAACAATGATGATGTGGGGGCGGATAGGCTATACTTTTATCTTGAACTAGTATAGGCGAGTCTCGCTGAATAGGCGAAGAATTGCCGAGGATTTATAGAATTGGCTGAATTTTTATTGATTTAATCTGGACTTTGTTTAACTGGTGCTTAAGTGCGATTTCTGAACTTTGGCAATCTGAATACCGAGCGTAGAACGGGTTTTATTATTAGTTCTGGATGGCTCTTCTAAACATCTGGAACAACGGTGAACAAGTCTGAAGACTTGTAAAAGTATAGACACCAGTGGAAAACACTGGAGCCAGTGGGGGCTTGTGTGTTTTGGGCGTTGCAAACGCCCCGCCTTGGCATCCCCGTTGCAAACGGGGACGAGTGGGGTTTTGGGCGTTGCAAACGGTGACGAGTGGGGCTTGTGTGTTTTGGGCGTTACAAACGCCCCGCCTTGGCATCCCCGTTGCAAACGGGGACGAGTGGGGTACTGGAGGCGGTGCTAGGATAGTGGAGTGAGGTGTTTTAGGATATGTGCTTGTAAGCGAATGGGAAAAGCCCGATAGTGATTCGATAGCCCGAACGGTGCCAACGCCACTGGTGGTGGATGGAGGGCGGGACGGTGATGCCCCCAATGATATACATGTGTGTGGTGTGGTTTACTATGCCTGTACTATGCCTATGTGGGGCTGTTGGTAAAAATATGCAAGCGTAGAGAAATGGGATGGTTAGACTACTGCGCTAATTCTGAACTTTGGCAATCTCAATTTCGATCGGAGAACGGCTTTTTATTATTAGTTCCGGATGCCCCTTCGGAACATTTGGAACAACGATGAAGAAGTTGGAAGACTTGTAACAATATAGACAGCAGTGGAAAACACTGACGCCAGTGGCGGTCTTGTGTGTTTTGGGCGTTACAAATGGGGACGAGTGGGAAGATGTGATGAGGTGACAAAATGCACTAAAAATATAGGTGCTAGCATATGCTATATGTAGTTTTATTGATTATTTTGTTGGCTAACTGCCAAGGGCCCTAGCTGCTGGCGGTATGGATAGATAAAAAAAGTGAAACAATGGGAAAACAAGTACGAAAAATGGGTGTGCTGCTGGTGTGTGGCGCTATTTGTGCGCTGCTGCTGGTGAGCTGTGCCAAGCGGATGCACACGGATAATAAGCGACCTGAGAAGCATAAATATAGAGGGGCCGGTAGGGCATGGTAGGGGTGTGTGGTGGCAATGGGAGTGTGTGGCTGCGGGAGGTGGGACTTGAAAAGTTTGACTTGCAGCAAAAAAAATGCTTAGATTTGAGACTTAAACCATAATATTTACATCAACGTATGAAGTCAATAGTACTTGCTGCTGCCATAATGCTGGGTTTAGCGGGCGGTGCCTATGCTCAGAATCTGCCTCCGGAATATAAATGGGAGGTAGGGCTGAATGGGGGCTATAGTGTGATAACGAGGCCAACTGGGCCGCCAGATGTGTACACTGGCAGGAGCACGAACATAGTGAAGGACATATCTCTGCGTGCCACTTATTACATTAACTGGCGCTGGATGCTATCGTTAGACATAAGTGACCGTAAGTGGGAGTCTTTTGGACAGTGGGACCTGAATGGTAGGTTTAACCAGAAGCTGGACCCTGTGAAGGTGAATTTTTTGATAGCTGACCATGCCTTGATGCAGAATGTGCAGATCAACCATGTGATACCGTTTTATACCCGTTACCGCAGCTATAACAAGGCTAATGTGTATTTTGGTGCGCATGTGGGCTTGGTGCAAACTGTAAACGATGGATCGAGAGGGTACACAAAATATCCGACGGATATAGACTCGAGCAACAAGTATGTATCGAGTGTGCATTATAGTGCTGGTACGGGCTACTCTGTGGGTGCACAGGCGGGTTTTATATACTACATAGTGCCTAGGCTGGGTGTGACTGCTGAGCTATCTATGCGGTATGTGGATGTGCGCACTACGGACCAGAATGCAGCGGCTGTGATGCAGCGCTACCATTTGCTACACTTTCCGCAGACGGTGGGTGTGCGCTGGCGTTTCTGATAATAAAGTGATAAGGATATAAAAGAAAATTCCCCGGTAAGTGCCGGGGATTTTTAGTTTTCACGATGTTGGGGTGTGCCGAGGTATTGGCGGCATCGGAATAATAGTTTTAAGACATTATTTTCTTCAACAAAGTGGAGTATGCGTGGTAATAGTGGCAAAGTAAGCTAAGTAGGTGGTGAACTATTGCTTATAGTTAGTAAAAGGGGATTGTTGGTTAGTGTATATGCTAGTGAATGTGAGGGTGGTGGCTATTGGGTGGAGGGTATAAACGTGCGTCACTAATTGGGAAAGGGGTTTTGCAAACTGGCAAACTGAATTGGTAGTGTAACTGATTATATTTGTTGTGATGCATTTTATAAGATGGTATGTAATAATGGTGCTGGCAAGCATGGTGACCTTGGTGTGCCATAGCCAGACGCCGTATTATACTGTCTTGAACAAGGCTAAAGGGATGCCATCGAACTCGGTATATGATATATATCAGGATAGCCGTGGGTTTATATGGATAGCTAGTGAGGCAGGGTTGACGCGTTATGATGGGGTGGAATTTAAGACGTATGTGAATAAGGTGCAGACATCGCAGGCTGGCAACCAGATACATGAGGATAGCTATGGACGGGTGTGGTATAAGAACTTTGATGGGTATCTGTATTATGTGTGGAAAGATAGTTTGTATGCGTTGCAGCAGGGGATGCTGCCTGGTAATTTGTCTTATGCAATAATAGAGGATCAATTGATGTTTCCGGCAGAGGGTGGGATACATGTGTTGCGGATGAGCGACCTGAAGACGGAGCGTATCATACCGATGGAGGTGCGTGGGCATGTGGCCGAGCTGCAATATGGCGACTACTTCTACATGAGTATGGTGGATACGATGCTGCGAATATCGCCGAGTGGGCGTGTAGATAAGTTTGGACTGGAGGTGAGTGGTTTTATGCAAGGGACACCGGATGGTATCATGGTGGCGGAGAAGGGTAATGCGAAGGGATGTTTTTATATAGCTACGAATGGGCGAGTGACGAAACGGATATCAACGCCAGATATAAAGTTTATACAAGGGATAGACTATAATGACGGCATCTACTGGTTGCTGACGCCTGAGGGTGCGTGGCCGTTTGACAAGGAAGGCAAGCGACTTAATGGCGGGAAGCCATTGTTTCCGGGGAAGCAGATATCGACTATAATGGTGGATAAGGCGGGTAATTACTGGTTTGGGACGCTGAATGAGGGTATGTATTTTGTGCCAGACTTTGATGTGAAGCTGGTGGCGAAGGAAGGTTTTGAGCCCAATGTGCTTTGCCGGCTGGATGGTGCTGTGCTAGTAGGCACTGCCGATAATGCGCTGTATAGGTATGAGCCTGCTACGGATAGGCTAGAGGAGCTATATAGGGCAGATGTGAAACATAGTGTACGTGCAATGTTGGTGGATAGTGTGAGTGGGAGTGTGGTGTTTGCATCTCAAACAATGTATGTGACGGACAAGCAATATAAGGGAGTGCCCAAGCACAATGGAGCTGTGAAGGAGATGGTGCAGGTGGATGGTAAGTATGTGGTGCTGGCGATGAGTGGAGCTGCATCGCTATATGTGCTGAATAAAGAGCTGAAGAGTAAGTGGGATGGGCTATATGAGCGACAGCAAACTGTAGCAGGACAGAATGACCTGATAGGCCCGGCGCGTGCCAAATCTGTGACGCATGACCGCGTGCATGAGGTGGTGTATGTGGCTGGGAACACAGGTGTGTATAGTGTGACACCAGCTGGCGTAAGTGAAATGAAGCGAAACGGAGAGCGGATATTTGCGAAGCAAGTGCTGGCGCATGAGGGTGTGCTGTATATAGTGACACCGACCAATAGACTAGAACGATATAGAGCAGGGAAGTATGAGCAGGTGTACCCGACAGGGGTGCCTGAGAAGGTGCTGAAGATGAAGCTGTGTGCTGGTATGTTTTACTGCCTGACGGAGACTGGGCTGCTGCGGTATGACAATAAGCGAGGTAGATATGACGTGATAGAGACCAATGTGGTGCTGGCGGAGACGGAGGTGAAGGACTGGGAGGTGATAGGCGACCAACTGATAATAGCAACGAACAGGGGGCTGCTGCGTGAGCAACTGGAAGTGGAGCGAGAACAGCCATTGCAGGCAAAGCTTTATCTGAATGATGTGTATGTGGATGGGTTGAAGATGAAGCGTGAACAACTGGATGGACTGGACTATAGGCAGACTGATGTGGAGATAAACTATAGTGTGCTAGCCTATGGGAAGCTGAGTGTGTATAGGCTGCAATATAAGGTGAATGATGGACAATGGCTGTATGCCAACAGGGCTGCGCGAACATTGATGCTGGCATCGCTGGCGCCGGGTAGGTATGATGTGCGTTTCAGGCTGGTGGGAGGAGATGGGCGTGTGTGTGATAGTGGTGCATTGAGCTTTAGGATAAAGCAAGCGTACTGGCAAACATGGTGGTTTTGGACAGTGCTGGCGGGAATGGCGGCAGTAGGCGTAGTGGCTTACTACAAAAGGCAGACGGAGCAGCTAAAGAGGCAGAATGCACTGGAGCTGGAGAAGATGGACCTGGAGAAGAATTTGAGAACATCTATGCTGACGGCTATAAGGGCACAGATGAATCCTCATTTCTTCTTTAATGCGCTGAATTCTATACAGTCTTACATATTTATGGATGATAAGCGAAATGCGTCTACGTATTTGGTGAAGATGTCGAAGCTGACGAGGATGATATTGGAGATGTCGGAGCGTGAGCGCATTAGTGTGCGCGAGGAGTGTGAGGCTTTGCAGTTGTATCTGGACCTGGAGCAGGTGCGTTTTGGCTCAGAGTTTGTGTTTGACTTGTGGGTGGACCCTGAGCTGGACACGGAGTTTGTGATGATGCCCTCAATGATATTGCAGCCATATATAGAGAATGCGTTGAAGCATGGATTGCTGCATAGGTTGGGGCCGAAGAGATTGCTGATAAAGTTTGAGATAGAGGGTAGTAACTTGCTAGTGGTGATAGATGATAATGGCGTGGGGCGAGAGCGAGCGTATGAGCTGAGAAAGGCGAGGCCTGGAGGGCATAAGTCTTTTTCGACAGTGGCGAACATAAGGAGGATAGAGCTGCTGAATAGAGAACGAGAGCGAAAGATATCGGCCATATACACAGACAAGAAAAATGGAGATGGAGAAGCTGAGGGGACAACAGTAACTATAACAATACCGTTAAATTGACCGTATGAAAGCTATAATAATAGACGATGAACTGAGAGCGAGGACGCTGCTGCGAGGCATGCTAGAAGCGTATTGTAAGGATGTGGAGGTGCTAGGTGATTATCATGATTTGCCGAATGGGGTGAAGGCGATCAGGAAGCTGAAGCCTGATGTGGTGTTTCTGGATATAGAGATGCCTGGTCATAGTGGGCTGGAGATAGGCGATTTTTTTTCGGAGCAGGAGCTGAATTTTTCGATAGTGTTTGTGACGGCCTATAATACGTATGCGATACAGGCGATAAAGCTGGCTGCAATAGATTACCTACTGAAGCCAATAGAGGTGCAAGAACTGGAAGATGCAGTGGCTAGGATAAGGAAAAGGAATGTGGCAGAGACCTCTATTCAGCTGCAATGGATGAATGCTCAGTATGCTGGTATGGCAGGTAAGCTGGCTGTGCCAGATGCGAACTCTATTAAGTTTCTGAATTTGGCGGATATTATGTACTTCAAGGCTGACAATACGTATACGGACATCATGATGACGGATGGCAGTAAGCTAACGGTGAGCCGCACACTAAAGAATATAGAGGATTCTCTGGCTGGGAATGCGCAGTTTTTCAGGTGTCATAAATCATACATCATCAATACTAAGCTGATGACGGATTATGTGAAGTCGGACGGGGGGTATTTGTTGTTGAAGACGGGGGTGCATATACCAGTATCTCCGGATAAGGTGCAGGATTTGCTGAGCCAGACTACGTATGTGCGTCGTTAGTGTTTTTTGAGCAGGATAGCGAGTAGGTCTTCTTCTACGCTTTTGTTGAGTGATTCGGTAATTCGCCCAATCTCGTTGCCGTTGTGGTCTGTGAGGATGATGGTGGGGAGCATGGATACTTCGTATCTTTTGACAAGTTCCTGAGCTTCTGGTGTTTCGGTAGTTTTGGGCCTGTCCATGCCGATGAGGACTAGCGATTGCCAGTTGATATTACAATCGTTGAGGACCTTGTAGAGGCGAGGGATGATGAGATGAGAGTCGGAGCACCAAGTGCCCATAAATATAAGTATGCTGTGTTTGCTGAGTAGTGGCTGAAGCGCAGATATAACTTGAGGACTGGGTGTGTATTCGTCGTAGTTTTTGGTGAGCCAGGAGAAAGTAGGTTCAGTTTCTAGGTCGCGGTAGGAGAAAGTGCCGAGGTAAACGACTTGTTCGTTTTCATTGTCGGTTAGCTTTTTGTAGGTAGCTGATCTGTTGGTGAGTAGTTGTTTGAGGGTGTCCATTTCTTTCATTGGTTTTGGCTTGACATTAACTGGGGGAATTTGAGCGGAGGTAGTAATGGTAGCTACAGTAAAGATGGCTAACAGAATGGCTTTGAACATAGACGAGTGTTTTGTGCGGACTTAGTTGAGTTGGTCTCTTAGTTTTATCAGCTTAGCGCGTAGACTTTGGAGTGTTTTTTTGAGGTCGATAGTGGTAACGTCTTTTTTGTTTTGGGTTTTTAGTTTTGTTTTGGCTCCTTGCAAAGTGAAGCCTCTTTCTTTGACCAGGTGATAAATGGCACGAAGCTCTCTTACCTGGTCGGGAGTGTAGAGGCGATCACCTTTTCGGTTGGTGCGCACTTTGAGTTTGAATTCGTTTGTCCAGAAGCGAATATGAGATGTTTTGACATTGAAGAAGGTGGCTACTTCGCCTATGCCGTAATAGGTTTTTTCTCCTTTCCAGTCTTCGGGTATGATGTCGGCAGTGCTAGCTGAGTGGGACTGCTCTTCTTGTTCTTCGTGATGGTCTGTTGCTAGATTTTCGGTAGTGTGTATATTAGTATCTGGAGCTTCCTCAATAACAGCAGTAATGGATTCTTGAGGAGTGGTTATCTCAGTTGGCTCTGGCTGGGGTGTTGAGGTAGGTGCTTCGTCAATTGGGTGCTGTACAAGTGGCTGCTGTAACTCAGCAGACTCATCTGGGATGAGTGTGCTGGTGTTGGGTTGTGGTTGTTGGGTATCGGGTATGTTGGTAGGAGCGTTTAATGGTGCCTCTTGAGGTGTGCTGTCTGTGTTGTTATCTTTCTTTTTGGCACGAGTTTTTGGTGCCGGACTTTGCTGGTCCGGCACTATTTCTTCACCAAAAAGCGTAAATATTTTTGTGCTCATCGGGTTAGGTTCCCTATTGAATTATTTAACTGGGTCTGGCGCTTTTTGAATGCGCATTTTATTCAGCTCGTCCGATTTTTTTTCTTCTTGTTTTTTAGCGTCTTGTAGTTTGTCGTCGAGTTTTTTATTTTCCTTCTGGATTTTTTGCAACTCGGCTTCTTTTTGGCGAATTGCCATTTCTGTTTCTATACGAGCATCTAACTCTTGTAAGAAACGAGTGATGTTGCCCGCCATTGCGGTATCGTTGGTGGAGGTAACGTAGTTATCATAGCCTTTGGATGCGCAGAGGTATACGATTGTTTTACCTTTTTTATTTTTTACTTTGGTGTAGTAGTCGCTTTTATTGGTAGAAATGTTGTTCCACAAGGCTGCGCGATATATTGTGAAGCCTTTTTTGCGAGCACTTTTGCGCACGTTGGCATTTTGGAAAGTATTATCGAGCAACTCGGAGGTGATGCCTTTGGGTTTGTTGTAGGTAGCAGCAAAGCATTGTAGCTCCGTTTTACCCATTTTGTTTTTTACTTCTTCAATTGCTATTTGTGCCTGAGCAGCCCAAGAGGAGCCTAACAAGCAGGCAGCAACTGCCCAATTTTTCAAATTTCTTCCAATTAATTGCATAAGCTTATCATTTAAACATTTCCTGTGGGTAAAAGTACGACAATATACTATCTGTTAATAGCGCATAGCATATGATAGGTGAGTGTTTTAACATAGGGGAGTATTGGAATTTGTATCTTGCAACGTCATGAATGCATTTGAAATAAGAGGAGGGCGCAAGCTTTCTGGAGAGATATTACCACAAGGGGCTAAAAATGAAGCACTGCAAGTGCTGTGTGCTGTGTTGCTAACCGATGAGGTAGTGACACTGACCAATGTGCCAGATATAGTGGATGTGAATACGCTGATAGAACTATTGGCGGATATGGGTGTAAAAGTGAGCAGGCCCAGCCCTAATACAGTGGTGATGCAGGCAGATGCGATAGACCCTGATTTTTTTGTGACTGATACGTTCAGAAAGAAATCGGGGAAGCTACGCGGAACGGTGATGCTAGCAGGGCCAATGCTGGCCAGGTTTAAGCGTGCGTATATACCGCAGCCGGGAGGGGATAAGATAGGAAGGCGTAGGCTGGATACACATATTAGAGGATTTGAGCGATTGGGTGTGCAATTTGACTACGATGATGAACATCAGTTGTTTTCGCTAACGACAGAGGAGCTGACAGGAAGTTATTTGCTACTGGAAGAGCCATCGGTAACCGGGACAGCTAATATAGTGATGGCGGCAGTGCTGGCAAGTGGTGAGACTACTATATATAATGCTGCCTGCGAACCCTATGTGCAGCAATTGTGCCTGATGCTGAACCGGATGGGGGCGAAGATAAGAGGTATAGGGTCGAATATGCTAGTAATAGAAGGAGTGCAGCGATTGAGTGGCTGTGAGCATAGATTGCTTGCAGACATGATAGAGGTTGGTTCTTTTATAGGGCTTGCTGCTATGACAGAGAGTGAGCTACGGATAAAAAATGTGGGTGTACCTCAGCTGGGACTGATACCGGATGTTTTTAAGCGATTGGGTATAGAACTGAGTATAGAGGGTGATGATATCTATGTGCCTGCACAGGAGCATTATCGCATTCAGAAATTTATAGATGGGTCTATATTGACAGTATATGATCATCCGTGGCCTGGATTTACGCCAGACTTGCTGAGTATAGTGTTGGTGACGGCAACACAATCGAAGGGGACTGTATTGATTCATCAGAAGATGTTTGAGAGTAGGTTGTTTTTTGTAGATAAGCTGATAGAAATGGGTGCCCAAATAGTGTTGTGCGACCCACACCGGGCAGTAGTGATAGGGTTAGATAAGCAAGTGTCATTGCGAGGACTAAACATGGTATCTCCAGATATACGTGCAGGTGTGGCCTTGTTGATAGCTGCGCTATCGGCAAAGGGTAAGAGTACTATACAGAATATACACCAGATAGATAGGGGGTATGAGCGAATAGATGAGCGTCTGAACGCACTAGGTGCTGATATAAGAAGGATACAAGCATAGTGACTGGTTTGCAATGAGGGTGGCATAAAAAGGGTTTAAAAATTGTCAATAATCTAACAATTTGGGTTAAAGATGCGCCAAAAGAAGTAGGCAGCATTGAAAACCGCCATAAACCCGAGTAGAAGAAAAATAAAGGAGATAGCCATTTTTATATAACATTATAAACCTTTTTATTGCATAAAGTGTTACGCTGTCAGAGACATATCGCAATTGTAGATTTGTAGGTGCATAAACGTGTGCAAAAACAAGGGCTGATGTATTATTAATAAGCCTTCTTCGTTAGGAATTTTTGAAAAAAATGACGTACTTTTCGGACTGCATATTATTTTTAGTATGTTTACTCTCTGGTTCGTGTGCCTTTTTTAACAAAAAAGAAGGGTGTACGTGGCATAGTGTAGCGTATCAGGGCATAAAATTCTATTGGGTTTTGTGAGCTGAGAAGTAGGTTGGGCTTGGTTTTCAGGCTAAATGGTAAAAGAAAATTTTATAAAAACGGTAGTATGAGGAATACTTTCTTACGAGCGCAGTTTAGGCAAAATCCGACGAACTCTATCACTAGACGGATAAGGCTTAGCGTGAGTGTGGTGCTGGGTGTATGTGCTTTTTTATTGGCACTATCTCCTGCACAGTTGCATGCCGCTATAGGTTTTTCCGGAGCAACAATAATACCTGCTGCGGGCACACCATCGTTGGTATGTAGCGGTAATTCGGCAACAATTACATTGAATATAAGTACCTGTTCGTTGGGGTCGGGACCGGATTGGAGTGCTAGCTATCAGGTAGACTCATCTGCTGACGGTGGAACGACCTGGCATACACCATCGGGTGTATCGTCGGGATTGGTGGCATCGCCAACAGGGTCAATCTCTTATGTGACACCAGTGCTGACTTCAACATCATGTTATATAAGAACTTATCGTTTCAGACTTACAGGTATCATAGCGCATTGTTTTGGTAATGTTACGTTTACATCTGCTTTGTCGGAAATACAAGTATGCCCACAACCTGCACCAATGACAGGAACAGCATCTATATGTGTAGGCAGAACAACAACACTATCAGTAGCGCCAACAACAGGAGGTACATGGAGCAGTAGTAATATAGCCATAGCATCTGTAACATCGGCAGGAGTAGTGACTGGGAATGGTGTGGGAACAGCATTGGTAGCGTATACATTATCGGGAGGTTGCTCCTCTAGTAGAGTTGTAACGGTTAATGCTTTACCATCGGCGATAACGGGTTCCACATCAGTTTGTCAAGGGGCTACAACGACCTATGCATTAGTGATACCATCGCCAGGAGCATGGAGCAGTACTAATGCAGCTGCGGGAACAATAAATACTATAAGCGGCGCATTTAGTGCATTAGCAGCAGACACAACAACCATTGTTTTTACGAATGTAGCAGGATGTACCAGTTCGCTAAGCGTGACTGTGAATCCACTACCTGCACCAATAGACTGTAATGTGCCAGTGTGTGTTGGCGGGTCTCAGACATTGTGTAGTGCCACTACTGGAGGAACATGGAGTAGTACGACACCAGCGATAGCATCTTTCCCAAGTTCGGCATCAGGAACTTTTAATGGTGTGACAGCTGGAACAACAATAGTAACTTATTCGACATCTGCAGGCTGTATAGACACAGCAATAGTGACCGTGAATCCGCTACCAGCGGTGATAGTAGGTGCTAATACCCTATGTGCGGGAAGTAGCTCTACCTACACCAATGCTACTGCGGGCGGTGTATGGACAAGTAGTGATACGGCAGTTATCAGATTTACGACACCAACACTAGGAGATGTAACCGCTGGAGTAGGTGGAACGGCCAGACTAACGTATACGTTGCCAACTGGATGTTTTGTGACAAGAAGCGTGACCGTTAATGCCTTGCCTACCTTATCTCTTGGCTCGGCTATATGTGTGGGTGGAACTTATACATTAACCGGTACACCTGCAGGAGGTACCTGGATAAGCAGTACACCAGCAGTGGGTACTATAGGTTTTACAACTGGTATTTTTACAGGTCTTACAAATGGTACATCGGACATTACCTATACTATAGGTGGAGGATGCCTTACTGTGACCCCAATGACTGTGAATGCAACACCAAGTGCAATAACTGGTTCGCTAGTATTGTGTGGGGGTAGCACCACAACGCTGAGCAGCACACCTGGAGGAACATGGACCAGCCTGAACACATCTGTAGCAACAGTGGGTGCATCATCGGGCGTGGTGACTGCCAATCCGGGAGCTGGACTAGGAGACACAGCAACTATAGTTTATACTTTGGCAGGAGGTTGTTCTGTAAGAGTAGTGGTAACCGTAAATACATCGCCTGGTGCAATATCTCCAGCAGGTCCTACGGTGGTATGTTTGGGTCAATCACTTACACTGAGCAACCCGGTGGCTGGTGGTACGTGGAGTAGCAGTGCTACTGGCGTAGCTTCAGTAACATCTACAGGAGGTGTAGTGACGGGCGTGAGTGTAGGCACGGCAACAATTACGTATAGAATAACCGCGGGCGGCTGCTTTACTACAAGAACTGTGAGTGTGGAGCCTGTGCCTGCTGCCATATCTGGCACAACAGTTTTATGCTCAGGTGCCTGTGCTATACTATCTACGCCAACACCGGGTGGTGTGTGGACCTCTACTAACCCTGCAATAGCAACAGTAGATTCTGCAACCGGCACTTGGTGTGGCGGAGTAGCTGCGGGCTCTGATATCATCAGCTATTCACTACCATCGGGCTGTAGAGCAACGATAGTGGTAACAAATAATCCAAATCCGGGTCCGATAACTGGCCCTGCCGGGGTATGTGTGGGCAACTCTGCTACTATGTCAGCAGGCTCATCGACAGTAGTATGGGCGAGCAGCATACCACCACTTGCCAGCATAGATGCTGCAACTGGTGTGGTGACTGGTAATATAGCTGGCGGACCGCTAACGATATCGGCTACAGACCCAGTAACAGGCTGTTTTTCTAGTGTATCATTTATGGTGTATGCAAATCCGCTACCTATAGATGGGCCAGATACAGTGTGTGTAGGATCGACTATAACATTAAATAACTTTTCTCCAGGTGGACCAGGTACATGGAGCAGCAGCAATCCTGCGATAGCAGACATTAACACATTTACTGGCATATTGACAGGTATGAATGCAGGAGTGGCAAGAATAACTTATACACTACCTACAGGATGTTTCACGGTAGGAAATGTAACAGTGAATCCGCTACCGGCAACACTTACTGGACCAGCAAGAACTTGTATAGGATTCTGCACTACATTATCTAGCACTACACCAGGAGGTACCTGGAGCAGCAGTGATGTGACCATAGCTACAGTGAGTGCTACAGGTAGCGTATGTGGTGTATCTCCAGGAACAGCTTTTATCACTTATACTTTGCCAACAAGTTGTTTTAGAGTAAGAGTGGTAACAGTGGACCCAATACCAACTGCACCAACGGGTATAACCTCAATATGTGTAGGTGGAACAACTACTTTATCTCACCCTATACCGGGAGGTACGTGGAGCAGCAGTGATACATTGGTAGCTAAAGTATTTTTGGGTACGGGAGTAGTGACTGGTTTTATAGCAGGAACTGCCAACATCACCTATACAACAGCATCTGGATGTACGGCTTTCACAACTGTGACTGTGAACCCGATACCACCAGCAATAACTGGTATACAATATATGTGTGCTGGAAACACGACCACACTATCCAATCTTTTTGCGGGTGGTAGCTGGACCAGCTCTGACACAACAATAGCTACTGTGAGTGCTACAGGTGTGGTGACAGGCGTAGCGGCAGGAACTTCCAGAATCAGCTACACACTAGCATCGGGTTGTGCAAGGACTGCAGTAGTGACTGTATATCCATTGCCTGCAATTATTGGTTCGGTAATAGTATGTCCGGGTGTAGCATCGACCCTGACAGGCTCGCCAACTGGTGGCCTTTGGGTGAGCTCTACGCCTAGTATAGCTACAATAGGTTCATTGTCGGGTGTGGTGACAGGTTTGTCTACAGGTACTGCGGATATAACTTACACACTAGCTACTACTTGTCGCAGTTTTGCGGTAGTAACAGTGCAACCATTGCCAGCGGCAATAAGCGGACCTACACAAGTGTGTGCTGGTTCGACAATAACATTGATAAATCTGACTACTGGTGGAGGTGCTTGGAGCAGTAGTACACCATCTGTAGCTACAATAGATACTGCAGGTGTAGTAACTGGGGTGTCGGCAGGAACAACAACTATTACGTTTACTGCAGCATCAACTGGCTGTATCACAACTACAGTAATTACAGTGAATCCATTGCCAGGAGCAATAGGAGGCCCATCTGTGCTGTGTGTGAATGATTCAGTTACGTTGGCTAGTGGGTCGGCAGGTGGAACATGGAGCAGCTCAGGCGGACATGGTAGCATTAACCCAACGACGGGTGTGTTTACAGCGACAAGTGCAGGTGTGCAGCTAATAACGTATACCTTGCCAACAGGATGTTTCACAAATTACTCTGTAACAGTGAATCCATTACCAGCAGCAATAGCAGGTGTGACATCGGTATGTTTTGGTTATACGGTGCTGCTTAGCAGCTCTACACCAGGTGGTATATGGAGTATAACACCACCGTCTGTAGCTACTATAGATACTGATGGCTTGGTGACAGGTGTATCTCCCGGAACTGCAACTGTAACTTATACTTTGCTAACAACTGGCTGCTCTATAACAACAGTAATAACAGTGAACCCGCTACCTAACCCAATAGGTGGTATACTGAATCTGTGTGTGAATGACTCAACAACATTGACGAGCTCAACACCTGGAGGTACATGGACCAGCGACGATCCGTTGATAGCTGTAATCAATCCAGGATCTGGATTGCTAGCAACGGTGTCGGCAGGTACGGTAACCATAACTTATACCTTACCAACAGGATGTTATGTGACGGAAGTAGTGACCATTAACCCACTAGTGCCACCTATTACTGGTACATTGGTATTGTGTAATGGAGATACGACTACGCTAACAAACATAATAACCGGAGGATCTTGGAGCAGCAGCAACCCTGCGGTAGCTACAATAGGTTCGGCATCAGGTTTTGTAACAGCAGTTTCTCCAGGTACGGCAAGCATAACGTATACATTACCATCTAGCTGTCCGAGAGTTATCACATTTACTGTTAACCCGAACCCAACACCAATAGCTGGGTCGCTAACAATATGTCAAGGAGATACTACTATATTGACGAGCACCCCAGGTGGTGGCACATGGAGTAGTAGCAACCCTGGTGTAGCCTTCATCTTTATGCCAACCGGACAGATGATAGGTATAACAACCGGAACATCGACCATAACGTATAAGCTGCCTACAGGATGTGAAACAAGAGCAACAGTGGTAGTGAACCCCGTGCCAACAGCATCGTCTATAACAGGAAGTAGAGTAATTTGTGTAGGTAACACAGCAACACTTAATAATACTGCCTTCCCAGGAGGTACCTGGAGCAGTAGTGCACCTGGTGTAGCGTTGATCAATACAACAACAGGTAATTATCTGGGTGTAACTGCTGGTACTGCAGTCATTACTTACACATTACCTACAGGATGTGATACATTTATAACTGTAACTGTGAATCCGCTACCGAGCGCAATAGTAGGGTCTCTATCTATATGTGATGGAACAAGCACAGCACTTAGCAACCCGACACCTGGTGGCACATGGAGTAGCAGTAATCCAAGTGTGGGTACTATCAATGCTACAACTGGCGTATTTACAGCATTGGCACCTGGTAATACAGTAATTACTTACGCACTGGTAGCTACCGGATGTCAGATAACAGCTATTATGACGGTGAATCCACTACCGAGCACTATAGTTGGCCCATCAAATGTATGCGTGGGCTCAACAGTGATATTATCGTCTACACCTGGTGGTGGTGTGTGGAGCAGCAGTAACCCTGCAATAGCTCCAGTAACTGTTATTACTACAGACTTTGACTCAGCAAGTGTGGTAGGCTTAGTGGCTGGAACAACCAATATCACTTATACATTGCCAACGGGCTGTTTCACTGTATTTACTGTAACAGTTAACAATCTACCTCCTCCAATACAGGGTGCTGATACGGTATGTGTTGGTTCGTCAGTGATATTGAGCAATCCATTGTCTGTATTGTCTGGTACGTGGACATCTAGTGATTTGACCATAGCGACAGTAGCATCTATAGACTCTGTATCGGCACAAGTGACAGGGGTATCGGCAGGAACTGCAATGATAACCTTTACTAATTCGAATGGATGTGAAATAGACTTCCTGATTAATGTGCGTCCGTTGCCCGGAGCTATAACAGGCCCTATAAATCTGTGTGTTGGATTCTCTGATACACTGAAGAACGATACAACAGGAGGATTGTGGAGTGTAAACGATCCTTTGATAGCGACTATAGTTGATACTAATGGAGTATTCACAGGTGTATCGGCTGGAGTAGCAACGTTTACATACATGCTGCCAACAGGATGCTTTGTAACAAGGGATGTAAACATCAGACCTTTGCCAAACGTAACAGTAAATACACCGACTATAATATGTAAATACGCTTCTACAGTGTTGACCGCAGCAGGAGCAGATACATATGTGTGGTCGCCAAGCACTGGATTATCGACAACTACTGGCCCAGTGGTAGTAGCTAGCCCGACCATATCAACCACGTATACTGTAGTAGGGTTTACCACATTTGGATGCCCTGACACAACTACCGTAAGGGTAGTTGTAGACTCTCTGCTGAATGATATAGCAGTGGTAGGGAAAGACACCATTTGTAAAGGTGAGTGCACTGTGCTGATGGCAACTGGTAGAGAAGGAACCTTCTTTAGCTGGAAGCCTGCAACAGGGTTGTCTTGTACGATATGTGATACTACAACAGCTTGTCCGATAAACACTACTACTTATAACTTGTTGGCTATTGACTCATTGGGCTGTAGAGACTCCTTGTTCTTTACGGTGCATGTAATGCCATTGCCACTGATAAGAGTATTGCCAGACCCAGTGATAGTATGTAATGGTAGCACGACACAAGTGAATGTGACAGACCAAGCGGCAGCGCCTGGTGATGTGACGAGATTTGCATGGTTCCCTAATGCATTCATCTCTTGCGATACATGTAACAACCCTGTATTGTCTAACACCACCAACTTGATATACAGAGTGACCGGAATAACAGAATATGGATGTGTTGACTCAATAAGGATACCTGTAACGGTGCTGGATAGTGCGTTTAACACTATCAATAAGGATACTGTGATATGCTTGGGCACTAGTGCACAGCTTTATGCAACCAGCTTTAACCCAGATGGATCTCGCTCGGACTACTTGTGGGCAAACTCTGATATTACAAACAAGACAATACCGAACCCTGTAGTAACACCATTTGTAACTACCACATATACACTGACGATAACACCGAATGTGTGTTTCCCAAGGACATACTACACTACTGTGGTAGTAGTGCCTTATCCAGATATCTCCATCAGCACGACACCAAGTAACACTACTGTGGCTGCTGGTACGCCAGTGACACTGCGCGCTACGGTGCTGAATGAAATGATCATATCTGATTACGCATGGTCGCCAACATCGCTAGTGTCTTGTGATACTTGTTATGAAACTGTAGTGACACCAACAATCACTACCACTTATACCTTCACAGCTACATCTCAATACGGATGTACATCGACAAGAGATGTGACGATAACTGTGGGATGTGAGAATAGCCAAGTGTATATACCAAATACCTTTACGCCGAACGGTGATGGTATGAACGATATATTCCTGGTGCGTGCTAAGGGTGTGAAGATGGTGAACAAGTTCCAAATCTTTAACCGTTGGGGTGAGATGGTATATGAACGTACCAACATACCTGCTAATGATGCTGGATATGGATGGGATGGGCAGTATAAAGGAGTGGTATTGCCACCAGATGTTTTCTACTACTTTGTAGAGGCAACCTGTGATCAGGGAGAGGTGTTTAAGTATCACGGAGACGTAAGTATTGTAAAATAGTTTGTGCATATTATAAATAGAAACAAATGAAGCGTATTTTAAAAAGGTTGTCGGCAATTGTCCTAGCGGGGATAACAATGCAGGCTAGCGCTCAGGATATTCACTATTCGCAGTTTTATGAGAATGCACTGATGCGTAATCCTGCGTTGGTGGGGATATTTACCGGTGACTATAAGGTAGGTTTCGACTATCGCAACCAGTGGTCGGCGGTATCTAAACCATACTCTACGGTAATGCTATCTGGAGAGACCAAGATATTGGTAAACAGAGAGATAGCAGATTACCTAAGCTTCGGATTGGTGACCAACTTTGATAAGGCTGGTTCAATAAGTATGGGTACAACACAAATCTACCCTGCTATATCTTACAATAAAGCTCTAGAAGATGTCTATCATTCTTACTTATCTGTAGGACTTACTGGTGGATATATACACCGCTCAGTTAATCAGTCGGCCATGACGACAGATAACCAATGGGTGGGAGGTCAGTATGATCCAACCGCATCTACGGGAGAGTTTGCTACACTGCGCAGGATGAGTAACTATGATATAGGAGCTGGTGTGAGCCTGAATAGCTCTCTGGACGAATATGGTGCCTTCAACTATTACTTGGGTGTGAGTGCATTTCACATCAATACGCCAGGTGAACAGTTTGCTGGAA
Source organism: Asaia bogorensis (assembly GCA_943367855.1). Classification (GTDB taxonomy): domain Bacteria; phylum Bacteroidota; class Bacteroidia; order Chitinophagales; family Chitinophagaceae; genus Nemorincola. The sequence goes on along the minus strand of CALRKH020000005.1, from coordinate 10,569 downwards.
CCGAGGCTACTAATCGTACTATGAAATGGCAATTCAATGCTGGTTTTCACTCGGCATTTAGTGAGCAATTTGGTGTGACAGTGCATGGTAATTATAGCTTTCAGCAGCCGAGTTCTTCATTCATTCTTGGTGGGTTCTTTACATGGCGTAGTGTGCCAGTAGGACTTCCAAGCATATTTGCATTAAACTTTGGTGCATTCTATCGTAGTAACGATGCCTTTATACCAATGGTGCGTATAGACTATAAGGATGTATCGATAGGGTTTACGCAAGACGTAACTAGCTCTGCATTGGGAACAAATGTATCTGGTGCAAGTGCTACTGAAATATCGATATATGTGAGAGGCATGTTTGACCATAGCAAGAATCCACGTGACCCGCTATATTGTCCGAGATTTGAGGATGTGAACAATTACAACTTCCGCTAGAGTGCAGTAACTATTACTACTAAAATGGGCCGCCTGATAACAGAGCGGCCCATTTCTTATTATTGTACTTTAAGGATTACATTCTTTCTATAACGACAGCACTAGCTCCACCGCCACCGTTGCAGATGCCTGCAGCACCATATTTGGCATTGTTTTGGTGAAGGACGTTGATAAGTGTGGCGAGTATGCGCGCACCGCTGCAACCTAATGGATGGCCTAAAGCTACTGCACCACCATTAACGTTGACGCGAGCAGGATCGAGGTTCATTTTTTGAGCGTTGACGATGCCAACAACACTAAAAGCTTCATTGAGCTCAAAATATTCTACGTCTTCCATTTTGAGTCCTGCTTTAGCTACAGCTTTAGGAACTGCTAGTGAAGGTGAGGTAGTGAACCACTCAGGAGCTTGTTCGGCATCGGCATAGCCTATGATTTTAGCGATTGGTTTCAGGCCTAGCTCTTCAGCTTTTTCTTTGCTCATGAGCACTAGAGCAGCAGCACCATCGTTCATAGTGCTGGCATTGGCAGCAGTAACAGAGCCATCTTTGGAGAAAGCTGGGCGAAGACCTGGTATTTTGTCGAACTTAACGTTCCAAGGGTCTTCGTCTTTGGCTATTACTATTGGGTCGCCTTTCTTTTGAGGTACTTCGACAGGGACGATTTCGTTATTGAATTTACCTGCATCCCAAGCGGCTTGGCTGCGTTTGTAGCTTTCTATAGCGAATTCGTCTTGAGCTTCGCGGCTGATGTTGCACTCACGGGCACACATATCGGCAGCATTGCCCATAGCATAGTTGTGATACACATCTGTAAGACCGTCTTTAGCAAGACCATCTATAAGAGTAACATTGCCGTATTTGCTACCCCAACGAAGGTTTTCGTTGTAGAAGGGAACATTGCTCATGCTTTCCATGCCTCCTGCTACTACTACATGCGCATCGCCCAGTAGTATAGACTGAGCTCCCTGCATAACAGCCTTCATGCCGCTAGCACACACCTTGTTGACGGTGGTACATGGTACATTGTCGGGTAGGCCAGCGAAACGAGCTGCCTGACGAGCTGGCGCCTGACCAAGATTGGCCTGAAGGACACTACCCATAAGGACTTCGTTTACTTCGTTTGGGCTAATGCCGGCACGCTCAATAGCACCTTTGATAGCAATGGCGCCGAGACGAGTAGCAGAGAAATCTTTCAAAGCACCACCCCAGGCACCCATGGGTGTGCGAACTGCTGAAACTATATATACTTCTTTCATAGTCACTACTTATATTAAAAGTGGTGCAAAGGTAAGTAAAAAAGGGCTGAGGAAAGGAGGTGCAACGCTGGAGTATGCGCGCAAAGACCGGGAAAAACAATGGGGTGAATATGTGCACTATTTCTTTGGGACATATACAAATTTCGATTGGAAAGATTATTTTTACGGAAACTAATCTGCCGGCATCCCTATGGCCGGGAAAAATAATATTGTATGATGCGTAAACTACTTCTGCTGCTATTGGTTTGTTTTGGCTCCGTAAGTATGGCGATGGCCCAAACAGAGGATACGGTTCAGATTCGATTGCCATTTGGGGATGACACCACATGTCCGGGATTGCAGCTGCGTTTTACGGCAGAGCACACTAATGATACTATGGCGGTGACCTACCGTTGGTTTCATAATGGTATCTTTACTGGGGTGACTTTAGATACGTTTTATACTACTGCACCAGTGAATGGTGATAGCGTATGGGCTAAAATCTACTTTACTAATAGCCTGGGCTTTGCAGATAGTGCTATGTCTAACATCATCTATGTATATAGAAGTAGTGCTATAATGCCAAGAGTGGTGAGTGCTATAACAGGAGGTGCAAATCCGGATTGTCCGGGTAGGTCTATCACATTTACTGCATTGCCTGTGAATGGTGGAACGGCTCCACTGTATCAGTGGTATGTAGATAATGTAGTGGTAGTAGGTGCTACAAGCGAATCTTACACTAATGTGTTTAATGATGGTGATACGGTATCTGTAATGATGGTTTCGAACTCTGTGTGTGCCTCTCCTACGGATACTGCCTACTCTAATGTGACAGGTGTGATAAGAGATTCGTTGACAGCGGGTATATCAATAGCGGCACTGTCTAACCCAATATGTGCTGGTGAGCCTAACTCTTTTACCGCTACAGTAACAACAGCTGGTGCAGGGCCAATGATTTATTGGTTTTTGAATGGTAGCTATGTGGTGGGTGCTGCAGGTGCAGTGTACCCAACAGATACGCTGCGCAATGGAGATATAGTGCATGCAATGCTAGTAGCTACGGATGCATGCGTGATAAATGATACTACGATAGCTACATCGATATCGATGACAGTGATACCTAATCTGGACCCAGCTGCTACGCTGACCTTGACTAATGGTGCCAACCCTGGTTGTCTGGATTCTGCAATAACTTTTACTGCGGCAGTGACAGGTGCAGGCACAACGCCAGATTTGCTATGGCTGGTAAACGATACAGTGGTGGCTAGTGGCACTAATGTGCACACACAAACGTATACTACAGGCCAGTTGTTGACATTCAGGGTGCGCCCAACTGATGGCGGCTGCTACTCGGCAGACTCATTTACGACACCAGCCATATTGATGATAAGAGATAGTACCCCAGTGGCTCCGCTAGTTTCGCTAATAGATAACATGCTGGTGGCTAACTCGGCAGGTACTTACAAATGGTACTTTAACGGTGTGATAGTGCCTGGTGCCAGTGGACAAACATATCATCCGCCAGCAATGGGTTTTTACTATGCTATAAAAGATACAGGAAACTGCCAGTCATTGCCGTCGAATGTTATATACATCTCTCTGCTAGATGTGAAGGAAATAAGTGGCAGTGGTGTGAAACTGTATCCTAACCCGACTAGTGGTGTAGTGAATATGGAGTGGGGTGGCAATGTGACAGCAACACTAAGCCTGACCAATGTAATAGGACAAGAGGTATGGCAAAATGAAGTGAAAGGCGTTAACAGATATTCGGCAGACTTTAGTAAGATGCCAGCTGGAACCTATATGCTGACAGTGAGGGCTGCAGATGGTAGTGTGTCTACCAATAAACTGACCATTAGTAAGTAATAATTCAATTAAATAAAATGGGGCCGTCTCAAGATGTTACTTTTGAAGACGGCCCCATTTGTGCTATCGTGCCATAGCTGCTTCTATTTCTTCTACCGTTATCGGTATGCCTTTGAAGAGGTCTATGTTTCCTGTTTTGGTTATCCATATGTTGTTTTCGATACGGATGCCTATCTGCTCTTCTTCTACGTATATGCCTGGCTCTATGGTGAAGAGCATGCCCTCTTTAACAGCATCGGTGTATGAGCCAACATCGTGCACTACCAAGCCAAGATGGTGAGACACACCATGGTAAAAATACTTGCGGAAAGCAGGGTTGTCGGGGTCTTGATTTTTGATGTCGGCTTTGGAAATGAGCCCTACTTTGAGCAGTTGCTTTTCCATCTCAGCGTTGATGCTCTTGACATAATCTTGAAATTGAATGCCTGGTTTTAGTATTGACTTGCCATGGTTATGCACTGCCAGGCATGCATTGTATATTTCCTTTTGGCGTTTGGTGAACTTGCCATTTACGGGGATAGTTCGGGTAAGGTCGGCATTGTAATTGCCATACTCTGCGCCGAAGTCCATGAGCAATAGTTCTCCATCTTTACACTCCTGGTTGTTTTCTTCGTAGTGTAGGGTTCTGGCTCTGTCGCCAGAAGCTATGATGCAACCGTAGGCGTGTCCTGTAGCCCTGTTGCGCAGGAATTCGTGTGTTATTTCTGCTTCTATCTCGTACTCCATAACACCGGGTTGCACAAACTTGAGCACTCTATCGAAAGCTTTGGCAGTGATTGCGATAGCCTGTTTGGTAACTTCTACTTCTTCTTTGGTTTTTATGGCACGCAGTTCTTTCATGATACGGGCTGCACGGTCGTAGGTGTGAGCAGGGTATCGCTTCATGAGGTCGTGAACAAAAGTGAGGTCTGTACGGGGCAATTCGGTATCAAGCCTGTTGTGCTCGTTGGTATTAACATAAACGGTGTCTGCTGCATTCATCATTACCTGAAGCATAGCATCAAAACCGTCGAGCCACTGCACATTGGCTATGCCAGAGATGCTGGTAGCTTCGTCTTTGCGCAATTTGTGGCCGACCCATTTTTCCAGTAGTTCGTTTGGTCTTAGTAACACGAGCACCTCGCGCATGTTTTTGTCGGGGTTGTCGGGGTATAGTATAACGATTGATTTTTCTTGTACTATGCCAGAGAGCCAGAGCACATCGGCATCTGGTTTGTAGCCGTAAGTGCCATCTCCGCTTTTGGGGAATGTGGGGCTAGCTGGGAAAATAGCCAGTGAATTTGGTTTCATCTTCTTGATGAAACGTTGTCTGTTTTGCTCGTATAGCTTGGAAGGTAATGGTAAATATTTCATTGTCTGTTTATGATATACCCTGTGAAGTTAGTAATGTAAAATGATAGGATAAAAAGATAGGGATGATGAATGCTTAATAATCCCCCTCATTTTCACCTGTTTGATAATTTTCCTTACTTTTAAGGCAAAATAGAGCAATAATGGAATTTCCAGCTACACTACGCTACACTAAGGATCACGAATGGATCAGCATTGAAGGCAATGTTGCCACAGTAGGCATCACAGATTTCGCTCAGAAAGAGTTGGGCGACATAGTATTTGTAGATATAAGTGCCGTAGGTAAGGCACTATCGGCCAATGAGATTTTTGGCACTGTTGAGGCGGTAAAAACAGTATCGGACCTGTATCTGCCAGTAGCTGGTACAATTAACGAGGTAAATGCGGGATTGGAGTCTAGTCCGGAGCAAGTGAATAAAGATCCATATGGCGAAGGCTGGATGGTAAAGATGACTGTTGATAATATAGCTGATGTGGATGCACTACTAGATGTGGCGGCATACAAACAGCTGATAGGAGCATAAAAATTGATAAAGAACATTTCACACGAAGGTTCTCATCGTAATAAGTTTGCAAGGTTCGCAGCACCGCTGTGGACCTTGCTTATTTTGGTGGGTTGTATGATGCCGAGTAGCGGTGTGCCGAAAGTAGAGATACCATTAGTAGATAAATGGACACACTTTATATTGTTTGGAGGTTATTCGTTTTTGTGGATGTGGCGAATAGAAATAAAAGACAAGAGGAGTGTGGCTTTGGTAATAATATCTGGCGTTGTTTATGGAGCTGTAATAGAGTTGCTACAAGGATTGCTAGTGATGCTGGGGCGTAGTATGGAGTTTATGGACTGGGTGGCAGACACTATAGGGGTGCTGCTAGGGTGGTTTTTGTATGTAGCAGTGATGCGAATGAGTGGGAATAATAAAAGCGCTACTTAACCAAAATTTGCTCTACGACTCTCTCTCCAAAATATTCGTTGATATTTTGTATCAACTGTTCTTTGCCGTAGTGCAGTTCTTGTTTCAAAGCTGCTACGTCAGTAAATATAGTTAAGGTTTTCCCTTCCATATTAACGGCCTTAGTGTAACGAGCAATAGTTTTGCCTGTTATTAATTCCCATTCGGAGCTCATTCTGGCTGCAACGACTTTAGATTTCCAGTTTGACCGTTCGAAGAGAAGGTTTAGCGCCTCCCCAATGCTGTAGCTGCCCATTATTTGGTGATTTTAGTGAGGTTAAAATAGAAATGAGGTATTGGCACAAAGAGCGTGGTGTTTTTGCCACAAGCCTTTAACTTGTCTACTGAAAGTATCTCTTGATGGTCGTAAGGGAAGCCGCCTACGGTGATAGTGTAACCATAGGGGGCAAAAAGTGCTTTTAATTGGTTGAGGAAATCGCTTTTATCAAGAATGGCTTTGGCTAGGTCTTCATCGAACGAGACTTCTGTAATTTCTGTGCCATCTAATAAGGAGATTGTTCGTTTTCGGTCAGGGTTTTTGGTGAGATAAGCGTTCCACTCAGCAGCATTGGCGTATATATCGGCGAGCTTGGCACATAGGTCGTTGTAGGGCAATATATTGAATGCAAATCGAGAAAGATTAAAGTTTCGTTTGCCAATAGAGGCATCTAAAAGCCTCTTTATGGTAGGTAGCTCTGAAGCAATGGATAAATTGAGTTGCTCAGGTTCTACTTCTGTGCTCTCGCTTACGGGCAAATAAACTGCCTGGTGCCTGATACCTTTCCCTTCGACAAATGACTTATAGATAGTAATAGACTTAAGGCCTGTTACAGATTTTTCTTTTACCGTCATTACTGTTTTCGCAGAGTCGACGGTAAGCTGAGCTTTAGAAATGTTGAAATGAAGTATGAACAGTAAAAACAGCAACTTTTTCATGGAATGCAAATATCGTTGTTTTGAGTGAAGCGGCAATTGTAAGTATTTCTGAAAATTATGTTTTAGGGTAAATAATATTCCTGATAGTGAAAAGAGTTTTCCCGTCTTTAAAAATGACTGGGGATATTGGGGGATAGCTTTGCACCGCAAAAATGAAAGATAAGATGAAGTATATTTTACTAGTGGGTAGCATAACCGCCAATGTAGTGTGCATGGCTCAGACAGGAACAATAAGAGGGACTATTAAGACTGTGGATAACCAAGCAGCTGAATATGTGGAGGTAGCATTAAAGGGAACCAATTATGGAGCATCGGCCGATAAAAAAGGGAACTATCAATTGAAAGCATTGCCTGTAGGCACATATACAGTAGTGGTGGCGATGATGGGTGTGAAAGCAGACGAAAAAGTGGTGTCTGTAAACGAAGGGGTAGTAACGACCGCAGATCTAATACTTGTAGAAGACAGAGCTAAGCTAGACGAGGTGGTGGTGACGAGCAATATTGGCAGATATAATGAAACAAAAACCTCTCCCAGTCTTAGATTGCAAACTCCGTTGCTGGAACTGGCGCAGAACGTGCAAGTGGTGAGCAAAGAGGTGCTAAAGGACCAACAAGTGATAAGCATGAGTGATGGATTGGTGCGAAATGTGAGTGGTCTTGTGCGAGTGGAGCACTGGGGGGATTTGTACACAAACATTACTGCTAGAGGCTCGCAGATACAAGCATTCAGGAATGGTTTCAATGTGGTGAACTCTTACTGGGGGCCACTGACTGAAGATATGAGTTTTGTGGAGAATATTGAGTTTGTGAAGGGGCCAGCTGGCTTTATGATAGCAAACGGAGACCCTAGCGGCTTATATAATGTGGTGACCAAAAAGCCAACTGGTATTACCAAAGGTGAGGCAAATGTAACTGTAGGAAGTTTTGGTTTGTATAGAGGCTCTATAGACCTTGATGGTAAATTGAGTAAGGACGGCAAGCTGCTGTATAGGCTAAATGCAGCTGCACAAAATAAAGGGTCGTTCAGAGCAAATGAGTATAACGATCGCTACACTGTAGCGCCAGTAATAAGCTATCAAATAGACAACAAAACAAAATTGACCTTAGAATACAACTATCAAAAAGCCAACATGAGTAATGTGGGCTCTTACTATGTATTCTCTCCATTTGGTTTTGCTACACTGCCTGTAGCGTCTACACAATTATCGGCAGGCCTGCCTGGTGCTACTATTAATGACCACAGCTTTTATGCGATATTGAAGCATGACTTCAATAAAGATTGGTCTTTGACAGCGCAGGCAACTCGTTTTATATATGATCAGGTAGGGTCTTCGATGTGGCCAAGCAGTGTAAACAGCACAACAGGCAAACTGATAAGAAGTGTAAGTATATGGGATGCTCATAGTGAGATGAATATGGCTCAGATGTTTGTAAACGGCAAACTAAAAACTGGTGGCATCAATCATAGAATTCTTGGAGGACTGGACATAACTCAAAAAGCGTACATGGCAGATTGGGGACAGTCTTACAATTTGGACTCAGTTGGTGCGGAATTTGACCCGATGAATCCAAATTTGGGAACGCCAGTAATGGGGTATCCGGAGTTTGACCGTACGACATCATTGGAAGTGCGTGCACAAAAAGCCAGTAGCATAGTAGACCAAAAATATACGTCCATTTATTTGCAAGATGAGTTAGGCTTTTTTGAGAATAAAGCAAGGTTGACATTGGCTGGTAGATATACCGACCTTAGCCAGTCGGTGTATGGTGCTGCTGCGGACAAAGCAAAAAGGGTGACACCGAGAGTAGGCCTCAGTGTATCTACTGATGAGCAAACAGCAGTATATGCATTGTATGATCAGGCTTTTGTGCCACAAACGGGTATAAAAACAGATGGAAGTAAGGTGCGCCCAATAACTGGTAACAATATGGAGGTAGGTGCAAAGCGTGAGTGGATGGGTGGCAAGTGGCAATCGACAGTGGCAGTGTATAGGATACTGAAGAACAATGAACTTATAGCAGACCCTACACAATCGCCAGGAGCTGGACTTAGCATAGAACTGGGACAAAAAGTAGCCCAAGGTGCAGAGCTGGATATAAGAGGCACAATAGCAAGAGGACTGAATGTGGTAGCCAACTATGCATATACAGATGCCAAGGTGCTGAAAGTGGCAGATGGAGTGACTAGTGTGAAGGAAGGGGATATAATACCGGGATTTAGCAAACACACAGCCAATGTATGGCTGACATATAAACTGCAACAGGGGGCGCTGAAAGGCCTGGGAGTAGCTGCAGGCTGCACCTGGCTGGGAGACCGTGCTACCTATTGGGAGCCATCTCCGAACCCTGACCAAACATTGGATAACTATTTTAAAGTAGATGGTGGATTGTTTTGGGAACATAGTAAAATGAGAATTACGCTTAATGCCTTTAATCTGCTTAATGAATACTTATACTCTGGCTCTTACTATAGCTGGTTGAGTGCTTATAACTGGCAAACGGAGGCTCCAAGAAATTATAGGTTATCGGTATCATATAGATTTTAATGACAAGGACCAGGAAAATTGTTGGAATGATGCATTTGTGGCTCGGTATAATAACCGGGCCGCTAGTGTTTATAATAGCACTGACGGGAAGTATATATGCTTTTCAGGAGGAGATAAAAGAGGCTGTGCAGCCTTTTAGAAAAGTAGCCATGGAGGATAGGCCAGTGTTGCCCCCGAGCAGTATGCAGCATGTAGCTGAAGCAGCACTACCCAACAAAGAGGTGCATGCTATAATGTATGGGCAGCGTGGACGAGCCGCAAAAGCTATATTCTATAAAGATGGTGCTGAATATTATCACTTTGTGTACCTGAACCCATATAGTGGCAAGGTGCTGCAAGTGACTGACGAGGGTAATGACTTCTTTAGATTTATACTGAATGGGCACTACTATCTGTGGCTGCCACCTAAGATAGGCCATGTGCTGGTGGCTAGTGTAACCTTGATATTTGGGGTGGTAGTGGTGAGTGGCCTGGTGCTGTGGTGGCCCAAAAATAAAGGAGCCAGAAAACAACGGTTCAGGATAAAATGGGATGCGCAATGGAGAAGGAAGAATTATGACTTGCATCATGTATTAGGGTTTTATGTGTTGGTGCTGGCACTAGTGTTTGCTATAACAGGCTTGGTGTGGGGATTTGAATGGTTTAGTAATGTGTGGTATAAAGGTGTGCTGCGTGGCCAGAAAGAAACTGTATATAGGGAGCCGAAATCGGGTGGTAAAAGAGCGGCTAATGAGGGCGCAGCTGCTATAGACAAAATATGGCTGCAGGTGGCTGGCGACCTGCCTGCTAATGGCACTATAGAGATACATGTGCCGCATGATAGCGCAGCGGCTATAGAGGTGGCTGTGAACCCTGATAGCAAAACTTACTGGAAAACTGACTATACATTTTATGACCAGTATACGCTGGAGGAGCTGCCTGTGGAACATATGTGGGGGAGGTATGATGCTGCAACCAATGCGGATAAGGTGATGCGGATGAACTATGATATACATGTGGGGGCGATATTAGGGTTGCCGGGGAAGGTGCTGGCCTGCCTGGCGAGTTTGGTAATAGCATCGCTGCCGATAACGGGTTTTGTGATATGGTGGGGCAGGCGCAAGAAGAGTAAGAAAACGAAGGACGGCAATTAATGAGCCGTCCTTCGAGTATGTGTTAGATGTCTATTTTAGCGTACTTGGCGTGTGTCTCTATAAACTGACGACGTGGTGGTACCTCATCGCCCATGAGCATAGAGAATATCTCGTCGGCATAGG